>NZ_JBFAJC010000020.1:0-173123 GCF_040655075.1 Actinoallomurus sp. NPDC050550 | reverse complement strand
TGGGATCGACTGAAGGGCGCTGCGCTGCCGCCGGCCGCCGCCCCGGCCGCGCGGGGGGGGCGGGGGGGGGCGGCGCGGGGCGCTCCGGCGGCCGCGGCCCCCCCCCCCCACGGCTCGGTGTCGAAGGAGGAGCGGGCCGGCATCGAGGAGTCGCTGAAGGCCGGGCGGCTGCCCGCCGTCGTGGCGACGTCGAGCCTGGAGCTCGGCATCGACATGGGCGCCGTGGACCTGGTGGTGCAGGTCGAGTCGCCGCCGTCGGTGGCGGCGGGGCTGCAGCGGATCGGCCGGGCGGGCCATCAGGTGGGGGCGGTCTCGAAGGGCGTGATCTTCCCGAAGTACCGCGGCGACCTCGTGCAGACGGCGGTGGTGGCGGAGCGGATGCGCGACGGGCGGATCGAGGAGCTGCGGTACCCGCGCAACCCCCTGGACGTGCTGGCCCAGCAGATCGTGGCGATGACCGCGATGGACGAGTGGCCGGTCGACGAGCTGGAGACGCTCGTACGGCGGGCCGCGCCGTTCGCGACGCTGCCGAGGTCGGTGCTGGAGGCGACGCTCGACATGCTCGCGGGCCGGTATCCGAGCGACGAGTTCGGCGAGCTGCGCCCGCGCCTGGTGTGGGACCGCGTTGCCGGGGTGCTGCGCGGGCGGCCCGGCGGCCAGCGGCTGGCGGTGACGAGCGGCGGCACGATCCCAGACCGCGGGCTGTTCGGCGTGTTCCTCGTCGGCGAGAAGTCCTCGCGGGTCGGGGAGCTCGACGAGGAGATGGTGTACGAGTCGCGGGTCGGCGACGTGTTCGTCCTGGGCGCGAGCTCGTGGCGGATCGAGGACATCACGCCGGACCGGGTGCTGGTGTCCCCCGCTCCCGGGCAGCCGGGGAAGCTGCCGTTCTGGCACGGCGACGCGCCGGGGCGGCCGGCGGAGCTGGGCCGGGCGCTGGGGGCGTTCAGCCGGGAGCTGTCCACGCTGGAGCCGGAGAAGGCCCGCGAACGCCTGTGCGCGACCGGCCTGGACGACTGGGCGGCCGGCAACCTCCTCGCGTACCTCGCCGAGCAGCGGGAGACCACCGGCTACGTCCCCGACGACCGTACGCTCGTGGTCGAGCGGTTCCGCGACGAGCTCGGCGACTGGCGGGTGGTCGTGCACTCGCCGTTCGGGGCGCCGGTGCACGCGCCGTGGGCCCTCGCGATGGCCGCGCGCCTGCGGGAGCGGTACGGCGTCGAGGCGCAGGCGGTGCACTCCGACGACGGCATCGTGCTGCGGGTGCCCGACACCGGCGCCGCGTTCGACGAGACCGGGGCGGCCCCGCCGGCGGGCGACCTGGCGGTGTTCGACCCGGAGGAGATCGAGCGGATCGTCACCGACGAGCTGGGCAACTCCGCGCTGTTCGCCTCGCGGTTCCGCGAGTGCGCGGCGCGGGCCCTGCTGCTGCCGCGCCGCAACCCGGGCCGCCGCATGCCGCTGTGGCAGCAGCGGCAGCGTGCCGCGCAGCTGCTGTCGGTGGCGAGCCGGTACCCCTCGTTCCCGATCGTGCTGGAGACGGTGCGGGAGTGCCTGCAGGACGTCTTCGACGTGCCGGGCCTGGTGGCGCTGATGCGGGAGCTGGCGAGCCGCAAGACGCGGCTGGTCGAGGTCGAGACGCCGGTGCCGTCGCCGTACGCCCGGTCGCTGCTGTTCGGGTACATCGGCGCGTTCATGTACGAAGGGGACGCCCCGCTCGCCGAGCGGCGCGCGCAGGCCCTGGCGCTGGACTCGACGCTGCTGGCCGAGCTGCTGGGCCAGGCGGACCTGAGGGAGCTGCTCGACCCCGAGGTGGTCGCCGAGGCCGATCGTGAGCTGCGGCGGCTGACGCCCGAGCGGCATGCCCGGGACGCGGAGGGCGCGGCCGACCTGCTGCGGGAGCTGGGCCCGCTCGGCACCGACGAGCTCGTCGAACGCGGCGTCGACCCCCGGTGGCTCGTGGAGCTGGAGGAGGCCCGCCGGGCGATCCGGGTGCGGATCGGCGGCGTCGAGCGCTGGGCCGCGATCGAGGACGCCGCGCGACTGCGCGACGCGCTGGGCGTCCCGCTGCCCGTCGGGGTGCCGGAGGCGTTCCTGGAACCGGTGGCCGACCCCCTCGCCGACCTGCTGAGCCGGCACGCCCGGACGCACGGGCCGTTCCACGCCGCCGACGTCGCGGCGCGGTTCGGCCTGGGCGTCGCGGTGGTGACCGACGGGCTGCGGCGGCTGGCCGCGGCGGGCCGGGTGGCCGAGGGCGACTTCACCCCTGGGGAGCGCGGTACGGAGTGGTGCGACGCCGGGGTGCTGCGGATGCTGCGCCGCCGATCGCTCGCCCGGCTGCGGGCCGAGGTGGAGCCGTCGCCGCCGGAGGCCCTGGCGCGATTCCTGCCGGCCTGGCACGGCATCACCGCGCGCGGCTCGGGACCACGTGGCATCGACGCGCTGGTGCACACGATCGAGCAACTGCAGGGCGCGGCGGTGCCCGCCTCCGCGCTGGAGTCGCTGGTCCTGCCCGCCCGCGTGCCCGGCTACTCCCCCGCGATGCTGGACGAGCTGACCGCCTCCGGGGAGGTCGTGTGGGTGGGACAGGGCGGGCTGCCGGGCGGTGACGGCTGGGTGTCGCTGTACCTCGCGGACACCGCCCCGCTGCTGATGCCCGAGTCCGCGGAGATCACGCTGACGCCGCTGCACGAGCGCGTGCTGGAGTCGCTGTCCGACGGCGGCGCGGTGTTCTTCCGCACGCTGTCCGACCGCGTCGGGTCCCAGAACGACCAGGAGCTCGTGACCGCGCTGTGGGACCTGGTGTGGGCGGGACGCCTCACCAACGACACCCTCGCCCCGCTGCGCGCCCGGCTCGGCGCGGGCCGGACGACGCACCGGCCCCGTACGCGCCGCAGGCCGGCGATGCCGTCGCGCACCGGTCCGCCGACCGTCGCGGGCCGCTGGTGGCTGCTGCCCGAGCCGGAGACCGACGCGACCCGGCGCGGCCACGCGCTGGCCGAGACGCTGCTCGACCGGTACGGCGTCGTGATCCGCGGCGCGGTCATGGCCGAGCGGACGCCGGGCGGGTTCGCCGCGGTGTACCCGGTGCTTCGGGCGTTCGAGGAGTCGGGCCGGTGCCGGCGCGGCTACTTCGTCGAGGGGCTGGGCGCGGCGCAGTTCGCGCTGCCCGGCGCGGTGGACCGGCTGCGCGCGACGCGACCCGACGCCGACGCGCCGCGCGCCGTCGTGCTCGCGGCGACCGACCCGGCCAACCCGTACGGCGCGGCCCTGCCCTGGCCGGAGCGGGCCGGGGAGGTCGCGAGCGGGCACAAGCCGGGCCGCAAGGCCGGGTCGCTCGTCGTGCTGGTCGAGGGCCGTCTGACGCTGTACGTCGAACGCGGCGGCAAGACGCTGCTGTCGTGGGGCGAGGAGGACCTCCAGCCCGCCGTCGACGCGCTCGCCCTCTCCGTACGGGACGGCGCGCTCGGGCGGCTCACGGTCGAGCGCGCGGACGGCACGTCGATCGTCGACTCCCCGCTCGCCGCCGCCCTGGAGGCCGCCGGGTTCCACCCGACACCACGCGGACTCCGACTCCGGGCCTGACCCCGGCCGACCACATCCACGCCCGCTTCCACCGACACCACGCGGACTCCCGCTCCGGGCCTGACCCCGGCCCACCATGTCCGCGCCGCTGAACGGTGTCACGCGTTACGGTTGCGCCGTGGCACGTCCCTACACCTTCATCGACCCGGCCGGACTCACGTCGGAGCAGGTCGTACAGATCCGGGCCTGGCGGGTGGATCAGGAGATGACCTGGCGCGGAGTCGCCCAGGCCGCAGCCGATGCCTGGGGCTCGGATCACGGCGGCAACCAGATCGCCGGGGAGGAGTTGTGCCGCGCGGCCGCCCTCGTCCTGGGCGAGGATCCCTCCTCGGATCCCTGGAACTAGGGCGTGTCCGCGTCTGCCCGGCTGCGTACCGGGTGGTTCGGCTCAGCCGCCGACGGGATCGTGAACGCCTGATACGACACGGCCACGCCAGGTACGCAACACCGGGCCGAGTTTCGCGATGTCAGCGGTCACGAGAACTCATCTTCGCACGCGGCGCGAAGCCCAAGGTGGTAGCGGTCTTCCTACCGAACTCCCGTCCCTGGCCGGCGGCGCGGCGGCCGACGAAGCTCACTGACATGACCTTCACCTTCTCCCACGACCACGTGGGCATCACGGTCAAGCCAGATGACCTCGACGCCACCATCGCGTGGTACTCGCGCAACCTCGGTTTCACCGTCGACCGGCGATTCGCGTCCCACGGCACGACATTCGTCTACCTCACCGCCGGTGACGTCAAGATCGAGCTCCTCACGGGCGCGTCCAACCGCGGCGGGGCACCGGCCGACAACGTCCTCCTGAGCATGGACCCGTCGCGCCTGCACCACCTCTGCCTCGCGGTAGCAGATCTCGACGCGGCAGTGTCCCGGCTGCTTGAACTCGACGTGCCGTTGATCGGCGGCCCCATGGAGATACCGGAGATCGGCCGGCGCATCGCGTTCGTCACTGACAACGTCGGCACCATCATCGAGGTCGCCGGGCCCGGCACCTCGCCCTCCAGCCGGAACGGACGGGCATGATGCCGGGCCGCGCGGACTTCACCGGAACGCCGGACGCCGGGCAGACCCGCTGGCAGCCCGCCGAGGTGACGAGCCCGCGTCTCGGTCGTCCCGTCCCGGTCATCGCCGCCAGGGACATCCCCTACATCCGCAGCGCCAACCGGTTCCAAAACCTCAGCATCTACCTGCCGCGGACGCCGGAGACCGCCGGCTTCATCGACACTCCCGTCACGTCCCTCCCAGGAGCCGACTTCCCGGCACGGCTCCCTCGGTACCTCGTGCACATCCACGGCGGGGCCTGGCGCGACCCGCGGCTCACCTCCGCCTCGATCGAGCCCGCCGTCGCCCACGCCTTCTCGGGCGGCGTGCTCGCCGGCGAGGAACAGGCCCCGGTCACCGCCATCGCGTCCCTCAACTACACGGTCTCCCAGTTCGACTACCCCGCTCCGCCGTTCATGGCGGACCCTCCCGTTCCTTACGACGCCATCAGGGACGGTCACGCCGATCCGGCCCGCGAGGCCGTCCATCCTCAGCACGTCGGCGACGTACTGCACGGCCTGGCCGTGCTCGGCTCCCTAGGCCTCACCAGCGGGTCCTACATCCTGTCCGGCCACAGCTGCGGCGCCTGCCTGGCGTTCCAAGCCATCCTCCAGCCCCCGCGGCACTACGGCCTCGGACACCTCCCCGAGCCACCCTGCCCTGGCGCGCTGCTCGGCCTCAGCGGCCTGTACGACCTGCCCGCGCTCGCGACACTGGACGGGCTGGGCGCCTCCCACGCCCACCTCCGTGACGACTACGAGCTATTCCTGTCCAGGGCATTCGGAACGGACCAGGGCACCTGGCCGGACGTGAGCCCGGCCAGGTTCGACCCGGCGGTCATCGCCGGGCGAATCCGCGAAGGCAACGCGCCCCGGCTGGCCGTGCTGGACCAGAGCACCGAAGACCAGCTCGTACCGATGAACCAGAAAGACCGGCTGACCGCCGCCCTGGCCAACGTCGCCGGGCTCCGGGTCGCCCAGGGACGCCGGCTCACCGGCAGGCACGCGGCCCCCTGGGAGGAAGGCATCATGATCTATCAGAGCCTCCTCGACACCCTCCGGCTCCTGCGGGAGAACCGATGAGCGTCCTCCGCGAAGTCCGCGGAGGCGGGGGTCAGCCGCAGTGCGTCCAGCCGCTCGCCCAACTCGCCGTCGCGGATGAGCCTCCCCACCGTACGCACTTGCCCTTGGCGGGCAGCTTCACCGGCCCGGCGAAGAAGGGACCGGTGGCCGACCTGGTTCCCTGGCCGCCGTCCTTGACCGCGAGCGACGCGGTCATGTTCGGCTTGTCGCCGGTGGACTTGGGGACCATGGTGACGACGCAGTTCGCGCCGTTGCCGTTGTTGTAGAGCAGGTAGGCGGTCGCCTGGCCGAGGCCGTGCTGGTCGATGACCTGGAAGCCCGCGCCGCACAGTCGCACGGGGGTGTACGGGTTGGCCTTCGCGGTCTTCTTGGCGCTCGGCGAGTGTGACGGCGTCTTCTTGTGCGTCGGCCGGTGAGACGGCCTGCCGGAGGGCCTCTTCTTAGCCTTGTGCGACTTGTCGGTGTTCGCCGCGGCCGGGGTGCCCGAGCCGTCGTCGTTGTTCATCGCGGCCCAGACGACGCCCCCGCCCGCCAGCAGCAGGACGGCGGCGGCGATCACGGCGATGATGCCGCCCACGCCGCGCCTCCTCGGCGGGGGCTCCCCGCCATAGGCGGGCGGCGCGACCGGGGGCAGGTTGTAGGTGCCTCCGTCGGCCGGATGGTAGGCCCCTGGCGGTGGTGCGGAGGGCCCCGGCCCGTACGAGGGCATTCGCTGGGTGGGCGGCGTGCCCGCGGCGGGCATCCGCGCCGTGCCGCCGGGCGCGCCGGCCGGTGGCATGACCTCGGTCGCGCCGCCGGGCGGACCGACCGGCGGGAGCATCTCCGTGCCGCCGCCGGGCGCGGGCCCGCGCCCGGCCGGGTCGAGGGAGGTCCGCAGGTCGCCCGCGCCGCCGGGAACGCCGGGCGCCCCTCCGGAAAGGCCGGACGCTCCGAGGCCCGCGGCGGCTCCGGCGGCTCCGGCGGCGCCGGACGCTCCGAAGGCGGATGAGGTGGCGCCCTGCCCCATCAGCTCGTCCATCAGCTGCCGCGCGGTGGGACGCCGTGCCGGGTCCTTGGCGAGAGAGGCGGCGACGACGTCCCGCAGCCGTCCGTCGAGGGTCCCGAGGTCGGGCTCCTCGTGGAGGATGCGGTGGATCACGGTGGGGATCGACTTGTTGCCGAACGCGGGGGTGCCCGTGGCGGCGAACACGATCGTGACGCCCCACGCGAACATGTCGGTCGCCGGGCCGACGCGGCCCTCGGTGAGCTGCTCGGGGGCCATGAACGCGGGAGTTCCGACGATCTGGCTGGCGGCGGTGGTGCCGCTCGCGTCGAGGGCACGGGCGATGCCGAAGTCGATCACGACCGGGCCGTCGGGGCCCATGAGGACGTTGCCGGGCTTGAAATCACGGTGGACGACGCCGGCCTGGTGGATGGCCGCGAGGGCGGTGGCGGTGTTGATCGCCAGCCGGTCGAGCGCGGCGGCCTGGCGGGGTCCCTCCTGCCGGAGCTGCTGCTGCAGCGACGGCCCGGGGACGTACTCGCTGACGATGTAGGGACGGTCGTCGGCCAGGCCCGCGTCCAGGACCTGCGCGGTGCAGAACCGGGCGACCCGCTTGGTGACCTCGACCTCGCGGACGAACCGCGCGCGGGCTCCCTCGTCCTCCATCAACTGGGCCTGTAGGACCTTGATCGCGACGTTCTCGCCGGTGGCGCCGCTGCCGAGGTAGACGACTCCCTGCCCGCCCTCGCCGATACGCCCGGTCACCTCGTACGCCCCCAGCCGCCGGGGATCCCCGTGCGTGAGCGGCTGGACATTCGGCACGGCGGCCTCCCGATCGATCGACATGGACGCCGCAGAACCTATCAACGTCGCTCAAATGATCTGAACACGACGGCGGAACTCACCCAAAGCGCAACGCTGCGTCACGACCGGGAAGCGCTCAGGGCCTGTCTCAAAGCGGGGCTTTGAGGCAGGCCCTAGGCGGGCGACGCGGAGAAGACGTCCTCTCGGGCGCGGTCGAGGGCGGCGAGGATCGCTCCCCGCAGGACGGGGTTGCCCTCGACCCGGGTCAGGGCGACGCGCGGCCGGGTGGGGCAGATCCGCCCGACGGCCTCCTCGATGAGCCCGGCGAGCCGTTCCCCTCCGGCCCTCCCGATGTCCCCGGCGATCACGACCAGCTCGGGGTCCAGCACGATCGTCACGGACGCGACGCCGTACGCGAGGCGCGTGGCGAGCTCGCGCATGAACGGGTCGCCGTCCTCTCCGGCCCCGGCCGCCGTCCGCACGCACTCGGTCGCGGTCGGGGCGGCGAAGCCGTGCCGGTCGGCGAGCTCGCGGATCGCGTCGGCGCCGGCGAGCGCGCCGAGGCCACCGCCGAGTGCCGGCATCTCCCAGGTCAGCGACTCGGTGTCCTCATCGGGCAGCGGCATGCCCGGCACGGGGAGGTAGCCGATCTCCCCGGCGCCGCCGGAGACACCGCGGTGCAGGCGGCCGCCGATCATGACGGCGAGGCCGATGCCGCGGGTCGCCCACAGCAGGGCGAAGTCGTCGACGTCCCGGGCCGCGCCATCGGCGCGCTCGGCGAGCGCGGCGAGGTTCACGTCGTTCTCGATGGTGACCTCGAGCCGCAGGTCGCGACGGAGCGCCTGGAGGATGCCCGCGTGCCAGTGCGGCAGGTCGTAGATGAACTGCACGTCCCCGGTGCGCGGGTCGATGACCCCGGGGGTGCCGAGGACCAGCGCGCGCAGTTTGGCGAGCGGGATCCGGGCCGAGCGGCAGGCCTTGACGACGACGTCGTGGATGACGGACACCGGGTCGTCCGCGCCGTTCGGGTCGACGGTCACCTCGGCGGCGATCTCTCCGGTGATATCGGCGATGCCGGCCGTCACGCGGTTGGGGCCGACCTCGAGGCCGGCGACGTACGCGCTGGAGGGCACGACGGCGTACAGGGCGGCGTTGGGCCCTCGGCCGCCGGCCTGTTCGCCGACGACGGACACGAGGCCGCGCTCTTCCAGCCGGGAGAGCAGCTGAGACGCGGTGACCTTGGACAGGCCCGTGTGCTGACCGATCTGCGCCCGGGTGAGCGGGCCCGAGCTCACGAGAAGATCCAGGGCGGATCGGTCGTTGAGCTCGCGCAGCAGCCTTGGCGTCCCCGGGCGACTCGGCATCCCCGACTCCCTTCCGTATCGATTTGCTAACGACCTATTACTTAGGAAAGTTTCCTGTTAGTTTAGCCGCAAGCAAGTCCAGATCCCAACTTTAGGCACGAGACGCTACGTCGCCGACCGTAGAAGCGCTCCACCACCAGCGCAAACGAGACACCGCACGTCGGATACCGTGCGGCGACGCATGCACCGGTGGGCGTGACCGAAGGGAGTTCCATTATGCGGTTCACCAAGGCCGCCGCCACAGCCGCCGTCCTCGCGGTCGCCGTCGCGGGCTGCGGCGGTAAGGACAAGAAGGACACTTCGGCCGGAGGCAAGGACCCGGCGAAGATCGTCGTCTGGCAGATGGGCGACGGCAGCCCCGAGCAGACCAAGTTCCTCGACGGGGTCAAGGCCGAGTTCCAGCAGAAGCACCCGAAGACCGATGTCCAGGTGCAGTACATCCCCTGGCCGCAGGCCACCCAGAAGTTCCAGACCGCGATCGCCGGCGGCTCCGGCCCCGACGTGACCGAGGTCGGCAACACCGACGTGCAGTCCTGGATCGAACAAGGGGCGTTCGCCGACATCAGCGACAAGCTGAGCGGCTGGACCGAGGGCAAGGACCTCAACCAGGGCGCCCTCGCCAACGACAAGGCGGACGGCAAGACGTACGCCGCTCCGTGGTACGGCGGCGTCCGGGCCGTCTGGTACCACAAGGACTGGTTCAAGGCGCTGGGCATCCAGCCGCCGACGTCCTGGGCCGGCCTCGTCGCCGCGGCAAAGACGATCCAGGACAAGAAGGGTGTGCCGGGCATCGCCGCGCCGAGCGACTTCACGAACGGCATCCTCAGCTTCGTCTGGGCCAACGGCGGCGACGTCGCTTCCAAGCAGGGCGGCAAGTGGACGGGCACGCTCTCGCAGCCCCAGGCCAAGGAGGCCGTCGAGTTCTACGCGGGCCTCGTCGGCAAGGACAAGGTCGCCCCGGACAAGTACGTCGGCAAGAACGAGCTGCAGGGCCCCCAGCAGGACTTCGCGCTCGGCAAGGTCGGCATGTACATGGACGGCAGCTGGGCCCTCCCGCAGTTGGAGAAGGTCAACGGCAAGGACTCCGCGAACTGGGGGGTCTTCCCGATCCCGGGCAAGAACGGCGGTCTCGCACCGGTCTTCTCCGGCGGCTCCGACCTGGCGGTCTGGAAGGACAGCAAGTACAAGGACGTCGCGTTCGACTACCTGACCATCCTGGACAGCAAGAAGAACGCGCAGGCCTTCGCCTCCACGCTGAAGTTCCTGCCGCAGTTCACCGACGTCCTGCAGAGCGCGACGTACAAGAACGACCCGATCATGGGCCCCTTCGCGCAGGCCGCCGCCGGCGGCGTCAAGTTCACGCCCACGAGCAAGGGCTGGGCCGACTACGAGGGCGCCAAGAAGGTGCTGCCGAACGCCGTCAAGGCCATCATGCAGGGCAAATCCCCCGACGATGAGCTGAAGAAGGCCGACGAGCAGGCCGGGTCCCTGCTCAACCAGTAAGGGACCGCTCCATGCTCGACACCGCTCAGCCGGTGCGGCGGGCGCCGGACCGGGACACCGCCCGCCCGGCCCGGCGTCGCCGCCGCCCACGCTCCGGGCCGTACCTGCTCATCCTGCCGGCGCTCCTGGTCATCGGCGTGCTGCTGCTGTGGCCCGTCTTCCAGATCGGCCGGATGTCGTTCGAGAAGGTCGGCGTGCGCCAGCTCCGCGGGGAGCCGGCCGAGAACGTCGGCCTCGCCAACTACCGGCAGATCCTCGGCGACGGGTTCTTCTGGACCACGTTCCGGCACACGGTCCTGTTCGCGGTCGTCGCGGTGACCGCGACCCTGCTGATCGGGACGCTCGTGGGCCTGCTGATCAACCGGCTCGGCAAGAGGATGTCGGCCTTCGTCGCGGGAGGCGTGCTGATCGCGTGGGCGACCCCGCCGATCACCGCCGCGATCATCTTCTCCTGGCTGTTCGGCACCACCGGCGGCCTGGTCAACTGGTTCCTCGACCTCCTGCCGGACGCGCTGGTGGGATCCGGCTGGGCGAACTACAACTGGTTCGCCACGCCGCTGCCGACGTACACGGTCCTGACGATCTGCGTCGTGTGGATGTCGTTCCCGTTCGTCGCGGTCTCGGTGCTCGCCGGGCTGCGGACGGTGCCGGGCGAGCTGTACGAGGCGGCCCGCGTCGACGGCTCCAGTGCGTGGCAGAGCTTCTGGAAGATCACCTTCCCGCTGCTGCGCCCGATCTTCAGCGTCCTGATGGTGCTCTCGGTGATCTGGGACTTCCGCGTGTTCACCCAGCTCTTCGTCATGTCGGGCCTGGCCAACCGCGACGCGTTCAACCTGTCGCTGTACGGCTACTCCGAGGCGTTCGGCTCGCTCAACGCCAGGTACGGCCTCGGCTCGGCGATCGCCGTGGTCCTCACTCTGATCGTGCTGCTCGTCACCGCGATGTACGCGCGGATGGTCATCCGTCAGGAGGAGGCGGCATGAGGGCCCCGCTGTGGCGCCGTGTCGCGCTGAACACCGCCGGCATCGCCGTGTTCCTCGTGTCGGCGTTCCCGGTGTTCTGGATGATCTCCACGGCGTTCAAGCCGAACGGAGAGATCTTCAGCTCGACGCCGCATCCGCTGCCGGAGCACCCGACCCTGAAGCAGTTCAGCTCCGTGGTGGACGGCGGGATCGCCGGGGTCTCCTTCTGGGACTACTTCGTGAACAGCGCGGTCGTGGCGATCGCGACCGTGGCGATCTCCGGGCTGATCGCGCTCCTCGCGGCGACGGCCGTGGCGCGGTTCCGGTTCCGGTTCCGCACGATCTTCCTGATCATGCTGCTCGTCGTGCAGATGATCCCGTGCGAGGCGCTGGTCATCCCGCTGTTCGTCGATCTCAAGCGGATGGACCTGCTGAACAGCCTGGTCGGCCTGATCGCCGTGTACGTCGGGTTCGCGCTGCCGTTCGGCATCTGGATGCTGCGCGGATTCGTCGCGGCCGTGCCCCGGGAACTGGAGGAGGCCGCGGCGCTCGACGGCGCCGGCCCCCTGCGGATCTTCTTCCGGGTACTGCTCCCCCTCGTCGCGCCCGGCCTCGTGGCGACGAGCGTCTTCTCCTTCATCACCGCCTGGAACGAGTTCGTGTTCGCGTTCACGTTCCTTAAAGACCAGGACAAGGCCACCTTGCCCATCATGTTGCAGTTCTTCTTCGGCCGATCCGGAAACGATTGGGGCCCGATCATGGCGGCGTCCACGCTGCTCACCCTGCCCGTCGTCGCGTTCTTCCTCCTCGTCCAGCGCCGGATGGTGTCCGGCCTGGTGGCAGGGGCGGTGAAGGGATGAGCGACCCGTCTCTCGAGCGCCTCGCGAACGCCACGCTGCTGGCCCCCTTCCCGGGCGCCACTCCGCCGCGCTGGGTCCTGGAGGGCCTGGAGCGGGGCATGAGCGGAGTGACCCTCTTCGCCATCAACGGCAACGTGCCGGGCATCGGCGAGCTGGCAGAGCTCACCGCGGCGTTGCGGGAGCACGCCGATCCGCTGATCTCCATCGACGAGGAGGGCGGCGACGTCACGCGGCTCGCGCATGACACCGGCAGCCCGTACCCGGGCAGCGCCGCGCTCGGCGCCCTGGACGATCCCGCCGTCACCCGGCGGGTGTACCGCTCGCTCGGCGCCGAACTGCGGGAGGTGGGGGTCAACCTGGACTTCGCCCCGTCCGCGGACGTCAACACCGCCGACGACAATCCGATCATCGGAACCCGGGCGTTCGGCTCCGACCCCGAGATCGTCGCACGGCACGTCGCCGCGGCGGTCGCCGGGCTGCAGGAGGCCGGGGTCGCCGCGTGCGCCAAGCACTTCCCCGGCCACGGCGCGACCTCCCAGGACTCCCACCTGGAGATCCCGACGGTGGACGCCGACATGGCGTTGCTGGAACGGCGCGAGCTCGTGCCGTTCCGCGCCGCCATCGAGGCCGGGGTCGCCTCCATCATGACCGGCCACCTCCGCGTTCCGGGCCTCACCGGCGACACTCCCGCGACCCTCTCGCACGCCGCGGTCACCGGGCTGCTGCGCGGTGCCCTCGGGTACACGGGGCCGGTCGTCACCGACGCTCTGGACATGCGCGCCGCCAGCGATGCGATCGGCATCCCCGAGGCGTCCGTCCGTGCCCTCCTGGCGGGTTCGGACCTCCTGTGCCTGGGCCCGAAGGAGTTCGAGGACAGCGTGCGCGCCATCCGCGAGCACATCGTCGAGGCCGTACGCCAGGGACGGCTGCCTGGCGAGCGACTCGAGGAGGCCGCGGCGCGGGTCGCCGCGCTCAAGGCGTGGCTCGCCACCGCCGGGACCGCCGAGGTCGACCGCGCCATCGGGCTGGAGGCCGCCCGCCGGGCCATCCGGGTCACCGGCGCCCCCTCGGTCTCCCCGAACCCCTTCATCGTCGAGATCCAGGCGCCGTCGAACATCGCGGTCGGTCCGGTCCCCTGGGGTTTCGGCCCCTGGGCGCCGGACGTGGTGCCCGTGGAGGCCGGCGACGTCGACCCCGATGGTCTCTTGGAACGTGCCCACGGGCGCTCTCTCGTCATCGTCGTCCGGGACGCGCACCGGTACGCCGGGCACCGCGCGCTCGTCTCGACGCTGCTGACCGCGCGCCCGGACGGCGTCCTGGTGGAGATGGGACTGCCGGTGTGGCGGCCCGAGGGGGTGGCGTACGTCGCGACGTACGGAGCGACACGCGCCAACGCCCGGGCCGCAGCCGAGGTGATCGGCCTGCTGGAACCGGTCTCGGGGGACGCCTTGGCCTGACCCACGGACCGAAATCAGCGGCATGTCGGTGAAAAAATCCCAAACACCGGTCGGAAAAAGGGGATGGCTGGCGTGATCAGCTCCACCGAGGCGGGATAATCAGAGCATGCGATTGTCCGCCCGGGTCGATTACGCGTTGCGCGCGGCCGCCGAGCTAGCGGTCGGCGGTGAGCGCCCCGTGACGGCCGTGCAGCTGGCCGAGGCTCAACAGATTCCACCGAAGTTCCTCGAGAACATCCTCAGCCAGCTGCGCCGTTCGGGTCTCGTACGCAGTCAGCGCGGACCGGAGGGCGGCTACTGGCTCGCCCGCCCGGCGGACCAGATCTCGCTGGCCGACATCATCCGGGCCATCGACGGCCCGCTCGTCGGCGTACGCGGCGAGCGCCCGGAGCACCTGGGGTACGAAGGCCCGGCGCGCGCCCTGCAGGTCGTGTGGATCGCGCTGCGGGCCAGCGAGCGGGCCATCCTCGAGCAGGTGACCCTCGCCGACGTGGCGTCCGGCGAGCTGCCGACCGCCGTGCACGAGCTGACCGAGGACCCCGCGGCCTGGGACTCCCCCGCCTTCCGTAACTGAGGCGCGGCCGGGAGGGGCGATGCCGGAAGGGGACGTCGTCTGGGCGGCCGCGAAGCGCCTGCACGAGGCGCTCGCCGGGCGCGCTCTCACGCGCAGCGACTTCCGCGTGCCGCGCTACGCCACGACCGACCTGACCGGCCGCTCGGTCCTCGAGGTGGTGTCCCGGGGCAAGCACCTGCTCATCCGGGTCGACGGCGACGTCACCGTGCACACGCACCTGCGAATGGAGGGCACCTGGCGGATCCGGCCCGCGGGCCCGCGGCCTCCGCCGGGAGGTCGGTCGGGGCGGGTTGGTCGGGTGAAAGCTCATGACCACCGGCTGCGGCTCGTCCTGGCGAACGCCGAATGGCAGGCCCTCGGGTTCTCCCTGGGCATGGTCGACGTCGTGCGGACCTCCCGGGAGGATCAGGTCGTCGGCCACCTGGGCCCCGATCTGCTCGGCCCGGACTGGGACCCGGCCGAGGCCGTACGCCGCCTGCGCGAGGACCCGGAGCGGGCGATCGGCGAGGCGCTGCTCGATCAGACCCGGCTCGCCGGCATCGGCAACCTCTACAAGGCCGAGTCGCTGTTCCTGCGGGGCCTGGACCCCTGGTGTCCCGTCGGCGAGGTCCCCGACCTGGAGGCGCTGGTCGAGATCGCCCGCCGGCTGATGGACGCCAACAAGGACCACGTGGGTCAGGTCACCACCGGCGACCGCCGACGCGGCGCCGAGACCTGGGTCTACGGCAGGGCCGGCCGGCCCTGCCGGCGCTGCGGGACGCCGATCCGGCGGGCGGACCAGGGCGACCGGCCCGAAGAGCGGATCACGTTCTGGTGCCCCTCCTGCCAGCCGCGGCGCGATCCACCGGCATGAAAGCGTCATGGCAGCGGAGATCCTCCGCCGCCATGACGTCTTCGGGCTCGTGGCCCCCTCAGCTCGGTGCGCAGGATCCGCGCCGGTCAGGCCGGGCTCGTAGCCCCCCTCAGCGCCGCTGGACCTCGAACATCCAGTGCTGCTTCTCCAGGTCCTGCGCGACCGTGATCAGCAGGTCCTGGGTGACCAGGTCCGACTCGTCGGTGGTCTCGATGCGGGCCCGGAACCGCTGGATCATCTCGGCGAGCATGTCGGTGATCGCGGCGACCACCTTGTCGTCGTGCAGGTAGCCGGCGTCCAGCTGGTGGACCTTGGTCGTCTCGGCCACCGTACGCGCCCGGCCGTCCGGGTTGAAACCGATCGCCACCGCTCGCTCGGCCACGGTGTCCGCGTGGTCGCGCGCGATGGCGACGACCTCGTCGAGCTGCAGATGTATGGAGCGGAAGTGGCGCCCGGTGAGATTCCAGTGCGCCTGCTTGGCCAGCAAGTGCAGGTCGATCAGGTCTACCAGTGACTCCTGCAATGCGGCGCCGGTGACCTTGCGCGCCTCGTCGGATAGCGGGCTCTTCACGGTCGACATCGCCCGGTCCCCTCCTGAATCACGTCGATTCCCCTGTCAGAGGCGACCCTTCCCGGCGATGAACGGGGTAATCGTGATTCCCGCCGCACGGACCGGGACCCGAACGCCGCAGTTCACAGGGCCCCGCAGGCCATAGGACGGCCATGCGGTCGCGGAACTCCGCCGCCGGCGGTACCGGCGCGGTCCCCGGACGCGAACGCCCCGGCCGCGGACTTCCGCGACCGGGGCGCCTGCGCGTCTGGAAGGGGTGTCAGGCCGCGACCATGTCGCCGCGAAGGGCGTTCTCGATCGTCTCCGGGGTTGCGGGAATGGCGTCGGCCGAGATCCGGTCGCCGTCGAGCCGCTCGTGCTCCGGCGGAGCACCGGCCATCACCGGCTCCTGCTGCAGCTCGGCCAGCGCCAGCTGGTCGGATACGTCCCGCAGCACGTGCGAGAGGGGCACGCCGAGGGCTTTGCAGATCGAGGCGAGCAGCTCCGAGGAGGCTTCCTTCTGTCCCCGCTCAACCTCGGACAGATAACCCAGCGACACGCGGGCCGCCGCGGAAACTTCCCGGAGGGTACGGCCTTGGCGCAGCCGCAGCTGCCGGAGTACGTCGCCGAGCAGCTGACGAAGCAGGACCATGTCTCGCTCCCTCCGTGTGTCCTGACTCATCTACCGGTTCCACCGTACCTGTCTTCACGATGCACGTGGCAGACCGAAACTTTCATGTTCGCTTCCAACGTAACGCTGTAATCACCCCGGCTCTTCCCCGTCGCCCGCCGTGACGGACCAACGCTCGCATGATTCCAGTGTGAGCAGATGACGGCGCAACAGGTCAAGTGCATGGACGACCGTCATCCGGCGGATCGGGCCGCGGGCGCGCTCGCCGTCGCCGCTGACCGGCAGCCTGACCGATTTAACCCTCGGATCACCGCCGGAATCGGCCACCGCGACGTGCACGGTGCCGACCGGCTGCCCATCCTGCGGGTCCGGCCCGGCCACCCCCGTCACGGCGACTCCGTAGGACGCGCCGAGGCGCTCGCGGACACCGGTCGCCATCGCGGCGGCGACGTCGGGGTGAACCGCTCCATGGGCGGCCAGCAGGTCCGCCGGCACGCCGAGGAGCAGATGTTTGAGAGGGGTCGCATATGCGACCACACCTCCTACGAACGTCGCCGACGAGCCCGGCATTCCCGTGAGCTCCGCGCCGAGCAGGCCGCCGGTGAGGGACTCGGCCGCGGCGACGGTGGCGTTCCGCTCGGCCAGGAGGCGGTGGACCACGCGGTCCAGGGTGACGTCCTCCTCGGCGTACACGGCCCCGCCGAGCAGCTTCCGCGCCATCGCCGCGGCCTCGGCCACGCGTTCCCCGGCGTCGGCCTCGATCCGCACCCGGACCTCGCCCGCGGACGGGTAGTAGGCGACCCGTACGCCGGGGAGCGCCTCGACCGGCGCCAGCCGCCCCGCCACCACCGACTCCCACACCGTCGCGGTGCGCAGCACGTGGGCCGGCACCGGCGTGCCGCCCAGCTCGGGCAGCACCGACTCCTCCACGATGGCGCGCATCTCGTGCGGCACGCCCGGCACCGCGTACGCGACCCCGCCCGGCAGCGTCAGGCGCAGGCCCGGCGCCGTGCCCGCCGGGTTGGGCAGCAGCCGGGCGCCCTCGGGCACGTCGGCCATCCGCAGCGCCGCCTCCCGCAGCGGGACGCCACGGGTCGCGGCCCGCTCCCGCAGCCGTGCCTCGAGGATCGGGTCGCGGCGCAGGCCCACCCCGGCCGTACGGGCCAGAGCGTCCCGTGTCACGTCGTCGACGGTGCCACCGAGACCGCCGGTCACGATCACCGCGTCGGCGCGCTCGACGGCCTCCTGAAGCGCCCTGGTGATCGTTTCGATGTCGTCGGGGACGACCACGTTACGGATGACCTGGACGCCCGCCTCCGTCAGGCGCCGGTCGAGCCATCCGGCGTTGCCGTTGACCGTGTCGCCGCGCAGTAGCTCGTCACCGACCGTCAGCAGCTCGACTCGCACGCCCGTCCTTCCAGAGTTTCCAGGCCTTGACGACGTAGTCGAGGCCGGTGACGACGGTGACCACCGTGGCGGCCCCCATGACGATCCAGCGCAGCGGGTCGATCGGGCCCGGCATGATGTACAGCCCGATCGCGATCACCTGCAGCATGGTCTTGAGCTTGCCGCCGCGGCTGGCGGCCATGACGCCGTACCGGATGACGACGAACCGCAGCAGCGTGATCCCCAGCTCGCGGACCAGGATCACGATGGTCACCCACCACCAGAGCCGGCCGAGCAGCGAGAGGCAGATCAGCGCCGATCCGGTGAGCGCCTTGTCGGCGATCGGGTCGGCGATCTTGCCGAAGTCGGTGATGAGGTTGCGCCTGCGCGCGAGCTCCCCGTCGAACCGGTCGGTGAGCGACGCGACGATGAACAGCGCGAGCGCGGCGATCCGCCACCAGGTGCCCTCGAGGAACATCAGCCAGACGAAGAACGGGACGAGCACCAGGCGCACGACGGTCAGGACGTTCGCGATGTTGAGCACGCCCGCCTGCGGGGCCGCCGGCGGGGTGATCGGGTCGTCGCCGGCGGAGGTCGTCATGGCCCGTCCACGACGGCGAGAAGGTCGACGCCCATCGCCTCGACGACGCGGGCCCGGACGATCCGCCCGACCGGCGCCTCGCCCTTGAGGGTCACGCCGCCGTCGATCTCGGGGGCCTGGTGGGCGGCCCGGCCCTCGCCGGGCTCCTCGACCAGCACCTCCACGACCGAGCCAATGCGCTCTTCGGCGCGCTGGGCCGTGAACTCCTCGGCGAGCGAGGACAGGTCGGCGACCCGGGAGTCGATCTCGGCGGCGTCGAGCTTGCCGTCGAAGCCGACCGCCTCGGTCCCCTCCTCGTCCGAATAGCCGAACACGCCGATCGCGTCCAGCCGGGCGGCGGTCAGGAACTGTGCCAGCTCGTCGACGTCCCGCTCGGTCTCGCCGGGGAACCCGACGATGAAGTTGGACCGCACGCCGGCCTCCGGGGCGAGGGCGCGGATCTGCTCGAGCAGGCCGAGGAACCGCTCGCGGTCCCCGAAGCGGCGCATGCGGCGCAGCAGCGGGCCGCTGGCGTGCTGGAAGGACAGGTCGAAGTACGGCGCGACGCCGGGCGTCGTGGCGATGGCCTCGATCAGCCCGGGGCGCGTCTCCGCGGGCTGGAGGTAGCTCACCCGGACACGCTCGATCCCGGGGACGGCGGCGAGCTCCGGCAGCAGCGTCTCGAGCAGTCGGAGATCGCCGAGGTCCTTGCCGTACGAGGTGGAGTTCTCGCTGACGAGGACGACCTCGCGGACGCCCTGGGAGGCCAGCCAGTGCGCCTCGTCGAGGATCTCGGTGGGTCGGCGCGAGACGTACGCCCCGCGGAAGGCCGGGATGGCGCAGAACGAACATCGCCGGTCGCAGCCGGAGGCGAGCTTGAGGGGCGCGGCCGGACCGCTGCCCAGCCGGCGGCGCATGACGCGCGGACCGCTCGCGGGGGCGACGCCCTCGGGCAGGTCCGGACCGGAGTCCGCCGGCGGCGCGGGGCGGGCGGTCACGGTGCCGTGACCGGGCACCTGGACGTCGGCTCCGGACCGCTCCACGGGGCTGAGCGGCAGCAGCGTGCGGCGGTCCTGCGGCGTGTGGGGCCGGTGCCGGCGCCCGGCCATGACGTCGTCGAGACGCTCCCCGATCGCGGCGTAGTCGTCGAAGCTCAGGACCGCGTCGGCCTCGGGCAGCGACTCGGCGAGCTCCGCGCCGTAGCGCTCGGCAAGGCACCCGGCCGCCACGACCTTCGCCCCCGAGTCGGACGCCGCGAGCAGCGTGTCGATCGAGTCCTTCTTCGCGGCGTCGATGAAACCGCAGGTGTTGACGAGGACCACCGAGGCGTCGCCGGATTCGTCGAGCGTCCAGCCCGCACTCTCCAGACGGGCCGCGAGCTCCTCGGAGTCGACCTCGTTGCGGGCGCAGCCGAGAGTGACGAGGGAGACGGTGCGGCGATCCGCCGAATGGGTGGAATGGTCGGCGGTGCTCACGCGCGCCGCTCCCTTCTCGCGGGGCGCGCGCCAGGCGCCGTCGCGGGCTCAGTACGCGGGCTGGACATGCTCCATACGGTACTGGCCCTCAGGAAGCGGACGGCCCTCAGCGTCTTCGATCAGCTCAGTGATCCCCGGTGTCGCCCGGGGATGTGAGCCGATCTCGCTGATCCGGCCGGTCAGCCTTTCTGGGGATCTCCTGGGCCGAAGCTGAGCCGGACGACCTGGCCGTCCTGGCCGGGCGAGCCGACATTCTTGCCGTTGACGGTCAGGTGCACGCCTCCGCCGTTGCCGATGACCAGGCTGATGCGCTTCTTGGCCGTCCACTCCTCGGACTGGCCGGGGCGGATGACGCCGCTGAACAGCTGCTTGCCCTTGGCGTCCTGGACGCTGAGCCAGCTCGCCCGCTTGGCCTTGAGGCTGACGGTGACCTCCTTGCGCGGTGCCTGGGCCACGGCCGCGCTGTGCGACGGCCGGATCGCGGCCTGGGTCGGGGCGGCCGGCGCGGCGGCGCGCTCGGCGGACTTGTGCCGCTCCTCGCCGGTGGCGACCCGGAAGATCCCATAGATCACGACGATGGCCAGGGCGGCCGCCATGGCGGCGCTCCAGTTCGGCGAGCGCCGCTCGAGGATCTTGACCGGGGTCTTGGCCTCGAACACCTCACGGGCCGAGACCGCCTGCGGCGACCCGCCGTGCGCGTCGTCGTACTCCTGGACCAGCGGCTCGGGATCGATCCCGATGGAGTGCGCGATGCTGCGGATGTGCCCGCGGGAGTAGAAGTTGCCGCCGCACATGCTGAAGTCGTCGCGTTCGATGGCGTGGATGACCGTCTCGCGGATGCGGGTCCGGCCGGCGACCTGCGGGACGGTGAGACCTGCCTCCTCGCGGGCCTTCGCAAGGGTGCCACCGATCGTCACGGCACCTCCTTCATCGGCACCGTGACCAAGGGCGCCGTGCTGAACGGCTCCCTCGCTCGGCTCGCTCACGGCACTTCCTTCGTCGGCGCCGTGAGCAAAGGTGCTCGGCTGAATGGTTCCCTCGCTTCGCTCGGTCACGGCGCCTCCTGGGAACCTCGTGGCGGTGTTCAGGTGCCACGCCGCCGGTCGCCTCCCGCTCCGCGATCATTCTATGAAGGCCGGACATGAGACGCGACGAGCAACGCGGTATAAGTCAGCTACCCCAAGATCTCGATCGCTACTCACCGCGAAGGGTCGCCAGCACACCTGGCAGCTCATCGGGTTTGACCAGGACGTCACGTGCCTTCGACCCCTCGCTGGGTCCCACTATGTTGCGGCTTTCCAGCAGGTCCATCAGGCGGCCCGCCTTGGCGAACCCGACGCGCAGCTTCCGCTGCAGCATCGAGGTCGAGCCGAACTGCGTGGAGACGATGAGCTCGGTCGCCTGGACGAGCAGATCGAGGTCGTCGCCGATGTCCTCGTCGATCTCCTTCTTGCGCGTCTCCGCGACCGAGACATCCTCGCGGTAGTCGGGCTCGGCCTGCTTCTTGCAGTGCTCGACGACCTCATGGATCTCCTTCTCGGAGACGTAGGCGTTCTGCAGCCGCATGGGCTTGCTCGCGCCCATCGGAAGGAAAAGGGCGTCACCCTGGCCGACCAGCTTCTCCGCTCCGGGCTGGTCGAGGATGACGCGGCTGTCGGCGAGGCTGGACGTGGCGAACGCCAGCCGGGACGGGACGTTCGCCTTGATCAGACCGGTGACGACGTCGACGCTCGGCCGCTGGGTGGCGAGCACGAGGTGGATTCCGGCGGCGCGGGCGAGCTGGGTGATGCGGACGACCGAGTCCTCCACGTCGCGGGGGGCGACCATCATCAGGTCGGCGAGCTCGTCGACGATCACGAGGAGGTAGGGGTACGGCTTGTAGACCCGCTCGCTGCCCGGCGGCGCGGTGAGCTTTCCGGCGACGACGGCCTTGTTGAAATCGTCGATGTGGCGGTAGCCGGAGGCGGCCAGGTCGTCGTACCGGCGGTCCATCTCGCCCACCACCCACTGCAGCGCCTCGGCCGCCTTCTTGGGGTTGGTGATGATCGGCGTGATCAGGTGCGGGATCCCCTGGTACGAGGTGAGCTCGACCCGCTTCGGGTCGACCAGCACCATGCGCACCTCGTCGGGGGTCGACCGCATGAGGATCGAGGTGATCAGGCCGTTGATGCATGTCGACTTACCGGCACCGGTGGCGCCGGCGATCAGCATGTGCGGCATCTTCGCCAGATTGGCGATGACGGTACGGCCCTCGACGTCCTTGCCCAGGCCGACCACCATCGGGTGGTGGTCGTTCACGGCGACCGCGGAGCGCAGGATGTCGCCGAGGCTGACGATGTCCTTGTCGGTGTTGGGGATCTCGACGCCGATCGCGGACTTGCCGGGGATCGGGGAGATGATCCGCACATCGGCGCTCTTGACGGCGAGCGCGATGTTCTTGGCCAGTGCCGTGATCCGCTCGACCTTGACGGCGGGGCCGAGCTCGATCTCGTACCGGGTGATCGTCGGTCCCCGGGTGAAGCCGGTGACCTGCGCGTCGATGCCGAACTGGTCGAGCACCTCCGACAGGGCGTTCACGACGACGTCGTTGGCCTTGGTGCGCGGCTTGACGGTCGAGCCGGCCTTCAGGACGCCGGGCGCCGGCAACGTGTAGGACCCGTCGCCCGCGGTGGTAGGCGACAGCGCCAGCTGCTCGGTGATCCGCGGCGCGGGCGTCGGGTCGGGCGGCGGGGGGAGGGCCGGCGGCTCCGGGGGCGCCAGCAGCTCGTCGGCGAGGCTGGGGCCCTCGTCCTCCTCGAAGATCTCGTCGGCGCGCGTGCCGCTCCGGTCCGAGACGACCGGCGTGTCGTACGGCTTCTGGTGCTCGCCGAGCTCGACGTCGGTCTTGCGAGACCGTTTCTTGTTCTTTGCCGCGGGCTCCGCCGCCTCCGGCGGCTCGCGGAGCATCATCCGGTCGCGCAGCTCCGCGAGTCGGTCCGGCACCCGGTGCACGGGCGTGGCGGTGACCACCAAGAGACCGAAGCCGACCAGCAGCAACAGCAGCGGCACGGCGACGAAGGCGGTGACGGTGCTCGTCAGCGGTGCCGACAGCAGCCAGCCGATCAGACCGCCGCTGTCCTGCAGCGCGCGCTCGCCCTTACTGGGGTACGGCGTGCCGTGCGCGATGTGGACGATGCCGACGATGCCCCCGACCAGCGCCGTACAGCCGATGAGGATCCGGCCGACGTCGCCGTTGCGCTCCGGGTGGCGCAGCAGCCGCCACGCCGGGAGCAGGCAGATCAGCGGCAGCACCATGGCCAGTGTTCCGAAGCAGTCCCTGATGAGCCGCCCGAGGTACTTGAGCGCCCAGGTGTCCGGGTCGAACCAGGTGGCCGCGGCCAGGACGATGGCCAGGCCGAGGAAGGCGAGCCCCTGCCCGTCGCGGCGATGCTCCTCGTCGAGCTCGCGGGCGCCGCGCCCGAACATGCGCGCGACCCCGCCGACCGCGCGGGCCAGCAGGAGCCATATTTGCGCGACGAACTGCCAGAAGCCGAGGAACAGGGCGCTGATGGGATCGGGCCGCTGCGGCCCACGAGGGCGCGCCTGCTTCGACGCGCCCGACGAGCGTTTGCGCGCCGTCGAACCGCGTGCCGTCGTCTTCCTGGCCGGCGTCTTACCGGCCGCCGGTTTACGGGCGGCGGGCTTTCGCGCTGCACCGCCACGCGTACCAGAGGAGGAGCCCTTCGCACCTCCGGGCGTACGTGTGGCCATGATGGCGAGAGTAGCGGCGACCCACCCGCCACCTGTGAATTCGGGACGGCGTGTCGCTTAACAGGCCCTGTCCCTGAACAAGCCCTGATCAGGCCGAACCGGTCCGGTCCCCGCGGACGGGGCCGGACCGGTTCGCCTGAGACCTAGACCTCGACGATCACCGGGATGATCATCGGGCGGCGGCCGAACTTCTCGTTGACCCAGCGGCCCACGGTCCGGCGTACGAGCTGCCGGAGCTGGTGGATGTCGTTGACGCCGTCGGCGGCGGCGGCGTCGAGCGCGTCCTCGATCCGCGGGATGACATCGTCGAAGCTGTCGATCCCGGCCCCGCGAGCGTGGATCTCCGGACCGCCCAGGGGCTTGCCGCTCTCGGAGTCGACGACCACGATGATCGAGACGAATCCCTCGTCGCCGAGGATCCGGCGGTCCTTCAGCGACGTCTCCGTGATCTCGCCGACCGACAGGCCGTCGACGTAGACGTACCCGGCGCGGACCGCCCCGGCGACCGCCGCCTTGCCGTCGACGAGGTCCACCACCACGCCGTCCTCGGCGATGATGACGTTCTCGGCGGGGACGCCGGTGAGCTCGGCCAGCCGGGCGTGGGCGCGCAGGTGACGCCACTCGCCGTGGACCGGCATGAAGTTGCTCGGCCGCGTCATGTTCAGCACGTACAGCAGCTCGCCGGCCGGGGCGTGCCCGGAGACGTGCACGAGCGCGTTGCCCTTGTGCACGACCCTCGCGCCCCAGCGGGTGAGGCCGTTGATGACGCGGTTGACGGCGTTCTCGTTGCCGGGGATGAGGGACGACGCGAGGATCACCGTGTCGCCCTCCTCGATCCGGATCTGGTGGTCCCGGTTGGCCATCCGCGACAGCGCCGACATCGGCTCGCCCTGCGAGCCGGTGCAGACCAGCACCACCTTCTCGGCGGGGAGATCGTCGATCTCCTTCTGGTCCACCATGATCCCGGCGGGCACCTGCAGATAGCCCAAGTCGCGGGCGACGCCCATGTTGCGGACCATCGACCGGCCGACGAAGCAGACCTTGCGGCCGCTGGCGTGCGCGGCGTCCAGGATCTGCTGGACGCGGTGGACGTGCGAGGCGAAGCACGCCACGATGACGCGCTTGGCCGCGACGCGCAGCACGTCGCTCAGCACGATGCCGATCTCGCGCTCGCTGGTGACGAAGCCGGGGACCTCGGCGTTGGTGGAGTCCGACAGCAGCAGGTCGATGCCCTCCTCCCCGAGCCGGGAGAAGCCGCCCAGGTCGGTGAGCCGGCCGTCGAGCGGCAGCTGGTCCATCTTGAAGTCGCCGGTGACCAGCACGAGGCCGGCCGGCGAGCGGACGGCGACCGCAAGGGCGTCCGGGATCGAGTGGTTGACCGCGAGGAACTCGCAATCGAACGGTCCAAGGACCTGCCGGTCGCCCTCCGCCACCCGGAGCGCCACCGGGCGGATACGGTGCTCGGCGAGTTTGGCCTCGAGCAGGGCGAGGGTCAGCCGCGAGCCGACGACGGGGATGTCCGCACGCTCCCGGAGGAGGTACGGCACCGCGCCGATGTGGTCCTCGTGCCCGTGCGTGAGGACGATCCCCTCGATGTCGTCGAGGCGGTCACGGATGTAGTCGAAGTCCGGCAGGATCAGGTCGACCCCGGGCTGCTCCGTTTCCGGGAACAGCACACCGCAGTCGACGATGAGCAGCCGGCCGTCGTACTCGAAAACCGTCATGTTGCGGCCGATCTCGCCGAGACCGCCCAGCGGCACGATGCGCAGGCCCCCTCGGGCGAGCGGCTTCGGCGAACTCAGGCCGGGATGCGGATGGCTCATCAGTGCCGCTCCCCCTCACCGGACCGTGCGGGGGCATGGTCATGCGCGTTGGTCACGCGCCCTCCTACCTATCAGCGGCTCGCCTTTCCGGCGATGCCTTGGTAACCAGTGGTCCGCTCACGGACCCTCCACGATCTTGACGCCGCCGGCCACGAGGTCTTCTCGGAGCGCGGCGGTGAACTCCGGCGTCGCGTCCACCAGGGGCGGGCGGACCGATCCACCGGGAAGCCCGAGCAGGGACAGCGCCGCCTTGGTGGCGATGACACCCTGCGTGCGGGTCATGATGGCGGTGATCACGGGCACGAGCCTGCGGTGGATCTCGGTGGCCCGCCGCGTGTCCCCGCCGAGGAACGCGTCGATCATCTCGTGCAGGTCGGCGCCGACGACGTGCCCGACCACGCTGACGAAGCCCGCGGCGCCGACCGACAGCCACGGGAGGTTCAGCGCGTCGTCGCCGGAGTAGAAGACCAGATCGGTCTCGGCCATCACCTTCGAGGCCCCGAACAGGTCGCCCTTGGCCTCCTTGACCGCGATGATCCGCGGGTGCTCGGCCAGCCGGAGCTGCGTCTCGATCGCGATGGGCGTGCCGGTGCGGCCCGGGATGTCGTAGAGCATCACCGGCAGGCCGGTCGCGTCGGCCACCGTGGTGAAGTGGCGCACGAGGCCGTCCTGCGGCGGCTTGTTGTAGTACGGGGTGACGACCAGGAGCCCGTGGGCGCCGGCCCGCTCGGCCTGGCGCGCGAGCTTGAGCGTGTGCTCGGTGTTGTTCGTGCCGACCCCGGCGACGATCGTCGCACGGTCACCGACCGCCTCCAGGACGGTGCGCAGGAGGCGCTCGTCCTCCTCGTCGCTCGTCGTCGGCGACTCTCCCGTCGTCCCGCTGACGACGAGGCCGTCGTTGCGCTGCTCGTCGACAAGATATGCGGCCAGCCGTGCCGCCCCGTCGAAGTCGACGGCGCCGTCGGAGGCCATGGGGGTGACCATCGCGGTCAACATCCGGCCGAAGGGCGCGGACTCGTCACGTCCCTGCGGCAGGGCGTTCGTGCTGGGTGCCATGTTCCGAACTTACCGGGCATCGGCAGCGGCTGGGAGCCGCGGGGACCTCCGTGTCGCCCGCACCGGGTGTCGTCCCATGGTACGGAACCCGTCGTGGTCCGGAGTCCGCAACCTGGGAGAACGGCCGTGAAACGAGAGGCGCCGCCGGAACGCGCTCGGGGGTACGCGTTCCGACGACGTACATTCAGCATCGGATTTCAGAAAACCGGCGTTACCGGAGAACCTTGAGCGCCTCTCGTACGTTGGAGTGAGTGGGATGGGGTTCCGCCGGGGTCTGGCGGGGCTGGCGGAGCCTCTCCCGGCGGAGGATGCGCGCCTCGGTGGCAGGGGTCTGGGGCTCTCCGCGCCGGTCACCCACCCGACCGGCGCACCGGCCACCGAGGCGCGCGCATCCATGCGTCCGCCCCTCAGCCGTCCGACCGGGCGTCGAGGTGCTGTCGGAGCTTCACTTCGAGTTCTTCCTTGCTCCGGGCGCGCAGGCACTCATTGCGCCGTACCGCCCACCAGTGCCCGGAGCCCCCCAGCCCGAACCTCCAGCCTGCGTAATCGGTCGTGAGTTGCTGGAGCTGACGGGCCGCTCCCTGGACAGTGTCCTCCATGTGCATTTCTCCCGAACCTCCCACACCGCCAGCCGAGGCGATCCGCGCCACGGTCGACGAAAATCCTTCCCCGTGAAAGGACGGTTCGATCACATGGCCGAGAGCGGTCAGGGGAACCACGGGGAAGCGCTCCGACCTGCGAAGACGAGCCATTTAACCACCTTTAGCGGCATGTAACGCAATCGTCAGTTTTAGTTGTCCGTGCGCGTGCCGGAAGCGACCTCAGCGCGGCTCGCCGAGCCACCCGGCGCGGTACGCCGCCCACCCCCGGGGGTCGGTCGTCCAGTCGGCGTACACCGCGACCCCGTACGGCCGCCGCGGCCGGTGGCGCAGCTCGGCGACGCCCTGTCGTACGCCCCGCAGCGCGGTGGGCAGGTCCTCGGCCCACGGGGTCGGCGACCGATAGGTCGGCACGCCCATGAAGACGGTGACGCGATCGCCGATGAGCGACAGCACCCGCTCGGTGTGGTGGGCGAAGTGCCATCCGGCGAGCGCCCGGGTCGGTGCCTCGGAGTCGTACGTCATTATCGCCACCTGGTCGACGCGGTCCGCGACGGCCCGCAGATAGGCCGTCGTCGGCCGCGGCGGGTAGTGGTCCTTCCCGCGCGGCAGCATCAGCCGGAACAGCGGCTGCGCCCAGTCGGCGAGCGTCGGCTGCTCGAGCGCGGCAGACAGCAGCCGGCCCCGGGCCCGGGTGAGCTCGCGCGTGCGCGTCAGGAGGTCGAGGAAGTTCCGGTCGTCGGGGAAGATCGGCTCGATGTCGTAGTGGATGCCGGCGAACCCCAGGTCCAGGAGGGCACGGTCGGCCTCCAGGATCCTGGCCCGCGTCGCCGCCGCGCGCAGGTCCAGCGGGCCGCCGCCGGAACGCTCCACCTGCCCGACGTACGCCTGGGCGCGCACGCCCGGCGCGAGCCGGCGCAGCGCGGCGAGCAGCTCACGTGCGTGGGCGTACCGCGACGGCGGGATCTCCCCGTCGCCGGTGAGCGGCCCGACGTGGAAGAACACGTCGGTGATCCGGTCGCGGGTCAGCGTGTCCGCCAGCCCGCGGTACTCGGCCTCGGTGTGCGCCTCCCCCACCCACTGGTGCCGGGCCCACAGCGCGTTGGCAGTGCCTCCGTACACCGGCGGTTCCCGCTGCCAGGCGAACCACGTGCGCGCGAAGAAGATCGCGGACGTGCCGAGCAGGACCGCGCAGGCCCAGGCCGCCGTACGGACGAGTCGCCGTGTCATGCCCCTCCCTTGATCAGGGGTTCGGACGCGGCGGACCGTCCGGTGGTTCGCCGGGATCCGTGATCAGCGTTCGGCGGCGTCCTGGGCGAGGACCGGCTTGACGTCGACGATGGGCGTGCCGTCCAGGGCCTCGAGGCCCTGGACCAGGAAGCGCGGCCCCTCGATCGCGAGGATCGTCACCCGGTGCAGGCCGATCGGATTGGGCCGGTCGGGGGACCTGGTGCTGAAGACGCCCTGAGGCGGCCGGGCCAGGTCGCCGCGCGGGTGCACGACCAGCACGTCACGGGCCGCCCGGTCGAACCACGTCAGCAGGATGACCTCGTCCCCCACCCGAAGGTCGCGCAGTCCCTCGTGGACGTCTTCGCGGAAGACCAGCCAGGCGTCCGGCGCTCCCTCGTCGCCCTGCCGAGGAGCCGACGCGCGATCGGTCAACGGCGACTCGACCCGGCCGATGGGACGCATCTCGTATGAGCTCTCGGTCACAACTCTCCTCATCGTCGCGTGCCGACGTCATCATGACGGGCGGGCCGTGGTCTTCGCCTTCGACGACGAAACGACCGCACGGCGACGCGGCCGACTTCCGTGGCGACCGCGACGCCGGTTCACGACGAGATGATGCCGGAGGACCGGCGAGGCCGGGACCTCCGGGATCAGCCTGGCGTGTTACGCGGGCACCTTGCAGGTGACCGTGTAGCTGGTCATGTGACCCATCCGGGAGCCGAGGAAGTGCCACGGCAGGACCAGGCGGTCACCCTTCTTGATGTCGCCGACCTTCCCGGTCTTGACCAGCGTGTACTTGGCCATGCCGCCCTTGAAGTCCGCGTTGATCGACGCCTTGGTCGTCTTGTACGGAGACTTGATCGCCTTGCCGTTGACGGAGGCCTTCTCGATCGACGTGATGACGCCCGGACCGAACCAGTCCTTGCCGGCCTTGGTGATGTACAGGTCCCAGGACACCTTCTGTCCCTTGGCGGGGTGCTTGCGGAAGACGACCTTCGCTACCCCGCCCTTCTTCGCCCAGGTTCCGGTGCACGTCTTGAGCTTCGCCGGCGGCTTGATCGCGCCCGTTCCGCTCGTCGTGGCCGCGCCGGCCGGGGCGGCGGCGAGCACGGTCGCGCCGGCCGCCAGGGTGAGCGCCGAAACGGCAAGCCCACGGGAGGTTCGCATCGAGAAATTTCCTTCCGACAGAGGGCCGCCCGCCCGCAGAAGGTGAGGGACCGCCCTCGATACGCCCCGCCGGCGATCGGCCGATGGCGGGGCCGCGAACAGTGACCCGATGAACTATCGCGATCACGGAACGGGCCCGCCAGAGTCCGCGGTACCAATCCGGATTGGTACGGAGGACCTACCGAGAGTCATCGCACGCCGGTTGATCAGGGAAGCAGGAGGGCCTTCCCGAGGACCTCGCGCGCCTCGATCGCGCGATGCGCGTCGGCGGCGCGGGCGAGTGGGAAGGTCCGTCCGATGACCGGCCTGATCCGGCCGGCCGCCGCGTCGTCCAGGGCCCGCTCGGCGAGCCGGTGGAACTCCTCGGGCCCGAACTGCACGTCCTGGATCCCCCGTACGGTGAGCCCTCGCCGGGCCGCCGCCTCCGTGTCGATCCCGGCGAACCCGCCGCTGGGCGCCCCGTGCGCGGAGATCCGTGCCCCGTCCGCCGCGACCGCGATCGCCGCCCCGCCGATCTCGCCGCCCGCGCCGTCGAAAACCACCGCGGGGCCCGTGCCCCCGGTCGCCTCACGCACGCGGTCCGTCCAGTCCGGCTCGGTGTAGTCGACCACGACGTCGGCGCCGAGTTCCGCGGCCAGGTCGAGTTTGCGCTTGCCCCGGGCGGCCGCGATCACGTGCGCGCCGGCCGCCTTGGAGAGCTGCACGAGCAGCGAGCCCATGCCGCCCGCCGCCGCGACGACGAGCACCCACTCCCCCGCCCGGACCCGCGCCGCCTCGAAGACGCCCGTCCCGGTCACTCCGTCGTGCAGGAGCGCCGCCGCCTGGGTCAGGTCCAGGGTGTCCGGCACCGGCAGCAGCCCGTCGGCCGGCACGACGACGTGGGAGGCGTAGCCGCCATCGGTGGTCCGGGTGAGGACGCGCCGCCCGATCCAGGTGTCGTCCACGCCCTCGCCGACCGCGACGACCTCGCCCGCCGCGCCGCCGCCCGGCACGTACGGCGTCCGCACGTTGAAGTACTCGCCGCCCCAGCCGGACCGGATCTGCGTCTCGACGAACAGGGTGTCCGCCGCGGACACCGCCACCACGACCTGCCCGGGCCCGGGCTCGGGATCCGGCCGGTCGACCGGGACGAGTTCCTCGGGGCCGCCGAACCGCTGTACCTCGATCACCTGCATGGCTCACTCCTCTTCGCGGACTTCCGTCGTCAAAGAGCGTGAAACATGAACCTTGGTTCAGGTCAAGAAGACTCGGTGCGCAACCGGGCGAGCGTCTCCGGCGTCAGCCGCCTGGCCAGCGTCTCGAGCAGGGTGGTGACTTCGGCCACTTCCCCCGCGTCGGCCGTGCCGAGCGCGGTGGCCAGCGCGCCGTCGATGGGCGTCGAACGGACGACCGCGACCCGCTCGGAGACCTCCGGCGCCTGCCGTACGAGCATCCGGCGCCGGTCCCTCGGATCGGGCGCCGTGACGATGGAGCCCGCCTCACGAAGCCGGGCGACCGCTCCCGACACCTGGCTCTGCGGCAGGCCCGTACGGCCGGCGATCTCGCCGATCGCGCTGTCCGGGTGCGCCACGATGTCGCTCGCCACGATCAGGACGGTACGAACGCTGGTCGAGTACTCCGGCAGGCCCTCCGTCGGCATGAGCATCTGGAACCACCAGTGCGCCCAGGCGCTGGCCGACCTCCTCCGCACGGACGTCGTCGAGTTCCCCGGCGGCCACAGCCTGTCCACCCACCCGCGAGCGTTCGCCGCCCGCCTGCACGAGGTCCTCACCGCCCGAGCGTGACCTCGCGGCGGGCCTCCGGGTGGGCGGATACGGCGGTGCGCGCGATCCGGGCCCGCTGGGCGACGAGGACGCAGACGAGCACGCCGGCCGCCGCGACGACCGTGCTCACACCCGCGTGCTCGCCGAGCAGCAGCCAGGCCCAGGTGAGCGTGAGCAGCGGCTGGGCGAGTTGCACCTGGCTCGCCCGCGCGATCCCCGCCTTCGCGAGCCCGGCGTACCAGGCGAAGAATCCGAGGAACATCGACACGCCCGACACGTACACCAGGCCCGCCACGGCCGCGCCGCTCCAGTGCACCGGCGTGGCTGCCGACAGGGCCACGGTGACGGGGATCGTGATCGGCGCGGAGAGGACGAGGGCCCACGACACGACCTGCGGGCCGGGCATCTCGCGGGCCAGCCGCCCGCCCTCGGCATAGCCCAGACCGCACGTCAGCAGCGCACCGAACAGCAGCGCGTCGGCCACGGAGAAACTCCCGACCCCGTTCCGCAAGGTGAACGCCACGATGCACGCCGCGCCCGCCACACTCGCCGCCCAGAACAGCGGCGAGGGGCGTTCGCCGGCCCGTACGACGGCGAACACCGCCGTCACGACCGGGAGCAGGCCGACCACCACGGCCGCGTGCGAGGAGGACGAACCGTGGACGAGGGCGAGCGTGGACAGGATCGGGAAGCCGAAGACGATGCCGCCGGCGACCACGCCGAGCGAGGCCCACTGGCGCCCGCGCGGACGCGAGGCGCGCATCAGCCACAGCGCGACGACGGCGAGGACCGCAGCGATCGCCGCCCGGCCGACACCGATCAGATACGGGTCGAACCCGCGCAGCGCGAAGGAGGTCGCCGGGAATGTGAAGGAGAAGGCGACGACGCCGAGCGCGGCGGCGCCGAAGCCCGCCGGCAGCGCTACCGGGTTCTGGGGAGTAGCGTTATCCTTGTTCCTCATGAACAACGATAGCAGTATCGCCACTCTGGCCGCCGAACTGCGGGCCGAGGTGGCGAGGCTGCGCCCCGGCGACCGGCTGCCGTCGAGCCGCTCGCTGATGACCCGCTACCAGGTCAGCCCCGTCACCGTCGCCCGCGCGATCCGGACGCTCGCCGCGGAGGGCCTCGTGGTCGCCCGGCCCGGCAGCGGCACGTACGTCGCCGAGCGGGCCCACCCCGCTCCCGCCGAGCCGGTGGACCTCGACTGGCAGGCCGTGGCCCTCGGCGACCGCACCGTCGACGCCGACGGCGTGGTGGGCCTGCTCTCCCAGGCGCCCGAGGGCGTGGTGGCGCTGAGCGGCGGCTACCTCGCGCCGGGGCTGCAACCGGTACGCGCGCTGGCCACCGCCGCCGCACGGGCGGCCCGCCGCCCCAACGCGTGGGAGCGCCCGCCGCTGTCGGGCGTGCGTGAGCTGCGAGAGTGGTTCGCGCGGACGGCGGGCGGCGACGTCACCGCCGCGGACGTCACGATCACCAGCGGGGGCCAGGCCGCGATCAGCCTGATCCTGCGCGCGCTGCTGCCGCCCGGGGCGCCGCTCCTCGTCGAGTCGCCCACCTACCTCGGCGCCCTGGCCTCCGCCCGCGCGGCCGGGCTGCGCCCCGTCCCCGTCCCCGTCGACGAGGACGGCCTGCGGACCGACCTGCTGGCCGACGCGTTCGCCGCCACCGGAGCCCGCGCACTGCTGTGCCAGCCGACCTTCCACAACCCGACCGGTACGGTGCTGTCTCCGCCGCGCCGCGCGCAGGTGCTCGACGTCGCCCGCGCGGCGGGAGCGTTCGTGGTCGAGGACGACTACAGCCGCCACCTGGCGATCGACCCGCCTCCCCCGCCGCTCGTCGCCGGCGACCGGGACGGCCGGGTGGTGCACATCGCGTCCCTGACCAAGGCCACCGCGCCGAGCCTGCGGGTCGCCGCCGTGATCGCCCGGGGGCCGGTCGCCGAACGCATCCGGTCCGCGCAGACCGTCGAGTCGTTCTTCGTCGCCCGCCCGCTCCAGGAGACCGCCCTGGAACTGGTCACCTCCCCCTCCTGGCCGCGTCACCTGCGCACCGTCGGCGAGGCGCTGCTGCGGCGGCGTGACACCCTCATCTCCGCGCTCGCCGCGGCCGACCTGCTTCCCGCCGTACGGCCGCGCGGGGGCCTGCACCTGTGGGTCGGCCTTCCCTTCGGCGTCGACGACGTCGCCCTCGCCGAGGCGGCACTCCGCGCGGCTGTCCTGGTCAGCCCGGGACGACGCTACTTCCCCGCCGAGCCGCCGAAACCGCGCATGCGGCTCAGCTACGGGACGGCGGCCGGGGAGACGGAGCTCACCGAGGGCGCGGCCCGCTTCGCCCAGGCACTCGCCGAGGCGTCCTGACGACACGAAACCGGTCATCGCAGTACGCTGGTGTCGGCATGGAAGGTGCATGAGCGAGCGCATCGAAAGCATGGCGCGTCTGGTCACTCCCGCGACGCCGGGAGGTCGGCCGGGGTGGGTTGGTCGGGCGAGAAAAGAGGTCGCATGAGCGGCTCGGACAGTGCGCGGCTGCTGCGGGACTTCGTCAACACGTACGACGTCGACTGCGACATCGACGACTTCGGCGCGCCGTGCGACCTCAGCGGCTGGCTGATCGAGCGTGGGCTGACGCCGCCCGGCACCCGCGCGAGTGAGTCCGACCTGGCGCTGGCGATCGCCCTTCGCGAAGGCCTCCGGACCGCGATGCTCGGCCACCACGACTCCGCCGCCACGACTCCGCCGGCCGACCTCGACCGGCTCCTGGCCGCCCTGCCCCTGCGCGTGTCGCTCGACGGTCCCGCGCTGATCCCGCTGCGCGACGGCGTCCGCGGCGGGCTGGCGGCCCTCGCGGCGGCGGTCATGCGCAGCGCCGCCGACGGCGACTGGCCCCGGCTCAAGGTGTGCCGGGAGACGACGTGCCGGTGGGCGTTCCTCGACACGTCGAAGAACCGCTCGCGCAGCTGGTGTTCGATGCGGATGTGCGGCAACCGGACCAAGACCCGCGCCTACCGCGCCCGCCGCCGTGCCACCGCCTCCGACGCTTGACGCCCCCGGGTCCGATGGTGGCCGACGGGCGCGCGGTACGGTCGTCGGCGTACGGGACGTGACGGGAGCGAGGGTCGAGACACCGATGGGCGTGGTGGGGGTACGGGCGGCGTATCCGGGAGACGTGGCCGCCGTCGCGGAGATCCAGGTACGGGCCTGGCGCGAGGGGTATCGGGACGTGATCCCCGATGCCGCGCTGGCCGAGATGACGGGCCCGGAGGCCGCCGCGCTGTGGCGTGAGCGCTGGGCGGAGGCGATCGCCGCGCCGCCGAGCCCCCGGCACCGACTGCTGGTCGCCGTGGACGAGGGTGTCATCACCGGGTTCGCGGCGCACGCACCAGCGGACGATCCCGACCAGGATCCGCAGACGACCGGCGAACTGCTGACCCTGCTCGTCGACCCGGCGCACGGGCGGGCCGGGCACGGCAGCCGCCTGCTCGCCGCGACGGTGGACCATCTGCGCGAGGACGGCTGCACCACCGCCGTCACCTGGGTCTTCGCCGCAGACGACGCGCTGCGGGGCTTCCTGACCTCGGCGGGCTGGGCGCCCGACGGCACCCACAGCAAGGTCGACATGGGCGAGCCGGTCGCAATGGTGCGCCTGCACACCGCGCTCACCTGAGACCCGCCGCCCGGAGACCCGGCGCCGGGACCGGGCGGCCAGCCGAGCGTCGCGATGGGTGCGCCTGTACACCGCCCTCGCCTGAGCCCCGCACCGGCAGCCTCGTCGGTCCCGCCGGCCCAATCGGCCACATTCCGCCTGACCGGCCGCACGCCGCCCAGTCGGCAACATCCCGTGGACCCGGCCGCCGCCCCTCGCCGCGCAGGGCGTGGCGGCCCCCGCAGCCTCGGCCGTCCCGGCCGCCGGCCGTACGCGCAGGCCTGCCCGCCCGACCGGCAGCGTCGGCTCGTCCCGGCCGCCCGACCGGCCACATTCCGCGGATTCGGCTGCCGGCCGTACGCGCGCGCCCGGTCCGCCGGCCGGGTCATCCGGCGGTCGGCCGTACCGGCAGATCCCGGGTGGTGCGGCCGGTCCGTTGCCCTAGGGCGCAGCCGGACCGAGAAGATCCACCGGACGCGCCCCTACGCGGGCGTTTCGAGCGTCCAGTCGATCTCGGGGAGGCCGGCGTCGGCCAGGGCCTTGTCGACCGCGCTGAAGGGGCGGCTGCCGAGGAAACCCCGAGGGTTCATCGGGCTGGGGTGCCCGGCCTCGAACACGACGTGCTGCGCTCCGGTGACGAGGTCGCGCTTCTTGCGGGCATAGGCGCCCCACAGCACGAACACCACGCGCTCGCTCTTGGCGTTCAGCGCCCGGATCACGGCGTCGGTGAACTCCTCCCAGCCCTTCCCCCCGTGGGAGCCGGCCTTGCCGGCGCGGACGGTCAGCACCGCGTTGAGCAGCAGCACGCCCCGCTCGGCCCACGGAGTCAGGTCTCCGGTGGCCGGGACCGGGACGCCGAGGTCCTCGTGGAGCTCCTTGAAGACGTTGCGCAGCGACGGCGGGATCCGCACGCCCGGCCGCACGCTGAAGCTCAGCCCGTGCGCCTGGCCGGCCCCGTGGTAGGGGTCCTGGCCGAGGATGAGCACGCGGGCGTCGTCGGGCGCGCACAGGCGGAAGGCGCTGAACAGGTCGGGCAGCGGCGGGTACACGGTGCCCGCCTCGTACTCGGCGGCCACGAAGTCGCCGAGACGGCGGGTCGCGTCGGGGTCGAGAAGCGGCTCGACGCGCTCGCGCCAGGCGTCGGGAAGGAGCTCCAGCAGGTCGAAGGACATGCGCCGCAACCTAACACCACCCAGGGACGGATTCCGGTGAACGCCCGGGTGGCGCCTCCATCGGATCGGTCAGAAGCGGTCGGCCCGCGCCGGGTGACCTGGCGCGTCCCCGTCGTCCATCGCCTGGAAGCGCAGGACGGTGGCGAGGAGGAAGCCGCGTACGATCCGCTCGTCGGCCAGTGGCAGGTGGTCGAGCATCGGCTCCATGTGGCTGCCCGCCGCGTCCTCGGCCTGCTCGAGCTGCCGGCGGCCCGTCTCGGTCAGCGCGAGGCGGACGAGGCGGCGGTCGGAGACGTCGCGCCGCCGTTCGATCCAGCCCGAGCGCTCGAGGTGGTCGACGGTGTGGTTGAGTGTCGAGGGGGCGACTCCACAGCGTTTGGCGAGCTCCCGCTGGGTGAGCGCCGATCCGCGTTCGAGGGAGGCGAGCACGGCCAGGCCGTGGGGGGTGAGGCCGTAGCTTCCCATGAGGCGTTGCCAGCGCATGGCGACGACGTGGCCGGCGACGGCCAGCAGGCGGGACAGCGACATGCGTTCGAGGTCGGCCTCAGAGGTGCGCACGGCAGACATTCTCCGTGCTCTGGGCCCAGAGGGCCAGCGGGATCCGGTGCCGCGGGCGCGGGAGCGATGCCGAAGGCCGCGTAGTCCGAAGCCGCGGGCTGCGGAATCCGAAGCCCGCGTGCTGCAGTGTCCGGAGGCGCGGGCTGCGGAATCCGAGGCCCGCGGGCTGCAGTGTCCGGAGGCGCGGGGCCGACGGGATCGGGAGCCGTGGGGTCTGCGGAGGGGGCCCGGCGAGGGCCGGGAAGAGCGGGGGTAGCTTTGACGCCGAACGATTCACGATCGAACGAACCGCTCTGGAACCCTCGATGACCTTGCGCTCGGCTCCTCTCCTGCCCGCGTCCGCGACCGGCTCGCCCGGCCGCCGCCGGTGGCTGGGCATGGTGGTCATCAGCCTCGGGGTCTCTCTGATCATCGTCGACGCGACGATCGTCAACGTCATGCTCCCCAGGGTCGTCGGCGAGCTGCGGCTGACCACGACCGGCGCCGAGTGGATCACCTCGATCTACTCGCTGGTGTTCGCGGCGCTGCTGATCCCGTTCGGGAGGGCGGGCGACGCGTACGGCCGGCGCAGGATGCTCGTTCTCGGCACCGTGGTGTTCGTCGCGGCGAGCCTCCTCGCCGCCCGCTCCGGCAGCGGCGCCGAACTGGTCGCGTCCCGGCTCGTGCAGGGCGTCGGCGCGTCGATGATCCTCCCGGCGGCGCTCTCCACGGTGACGGCCGTGTTCACAGGGCGGGACCGGGCGGTCGCGTTCGGGATCTGGGGGTCGCTCATCGGGGGCATGGCCGCGCTGGGTCCGCTGCTCGGCGGCTGGCTCGCGACGTCGTACGGCTGGCGGTGGGCGTTCGGCGTGAACGTGCCGCTCGGCGCGGCGATCGTCGCCGGCACGCTGCTGCTCGTCCCCGAGACACGCGATCCGGCGGTCCGCCGCGTCGGCGACTGGCCGGGCACGGTGCTGAGCACGGCCGGCCTCGCGGGCGTCGTCTTCGCGCTGATCGAGGGGCAGCGGTACGGCTGGTGGTCGGCCACCCGCCCGTTCTCCGCCGGTCCGGTCCACTGGCCCGGTGGCGGGATCTCGCCGATCCCGGTGGCCCTGGCGGGCGGGGTCCTCGCGCTGGTCGCGCTGGTCGCCGTCGAGCGGGCGCGGGCGGCGGCGGGGCGGCCGGTGGTCCTGGATCTCTCGCTGTTCCGCATCCCCGACTTCCGGCGCGGCAACGCGGCGGCCTCGCTGATCAGCGTCGGCGAGCTGGGGCTGATGTTCGTGCTGCCGCTGTTCCTCCAGGACGTGCACGGCAATTCCCCGCTGCAGGTGAGCGTGGCGATCCTGCCGCTGGCCGTGGGGACGTTCGTCGCCGGCGGGCTGTCGGCGCGCCTGTCGCGCCGCCTCGGCGCGGCCCGGATGCTGCAGGCCGGCATGGCCCTGGAGGTGGCCGCGGCGGCGCTGATCGGCCTGACCACGCGCGCGGACACCACGGGGTTCCAGCTGGCGCCGTGGATGCTGGTGTACGGCATCGGCCTGGGCCTGACGACCGGGCAGCTCACCCGGATCGTGCTGCGCGACGTCCCGTCCGCCAGCGCGGGCCTCGCCTCCGGGACCCAGTCCACGGCGCGCCAGGTCGGGTCGGCGCTCGGGATCGCGCTGATCGGCGCGGTGTTCGCGGTCGGGCTGAGCCACGCGATGACGGCGCGGCTGCGCGACGCGGGGCTGCCCGCCGGGCAGGGCGCGGCGTACGCGGAGCGGTTGCGCGACAGCGCGGGCACCTTCGCGCGTGATCTGCGCCACGAGGATCCCCGGCTGTCCCGGGCCGCCGACGAGAGTCTGGCCGTCGCGACCGACCGCGCGGCCTTCGCCACGGCGGGTCTGCTGGCCGTCGGTCTGCTGCTGACCCTGAGGCTGCGTCGCGGCGCCGATCCGGATCGGGAAGAATCACCCGCATGATCATCGCCTCCGAGAAAGGTCGATAGTGGCGACCCTCTCCCAGTGGGTCGCCGGGTCGCGACCCCGAACCCTCCCCAACTCCATCGTTCCCGTCGCCGTCGGCACCGGCGTGGCGATCGGTTACGACCACTTCGTGTGGTGGCGGGCGCTGCTGGCGCTGTTCGTCTCCCTGCTGCTGCAGATCGGGGTGAACTACGCCAACGACTACAGCGACGGCATCCGCGGCACCGACGAGGTCCGGGTCGGGCCGATGCGGCTGGTCGGCCAGAAGGTCGCGCCGCCGAAGCAGGTCCTCGCCGCGGCGCTCGGCTGCTTCGCGCTCGCCGCGGTGGCCGGGCTCGTCCTCGCCGCGGTCACGAGCTGGTGGCTCATCCTGATCGGCGCGGTGGCGATCGCGGCGGCGTGGTTCTACACCGGGGGCTCGCGCCCGTACGGCTACCGGGCGCTGGGCGAGCTGTCGGTCTTCGTGTTCTTCGGCCTCGTCTCCGTGGTCGGCACGGCGTACGTGCAGCTCGAGAGCCTGCCGTGGGCGGCGTGGGTGGCCTCGATTCCGGTCGGGCTGCTCTCGTGCTCGATGCTCGTCGTGAACAACCTGCGCGACATCCCCACGGACACCGCGTCCGGCAAGCGCACCCTCGCGGTGCTGCTCGGCGACCGGCGTACGCGCCTGCTGTACGCCGGGTGCGGCGTCGCGGCGTTCGCGTCCGTCGTCATCGTCGCGTTCTCCCGGCCGTGGGCGCTCCTGGCGCTGCCGTCGGCGCTGTGGGCCGTCGCACCGAACCGCCGGGTGCTGGGCGGCGCGAAGGGTCCCGCGCTGATCCCCGTGCTCGGGGAGACCGGCCGCCTGCAGATCATCTTCGGCGCGCTCTTCACGATCGGACTGGCCCTCTAGAGGGGATTCGCGGCCGGGCGCTCCGTGCCCGTGACTCATGTCACTCGGTCGGGGGAATAGTTGAAGCTTCAACCAGTGTTCTCACCTGGCGTCGGTGGAACGATCCACCGGACGTGTCGAAGGAGGAGTGACCGTGAGCGACGTGCTGAGCATCGACCCCACCGTCCAGGACCTGCTGTTCCGCGAAGCCCGTACGGCGAACGCCTTCACCGACGAACCGGTGTCGGAGGAGCAGGTGCGCGCCATCTACGACCTCGTCAAGTGGGCGCCCACCGCGATGAACACCCAGCCCCTGCGCGTCGTGCTGGTGCGCTCGCCCGAGGCCCGCGAGCGCCTCGTCACGCACATGGCCGAGGGCAACAAGGCCAAGACCGCGGCGGCGCCGCTGGTGGCGGTCCTCGCCGCCGACAGCGACTTCCACGAGCACCTGCCAACGATGTTCCCCCACAAGCCGGACGCCAGGGACGGCCTGCACGGCGTGCCGGAGGTCCGTTCCCGGATGGCCGCGTTCAACGGCGCGATCCAGGTCGGCTACTTCATCGTCGGCGTGCGCGCCGCCGGGCTGGCGGCCGGGCCGATGGCCGGCTTCGACGCCGAGGCGGTCGCCAAGGAGTTCTTCCCGGGCGGCGGCCACCAGGTGCTGGCCGTCGTGAACATCGGCAGGCCCGGCCCGAACGCCTGGTTCCCGCGCAACCCGCGCCTGGAGTACGACCAGGTCGTCACCACCGTCTGACCTCGCAGCCGCCCTGGGGCGACCCATGGGACCGCCGGCCCGGCCGCCACCCGTCTCACGCGACCGCCCGGGCCGGCGCGGCCCACGGCCTCCGGCCTCTCAGGTGAGGCCCGCCGCCCGGCAGGCCGCCGCGACCTCCGGGGTGCAGATGGCGGGCACGGTCCAGAACCCGTCCTTCACCACCGTCTCCCGGATGTTGGACCGGTCGACGGCGACCGGGCTGATGATCGAAGCGGGCACGGAATGGCCGGTCGGGTTGGAGACGGTGCGGTTGGACGGCGGCCTCTTCCCGGTGCCGAGGGCGACGGCCGACCGGACGGCGTTCTTCGCCTCCTGCCTGATCGGCTTGTACACCGTCATCGTCTGGGTGCCCAGGAGGATCCGCTGGATGGCGTCGAGCCCGGCGTCCTGGCCGGTGAGCGGCGTGCCCCGCCGGACCCCGGTCTTGCGCATCGCCACGCTGACGCCACCGGCCATGCCGTCGTTGGCGCAGTACACGCCCACGATGCGGGCCGGACCGAGCATCATGAAGGCGGTGGCCGCCTCGGCCGCCGCGAGATCGGGCCGCCAATCCGGAGTGTCGTACGACCTGGCGATCTTGACCTTGCCCCGGAGCACGGACAGTGCCCCCTTCTTGAACTCGGCGGTGTTCGGGTCGGTCGGCGAACCGTTGATCATCACCGTGTCGCCGCGCCTCGGATGGCCGCCCTTCCTGATGGCGGCGAGCAGCGCCTTGCCCTGTTCCCGGCCGACCTGCACGTTGTCGAATGAGGTGTAGGCGTCCACCGGCCCGGCGGGAAGGCGATCGTACGCGACGATCTTGACTCCCCTCCGGTGCGCCCTGGTCACCGCCGACGCGATCGCCTTGTCGTCGACGGATTCGAGGATGATGACCTTCGCGCCTTTGATGATCATCAGGTCGACCTGCTGGAGCTGCAGGCCCAGATCGTTGTTCGCGCTGCCGAAGAAGAACCGGCACTTCGGGCACTGCGCGGCGAGTTCCTCCTGGACGTAGCGGCGATCACGGTCGGTGCGCTCGCCCACTCCGGGCAGCAGCAGGCCGACCCCGAAACCGCGCTCGGCGGAGGCGATGGCGCCGAGATCCTGGGCCTGTCCGACGCTTCCGCAGGCGGCCGTCCCGTACAGCGCGCCGAGCGTGACGCCGCCGACGGCGCCCCGAACGAGTCGTGCTCTCATCACGCCCCCGAATACCGGCGTCGCCCGGTTTATCGCGGCACCCGACGCGCCCCGGCCAGAAAAGACATCTCCGCAGGTCACAAGCGTACGCATCCCGCCGCCACGGTCGGCCGGTGGGCACCCCACGCACGCACCCTTCGGCTCGCTTCTGCGAGCAGACCGAGCGCAGGCCCTACGTATTTGCGAGCGGTACGGGGGTGATTTGTCGCATCTGCGGCGACTACACTGATCTACGTGACGGCGTTCCGGATCAGCGAGGTCGCGTCCCTGCTCGGCGTCAGCGCCGACACGGTGCGCAGGTGGATCGACTCCGGAAGACTGCCGGCACGGCGCGACGAGCAGGGCCACCGGATCGTCTCGGGAGCCGATCTGGCGGCCTTCGTCCGCTCCCCCGCCGACCGGAACGGCGCGCCGCCGTCCTCGGCCCGCAACCGGCTGCGCGGCATCGTCACCGAGGTCGTACGCGACGGGGTGATGGCACAGGTCGAGATCCAGGCCGGACCGTTCCGCGTCGTCTCCCTGATGAGCCGGGAGGCGGCCGACGAGCTCGGCCTGGAACCCGGCGTGGTCGCCGTCGGAGTCGTCAAGTCCACCAACGTCGTCGTGGAGCTGCCCCAGTGATCGGTCATCGCACCACCCTCCGGACCGCCTCGATCGTCGCGCTCGTGGGCGCCCTCCTGGCCGGCTGCGGCGACAAGGGCGTCAAGCACGGACCCGGCAAGCAGGTCGGCGGACGGACGATCGTCGTCTTCGCCGCGGCCTCCCTCACCGAGACGTTCACCGCGCTGGGCAAGACCTTCGAGGCGAGCCATCCCGGGGTGAAGGTGAAGTTCAACTTCGGCGGCAGCTCGGCGCTGGCCCAGCAGATCGACCAGGGCGCGCCGGCCGACGTGTTCGCCGCGGCCAGCCCCGCCACGATGCAGCAGGTCACCGGCGCCGGCCGGGCGTCAGGGCCGCGCGTCTTCGCGCGCAACCGCCTGGAGATCGCCGTTCCCCCTGCGAATCCGGCCAAGGTGACGGCCTTGAAGGACCTCACGAACTCCAAGGTCAAGGTCGTGCTGTGCGCCCCGCAGGTGCCCTGCGGCGCGGCGGCCCTCAAGGCGCTGAAGGCCGCCGGCCTCACCGTGAAGCCGGTCTCCCAGGAGCAGGACGTCAAGGCCGCCCTCACCAAGGTCCGGCTGAACGAGGCCGACGCCGCCCTGGTCTACCGCACGGACGTCAAGGCGGCGGCCGGGCAGGTCAAGGGCATCGACTTCCCCGAGGCCGCCAAGGCGATCAACGACTATCCGATCGCGGCGATCAGTAAGGCGCCGCAGCCCGCCCTGGCCCAGGAGTTCGTCCAGACGGTGCTCTCGCAGCAGGGGCAGACCACCCTGCTCCAGGCGGGGTTCGAACGGCCATGAACCGCCGGGCGCCGTGGGTGCTGGTGCTGCCGGCGCTCCTCGGCCTCGCCTTCCTGGTCCTCCCCCTCGCCGGTCTGCTGGTGCGCGCGCCGTGGTCGACGCTCGGCACCCGCCTGGCCCGGCCCGAGATCCTCGACGCTCTCCGGCTGTCACTGGTCACCGCGACGCTCGCGACCCTGCTCTGCCTGCTCGTCGGGGTGCCTCTGGCCTGGGTGCTGGCCCGGGTGGACTTCCCCGGTCGGCGGCTGGTGCGCGCGCTCGTCACCGTCCCGCTCGTGCTTCCGCCGGTGGTCGGCGGCGTCGCCCTGCTGCTCGCCCTGGGACGCAACGGCCTGGCGGGGCGCTGGCTGGACCGCTGGTTCGGCGTGACGCTGCCCTTCACGACCGCGGGCGTCGTGGTGGCCGAGGCGTTCGTGGCCCTGCCGTTCCTGGTGATCAGTGTGGAGGGCGCGGTCCGCGCCGCCGACCTGCGCTATGAGGACGCCGCGGCGACGCTCGGCGCGACCCGGTGGACGACGTTCCGGCGCGTCACCCTGCCCCTGATCGCGCCGGGAGTGGGCGCGGGGGCCGTGCTGTGCTGGGCGCGGGCGCTCGGGGAGTTCGGCGCCACGATCACCTTCGCCGGGAACTTCCCCGGCCGTACGCAGACGATGCCGCTCGCGGTCTACCTGGCGCTGGAGAACGACCCGCAGTCCGCGATCGTGCTCAGTCTCGTGCTGCTGGCCGTCTCGGTGATCGTGCTCACCGGGCTCCGGGGACGATGGGTCTCGTGATCGACGCCCGTCTCGTCGTACGGCAGGGAGCCTTCACCCTCGACCTGGCGCTGACCGCCGCGCCGGGCGAGGTCGTCGCGCTGCTGGGCCCGAACGGCGCGGGCAAGACCACGGCCCTGCGCGCGCTCGCCGGCCTGACGCCCCTGTCGGAGGGGCACATCGACGTCGACGGGGAGCCGTGGCACGACCGGCCCGCCGAGCGCCGCCCGATCGGCGTCGTGTTCCAGGACTACCTCCTGTTCCCGCACCTGTCCGCGCTGGAGAACGTCGCGTTCGGACCGCGCTGCCAGGGGATGCGCCGGCGCGAGGCGCGGCGGCTGGCCGCCGAGTGGCTGGACCGGGTCGGCCTCGCCGACCAGGCTGCCCGCAAGCCGCGCACCCTGTCGGGCGGACAGGCGCAGCGGGTCGCGCTGGCCCGCGCGCTGGCCGTACGGCCCCGGCTGCTGCTGCTCGACGAGCCGCTGTCCGCCCTGGACGCGCACACTCGGCTCGGCGTCCGCGCCGGGCTGCGCCGCCACCTCGCCGACTTCGAGGGGACCGCCGTCCTGGTCACGCACGACCCCCTCGACGCGATGGCCCTGGCCGACCGGCTCGTCGTGATCGAGAACGGGAGCGTCGTGCAGGAGGGAGACCCGGCGCACGTCGCCCGCCACCCGCGGACCGACTACGTGGCCCGCCTGGTCGGCCTCAACCTCTACCGGGGAACGGCCCGCGGCCACACCGTCGCCATCGGCACCGAGGGCGTGCGCTTCGACGCGGCCGAGGCCCTGGACGGCGAGGTCTTCCTGGCGTTCCCGCCGTCGGCCGTCGCGCTGTTCCGTACGCGCCCGGACGGCAGCCCGCGCAACCTTTGGCAGGCGACGGTCGGCGGTTTCGAACCCCACGCCGACCAGATAAGGATCTACCTGGAGGGTCCGGTGCGCGCGTCCGCCGACGTGACGCCCGCCGCGCTGGCGGAGCTCCGCCTGGCCGAAGGCGACCCGGTGTGGGCCGCGGTCAAGGCCGCCGAGACACATGCATATCCGGCCTGACGGCGACACGCGCATATCTGCCCCGACGGCGCGTTGTGCCCGGTAATAGGCGATGGGCCGCCCTAAAGTGGCCCGCATGCCCCCCAAGCCGCGCGTCGCCGTCCTCGGGTGCGTCCCCCGGCCGCGCGTCGCCGTCTTCGTCGCGATCGCCCTGGCACTGGCCGGATGCGGCGTCGCCGCCGGCGACGAGCGCATCACGCTGAAGGTGCTCGCCGCGTCCTCACTGACCGAGGCGTTCGAGGAGCTCGGGACGGCGTACAACGCGGCCGAGCGGGACGTGACCGTGCGGTTCGAGTTCGCCGGCTCGCAGGATCTCGCGCTGGACATCGAGGACCATGAGCCGGCCGACGTGCTGGCCACCGCCGACGGGGCGTCGATGGACCCGGTGGCGACGAAGGTCTCCGGCCGCCGTCTCTTCGCCTACAACTCCATGACCATCGCCGTCGCCCCCGGCAATCCCCGGCAGGTCCAGGGGCTCGCCTCGCTCGCCGACCGCCGGCTGCGCGTGGTCCTGGGCGGGCCGATCGTCCCGGTGGGCCGGTACGCCGCGCAGGTCCTGGCCAAGGCGGGCGTCACGGTACGGCCGAGGTCGGAGGAGGCCGACGCGCGAACCGTGCTCACCAAGGTCCGTACGGGCGAGGCCGACGCGGGGATCGTCTACGTGACCGACATGCGGTCGGCCGGGATCTCGGCGAGCAGCGTCCCGATCCCGGCGCAGCAGAACGTCACCGCCACCTACTTCGCCGCCGCCGTACGCGGCAGCGCCCACGGAACGGCCGGAAAGGCGTTCGTCGCCTGGCTCGGCTCCCCCACCGCCAAGACGATCCTGCGTAAGTACGGCTTCCCCACTCCGTGACCCAGGCGTAAAACCGCCCGGATAGCCTTGTCCGGAAATAGGCCTGTTAAGGAGCGTGAAGTGGCCGGAGAGTCAACGCGGCGGCGCGAGTCCCCCGCCCCGCCGCGGAAGGACCCGAAGAAGCCCTGGCGCTCCGAGGGCGTCCCCGACCGGCAGAGCCCGCAGTCACCCGGCAACGGGCGGATGCGGCCGAACCGCCTCTGGATCTTCTGGCTGCTGCTCGCGCTGATCTTCGGGTCGAGCTACCTGTCGGCGTTCATGTCCGGGCAGAAGGCCGAGATCACGGTCCCGTACACCGAGTTCACCAAGCAGGTGGAGGCCGGGAACGTCAAGGACATCTACACCAAGGGCTTCTCCATCCAGGGAGAGCTGAAGAGCTCGCAGCCGCAGCCCGACGGCAAGGGCAAGAAGTACCGCGACTTCCGGACCGAGCGGCCCTCCTTCGCCCAGGACCAGGTCTACGCCGACATGGTGGCCAAGGGCGTGGTCATCCAGGCCAAGCCGATCAACGAGCCGCGCGGGCTGCTGTCCAGCCTCGTGATGTCCCTGCTGCCCACCCTGCTGTTCGTGGGCCTGTGGGTGGCCGCGATGGTGTGGATCTCCCGGCGGGCCGGTGGCGGCGGAGTCCTGGGCAGCCTGAAACGGACGCCGAAGCCCGTCGGCGCCGACGCCAAGCGGGCGACCTTCGAGGACGTCGCCGGCATCGACGAGGTCGAGAACGAACTGACCGAGGTCGTCGACTTCCTCAAGCACCCCGACAAGTACCGGCGGCTCGGCGCGAAGATCCCGCGCGGGGTGCTGCTGACCGGCCCGCCCGGCACCGGCAAGACCCTGCTCGCGCGCGCCGTAGCCGGTGAGGCGGACGTCCCCTTCTACTCCGCCGCCGCGTCGGAGTTCGTCGAGATGGTCGTCGGCGTGGGCGCGGCCCGCGTACGCGAGCTGTTCGAGGAGGCGCGCAAGACGGCCCCGTCGATCATCTTCATCGACGAGATCGACACGATCGGCCGGGCGCGCGGCGCCGGCAGCTTCGGCGGCAACGACGAGCGCGAGCAGACGCTCAACCAGATCCTCACGGAGATGGACGGCTTCAGCGGGTCGGAGGGCGTCGTCGTCATCGCCGCGACGAACCGCCCCGACGTGCTGGACGCCGCCCTGCTGCGCCCGGGACGGTTCGACCGCCAGATCGCCGTCTCCCCGCCCGACCTGGACGGCCGGGTGCAGATCCTGAAGGTGCACACCAAGGGCCTGCCGCTCGCCCCGGACGCCGACCTCACCGCGATCGGCAAGATGACGCCGGGCATGACCGGCGCCGACCTGGCCAACCTCGTGAACGAGGCGGCACTGCTGGCGGTCAAGCGCGAGCGCGACACGATCGGCCGGGGGGAGTTCACCTCCGCGCTGGACAAGGTGCAGCTCGGCACGGCGCGCGGCATCGTGATCCCCGAGGAGGAGCGCCGCCGCACCGCGTACCACGAGTCCGGGCACGCGGTCCTGGGCATGCTGTTCCCCGGCGCGGACCCGGTCCGCAAGATCACGATCGTGCCGCACGGGCGGGCGATGGGCGTGACGGTGTCGACCCCGGACGGCGACCGGTACGCCTACGACCGCGACTACCTGCGCGGCCGGATCATCGGCGCGCTCGGCGGGATGGCCGCCGAGGACGTCGTCTTCGGCGTCGTCACGACGGGCGCGGAGAGCGACCTGGAGCAGGTGACGCGGATCGCCCGCTCGATGGTCGGCCGGTGGGGCATGTCGGAGAAGGTCGGGCGGCTATCGGTGCTGCCGTCGGACGGCGGGGACCCGGCCGGGGGGCAGTACCTCGCCCCGGAGACGCTGAACGCGGTCGACGAGGAGACCCGCCGGATCGTGGACGAGTGCTACGCCGAGGCCGTCCAGACGCTCCGCGAGAACCGCGACAAACTGGACGCGCTGACCGAGGCCCTGCTGGAGAAGGAGACCCTCGACGAGATCGAGGCGTACGCCGCGGCCGGCGTCGACCGGCGCCCGGCGCCCAGCGAGGTGGGGGCCTGACCCGGCTCAGACGTAAAGCACCGAGACGTCGTATTTCTGCACCATCGCGTCGTGGGTTACCAGGGTCAGCCCCTCGGACTGCGCCTGCGCTACGAGCATCCGATCGAATGGATCCCGGTGGATGGAGGCCAGCCTTCCGGCGGCCATGGCATGGCGCGCCGTTATCGGAAGCTCCCGCAGATCGCAGGCTGCCACCTGCTCCGGAATATCGGCGGGTCCCAGCTTGCCGGTCGCCTGCTTGATCGCCAGCTCCCATATGCTCGCCGCACTCACGAAGACGTCAGGCTCCGTATCGATCTGGTCCTTGACCCCGTCCGCGAGCTCCGGCGCGTCGATCAACCACCAAAGGACGACATGCGTATCGAGCAGCAACCTCACGGCTAAAGTCCGAACTCTGCGGCGATAGCGGCGTTCGTCTCCTCGGAGTCCCAGTCGTCGGCAAGAACGAGCCTGCCGCGCAACGAGCCCCGCCCCTTGCGATGGACCTGAGCGGACAGAGGCACCACCTTGGCCACCGGCTTCCCTGCACGGCTGATGATGACCTCTTGGCCTTCCTCCACCCGGTCGATGATCCGGGACAGATGTGTCTTGGCCTCGTGGATGTTGAACTGCTCGACCGTCCCCTTGGACATGAGCACCTCCTTTGTGACCAGACTAAGTCTAGTCCGCTTAGCCAGAGAGTACAGTGACCTCAACCGGCATCACGCACTTCGAGCGAGATCAGCAGTCCTCAGGCGGACGACGCCCTGGTCGGCTCAGAACCCGTACTGGCGCTGCGGGTCGTCCGGCCGCCACTCCACGAGGACGGTCGTGGCGTCGTCGGCCAGGCGGCCGTGCTGGAAGTCGAGGATGGCGCGGTTCAGGCGGCGCAGCGTCTCGGAGGCGGGCATGCCGGCCGCGCTGTGCCGGATGACGAAGTCGCCGAGGCGCCGCACGCCGAACTGCGTGCCGTCGGCGGCCCGCCCCTCGACGACGCCGTCGGTGTAGAGCAGGAGGCGGTCGCCGGGCTGCAGGTGCTCGGTGTGGACGGGCGGAGGTGCCGCCAGGTCCAGGTCGTGCCGGTCCTCGGGCAGGCCGAGCGGCAGCCGTGGCCGGCGGAACAGCTCCTTGATCACCTTGTTGTCCCGGATCAGCAGCGGCGGCGGGTGCCCGCAGGCGATCCAGCGGAACCGGCCGGTGGTGACGTCCAGGTCGCACAGCAGTGCGGTCGCGAATCGTGAGCCGCCGAACTGGCCCGCGATCGCGTGGTCGGCGCGTGCCACGAGCTCGGGGAGGTCACCGCCGGCGCGCCGGGTGTTCCGGCAACTGGCCATGGCCACACTGGCGATCAGGCCGGCCGGCAGGTCGTGCCCGACGGCGTCGAACACCGCGACGTGCAGGTTGTCGCCGAGCAACGCGTAGTCGTACGCGTCACCGCCCACCCCGTACACGGGTTCGATCGCGGCGGCGATGATGACGTCGTCCGTCGCGAACGTCGGCGGCGCCATGAACGCCCAGACCATCTCGGCCTGCAGTGCCATCGGCTGCGTCCGCCGCACCTGTGCGTGGGCGTCGCTGTAGGCGCTCTTGCTCACCACGACCAGCCCGGCGAAAGAGGCGAGCGCACGGCAGCGGCCGATCATGGCCTCGCTCACGTCGCCGACGACGAGCTCCAGGACACCCAGCCGTTCGGTGCCGTCCATGAGCGGCAGCCAGATGTGATGCCGCCCGACCGGGTCCGGAGCACCGTACTGGATCTCGATGGTCCGGAACGCCCGCCCGGCGAGGGTCGAGTCGATCGGCAGCTCGGGCAGTGGCGAGCCGTCCGCTCCGGGTATGGCCCGCAGGTACTGCCGCCCGAGGTCGGCGAGGTAGATCGTGGCTCCCTGGACGCCGAAGGGCCGCGCGTACTCGACCAGTGTGTCGGCGACGGCGCCCGGCCGGAGCAGATGCGCGCGGCTCAGCAGCTCCGCGATGGCCTTTCCCACCATCCCGTCCATCTCGTCGATGTCGGGCCTCCGCGGGGTCGACGTCATCGGGACGGGCCTCCCCGGCTGACTCGAGCGCCCTCCGTCGCCGGGTATGTCCGGGCGGCGACGGTCGGGCATGCGTACTCACGAGACGGTGCACAGGTCACGACTGGAATCCCCTCAGGCACTTGCGGGATGGACCATAGGTGGCCGCGTCTTGACCACACCGTCGGCCGCCGGTTGCGGCCGTGCCCAACGCCTACCCGGAGGACATTTGCGATAAACCGGTACGATCACCCACTCACGGTGCCGATGACTCGCCGGACACGCGGCGGGTCGAAGTGCGCACGGATGCCCAACGGAGCGACAATGTTCGCCGCAGCGAACACTTCCCCCGTACGGAGTTCATCCTGTGGGCCTCGCCGACCTCGACAACGCCGATCTCGTCACGGGTCCCCCCGGTGGCGACCAGGCTCTCTGGCTCGTGGCGGACGACTGGGCACCGGAACGCGAGGCCCTCGACTACGTCCAACTCATGATCAAGGTGGCCGCCGCACTGGCGCACGCCGAGCGGCTCAGCGGGGAGGGACACCGCTCCACCGTTCTCGTGCACAGCACCGGCGAGCCGCCCGGGAGCGTCCTGCAGTTCCTGTGGGACCGCGACATCGCGGCGACGATCGGCAGCGCCCTGCGCCCGCGCCCGGCCACCGGGCGGCCGGCCCGCTTCCCCAACCTGCTCGACGGCTCACCGGACCTGGGGACGCTGCAGGGCGCGAACGCCGACCGCTTCGCCGCCCAGCACGGGCTCGACGGCTCGGTCGAGTCGCTGGAACTCCTCGACGACGCGCTGGAGGAGCGACGCCGCCTCCACGGCCTGCGCGCCGACGACGAGGACGAGAAGTTCACCGACGGCGACCTGACCGTCCTCGCCGGCGCGTACGCGGGCGAGGTCCTGCGGCGGCACACCCGGGAGGCCGCCTGGTGGTTCGGGCCACCGGGCCGCTCAGGACCCCTGCACCTGCGAGCCGGACTCGGCCACGGCACCCGCGTCGACGTACTCGGACGCGTCCGCGCCTACCTCCGGCACGGCTCCCGCGAGTCCCTGCACGCGCTGGTCGAGACGCTGCTCACCCGCCTCAACGCCTGACCACGCCCTGTGAAGGCCGTCCCCGGTGAGTTCACCGCCGCAGGTCGCGGTCCAGGAACCAGGCGGTGATCTCGGCGGGGTACGTCTCGATCGTGACCAGCGTGTGCCCGCCGGGCGTGAAGGCGGCCACCAGGGGGCTCGGATCCTCCATTTGGCGTGTCCACAACGCACGGCCCTGGCCGTCGATCACCGTGGCGGCCTCTTCCGAGGTGAACAGGGCGCGCGGCCCGTCCGGCGACCAGGTGATGGCCTGGCACGTTCCCTCGGCCGGCACGCGCCCGGTCGATCGTCCAACGAGTTCCAGGCCGCCGTCGCCGCCGACGGCGACCGTGTCGCCCTCCGGTGAAAGCGCGAGCGGGCCGGCGCCGGGCAGGGCCGTACGGTGCCGGGCCGTCACCTCCCCGTCGGGCAGCCGGTGAATCAGCACGTCACCGTCCGGTCCGACGAGGGCGAGCCGGGAACCGGAGTGGTCCAGAACGGCGCCTCCGGCGACGACCGTGGCCGTGGCCGTGGTGAACATGACGTCGCCGGTCTCGGCGTCGGCCACCACGACATTCCGCTCCACGGTTTCATCCCATGGAGAGGCGGAACTCACGGCCACGATCAGCCGCCCGTCCCCGCTGAAGCCGATGTGGGAGTATCCCGCCCCCTCCGCGCCGGTCCGCCACGAGCCTGCGGCCCACAGTCGTTCCGGTCCCGGGACGCGCCAGACGATCACCTGCCGGTCGAACCTGCCCGCGGTCGCGAGGAGCGAGCCGTCCGGGCTGACGGCCACGTCCTCGCCCCAGCCGATGTAGTGAGCGTCCTCTTGGACGCCGTCGGTCTCCCACGCTCCGGTCTCGGCGTCGAACACCTCCAGCCCGCCGCTGGAGCTGTTGCCCTCGGCCTCAGAGACGAGCGCCGTCCAGCGCAGGTCCGGGCTGGTCCCGATCGCGTTGAAGCCGTTGAAGAAACCCTCGTCGCCCACGGCCGAGGTGCCGTAGAACTCCTCGTACGCGTCGGGATCCTCCATGTCACGCATCTCGCAATCTCCGTACAGGACGCGGTGGTCGGCCAGGAGAAAGCACGGCGCCCACTCGCCCCGGGAGCGCCGCTCCCACCAGCGGTATGGCATCGGGCGCCGACCTGGCCAGCCGGCCAAGTCCTCGATCAGCGCCCGGACTTCGTCCTCCGGCAGGTCCTCGGCATGGCGGGTGATCTCATCCCACGCCTCGAACTCGCGACCATCGTCGGCCATGGCCTGCCACTGTTCGATCATCGGGCGCGCTTCCCCTCGATTGCGCAGATCTGTCCGGGCGGACTCGCTGCGGCTTGCCCTGGCCGCCTGGCCTCGGGGCGTGCGCGCGACCCGCAAGAAGCACGACGGCCGCCAGATCCCCGCTGGGGCAGGCGGCCGATCGTACGGCGGTCAGAGGCCGAGCAGCGACTCGATGCCGATGGTGAGACCGGACAGCTCGCCGACGCGGCGGACGGCGAGCAGCACACCCGGGCTGAACGACTCGCGGCTCAGCGAGTCGTGCCGGATCGTCAGCGTCTCGCCGTGCCCGCCCAGCAGTACCTCCTGGTGCGCGATCAGCCCGGCCAGGCGGACGGCGTGCACATGGACGCCGTCGACGTCCGCGCCCCGCGCGCCCTCCAGACCGGTCGTGGTCGCGTCCGGGGACGGGCCGACACCGGCCTTCTCCCGCGCGGCCGTGACCAGCTCGGCGGTGCGCCGGGACGTCCCGCTGGGGGCGTCCGCCTTGTTCGGGTGGTGCAGCTCGACGATCTCGACCGACTCGAAGAACGGGGCGGCCTTCTGGGCGAAGTGCATCATGAGCACCGCGCCCACGGCGAAGTTGGGGGCGATCAGGATGTTCGTCCCCGGCCGCTCCGCCAGCCACCCGCGTACGGTCGCGAGCCGCTCGTCATCGAACCCGGTCGTGCCCACGACCGCGTGCACGCCGTGCTCGGCCAGCCAGCGCAGGTTGTCCATGACCGCGTCGGGATGGGTGAAGTCGATGGCGACCTCGGCGGCCTCGAGGGGCTCCCGCGAGTCACCGGCGTCCACCGCGGCGACCAGCTCGAGGTCGTCCGCGGCCTCGACCGCCCGGCACAGCTCGGCTCCAACGCGCCCACGTGCGCCCAGCACCCCGACTTTGATCATTTGTCGTTCCTCCTGCTCGTACCGGCCTCGCCGAGCCTATCGCCGACCGGGAGGAGCCCTCTTATCAGCACGTCGAGGAAGACCTCGAACCTCGTTGGCGGATCCGACAGCGGACCGTAAGCGGCTTGGAGGATCTGGGCGACGCGTTGGATCGCATGCGGCCTACGTATTGACCGGGAGAGAGACCGCTAGCGGGGCCTTGTCCATCCAACCTGAGCGCTCGCGTTTGACCCCGGCGCTCGGCGAGCTTGCTTGTCGGCGGGGACAAGTCGGGAAAATGGTCCGGCTGGTACGAACAAGCCATCCCCCGCGCCGAAGACCTCTACGAGGAGTACCTAGAAGGAACGCCGGGTCGAGGGCAACAGCGATGACGGACTTCCCTAGGTGGAATGACGTACACGTCGACGTCGTCGCCGGAGCCGGCAGCGAACAGGGCATTTCCGAGGCCCGCAAGCGCAACCATGCCTACATTGACGGCCACCGCCTCGCCGAACGCCGCAATACGCTCGGTCTGTCGCAGACCGACGTGGCCGAGAAGATGAGCGTGTATCCGGACGGCCGCGAATATCGCGGGCCGCGGCGCGGCCGGAACCGGCCTGAGCACGACGATGAGGGAATCCGGAACGCGTCAGCACGCCCCTGCCCCGGTGCGGCACGACGACCGCGCTGATTCCAACCGTGGAGTCTCCTTCGGTGGAATCCAGCGAGTCGCCAGAGACGGGCATGGACGGCCGCACGAGACCACTGCCGCCTGGGACGGACATCGCGTTCCTGTGAACGCCGAAGGGGCTTCCCGCGCGCCGTGGCGTGTGGAAAGCCCCTTCGATGATGCCTCAGAGGGTGAAGTCGCGGCCCTCGAACGGGCCGATGACCGTCAGGGTCATCGGGCGGCCCAGGATGTCGCGGCCGACCGTGCGGACGTCGTCCAGCGTGACGGCCTCGATGCGGCCCAGTATGTCGTCGACCGAGAGCAGGCTGTCGTAGACCAGCTCGCTCTTGCCGATGCGGCTCATCCGGGACCCGGTGTCCTCAAGGCCAAGCACGAACGACCCTCGCAGCTGGCCCTTGCCGCGCTCGAGCTCCTCCTCGGTGATGCCGTGCTCGGCCACCTTGGCGACCTCTTCGCGGCAGATCTCGAGGACCTCGTCGACCTTGGCGGGCAGGCAGCCGGCGTACACCCCGAAGATGCCGGTGTCGGCGTACTGGGAGTTGTAGCTGTACACCGAGTAGGCCAGGCCGCGCTTCTCGCGGATCTCCTGGAACAGCCGGGAGGACATCCCGCCGCCGAGCGCGGCGTTCAGGACGCCGAGGGCGAACCGTCGCTCGTCGGTGCGGGTGATCCCGACGGTGCCGAGGATCAGGTTGGCCTGCTCGGTCGGCCGGTCGAGCGAGCGTACGCCGGAGGTCGGCGCCGCGCCGGGGCCGCCGATCCGCGGCGCGCTGGGCAGTTGCCCGTTGTCGCCGAGTACGCCCGCGAACGCCGCCTGCACCTGCCGTACGACCTCGTCGTGGTCGATGTTGCCGGCCGCCGAGACGACGAGGTTCTGCGGGACGTAGCGGTCCCGGTAGTACCGCGCGATGCGGTCCCGGCCGATCCCGCTGATCGACTCGACGGTGCCGAGGATCGGGCGGCCCAGCGGGGTGTCGCCGAACAGCGAAGCGGAGAACTCGTCGTGCACCGCGTCGGTGGGGTCGTCGTCGTGCATGGCGATCTCTTCGAGGATCACCCCGCGCTCGGCGTCGACGTCCTGCGGCTCGATGAGCGAGTCGATGACCATGTCGGAGACGACGTCGATGGCCAGCGGCATGTCGGAGTCGAGCACCCGCGCGTAGTAGCAGGTGTACTCCTTGGCGGTGAAGGCGTTCATCTCGCCGCCCGCCGCGTCCATCAGCGAGGAGATCTCCAGCGCGGTGCGCTTGCGCGTGCCCTTGAACAGCAGGTGCTCAAGGTAGTGGCTCGCGCCGGCGTCCTCGATCGACTCGTCACGCGAGCCGACCCCGGCCCAGATGCCGAAGGCCACCGACCGGACGGTCGGCACGGTCTCGGTGACGACGCGCAGCCCACCCGGCAGAACGGTCCGCCGCACCACCCCGGCGCCGTCGGCGCCGGGGTGAACGACGTAGGTGGAGCCGGGCTCCTGTTCCCTGGCGAGGACCGTCATGAGTTACGGTCGCTGTCGCCGCCACGGTCGCTGCCGCCGCTTCGGGTGCGTCGCCGGCGAGGGCGCTCACCCCCGTCGCGGCTCTCCCGGCGCTCCGGGCGCTCGGCCCGCTCGCCGTCCTCGGCGGGCGCCGACGCCTCGTCCGAGGCGGGAGCGGCCTCGGCGGCCGCGGCCTCCCGCTCGACGACATCGACCGGCACCAGCGACAGCTTGCCGCGGTTGTCGATCTCGGTGACCTCGACCTGGATCTTCTCGCCGACCTTGATGACGTCGTCGATGTTCTCGATCCGCGCGCCGCCGTGCAGCTTGCGGATCTGAGAGATGTGCAGCAGGCCGTCCTTGCCGGGCAGCAGCGACACGAAGGCGCCGAACGTGGTGGTCTTCACCACGGTGCCGAGGTAGCGCTCGCCGACCTCGGGCATGTGCGGGTTGGCGATCGAGTTGATCGCCTGCCGCGCGGCCTCGGCGGACGGGCCGTCGGTGGCGCCGACGTAGATGGTGCCGTCGTCCTCGATCGTGATCTCGGCGCCGGTGTCGTCCTGGATCGAGTTGATCATCTTGCCCTTGGGGCCGATGACCTCGCCGATCTTGTCGACCGGGACCTTGATCGTGATGATCCGCGGCGCGTTCGGGCTCATCTCGCCGGGGGCCTCGATGGCCTCGTGCATGACGTCGAGGATCGCGAGGCGGGCGCCCTTGGCCTGCTTGAGCGCGGCGGCCAGGACGTTCGCCGGGATGCCGTCGAGCTTGGTGTCGAGCTGCAGGGCCGTGATCACGTCGCGGGTGCCGGCGACCTTGAAGTCCATGTCGCCGAAGGCGTCCTCGGCGCCGAGGATGTCGGTCAGCGTGACGTACTCGTCACCCTCGTTGATCAGGCCCATCGCGATGCCGGCCACCATCTCCTTGAGCGGCACGCCTGCCGACAGCAGCGACATGGTGCTGGCGCAGACGGAGCCCATTGAGGTGGAGCCGTTCGAGCCGACCGCCTCCGAGACCTGCCGGATGGCGTACGGGAACTCCTCACGCGTCGGCAGCACCGGGAGCAGCGCACGCTCGGCGAGCGCGCCGTGCCCGATCTCGCGCCGCTTCGGCGAGCCGACACGGCCGGTCTCCCCGGTGGAGTACGGCGGGAAGTTGTAGTTGTGCATGTAGCGCTTGGTGCGCTCGGGGTTGAGCGTGTCGATCATCTGCTCCATGCGGAGCATGTTCAGCGTGGTCACGCCCATGATCTGCGTCTCGCCGCGCTCGAACAGCGCCGAGCCGTGTACGCGCGGGATGACGCCGACCTCGGCGGTCAGCTGGCGGATGTCCTTGACGCCACGGCCGTCGATGCGGACCTTCTCGGCGATGACGCGCTCGCGGACGAGCTTCTTGGTCAGCGCGCGGAACGCGGCGCTGATCTCCTTCTCGCGCTCGACGAAGTCGGGGCCGACCTTCTCGGCTGCGAGGGCCTTGACGCGGTCGAGCTCGGTCTCGCGCTCCTGCTTGCCCGCGATGGTGAGCGCCTGGGCCAGCTCGGTGCGGACCGCGGCCTCGACGGCGGCGTACACGTCGTCCTGGTAGTCCAGGAAGATCGGGTATTCGGCCGTCTCCTTGGCCGCCTGCTCGGCGAGGCTGCTCTGCGCCTGGCAGAGGACCTTGATGAACGGCTTGGCGGCCTCGAGGCCCTCCGCGACCGTCTCCTCGGTCGGCGCGACGGCGCCCTCGGCGACGAGCTTGAGCGTGCCCGTGGTCGACTCGGCCTCGACCATCATGATCGCGACGTCGCCGTCCTCGAGCACCCGGCCGGCGACGACCATGTCGAAGGTCGCCTTCTCCAGCTCCGGGTGGGTCGGGAACGCGACCCACTGGCCCTCGATCAGCGCGACGCGCACGCCGCCGATCGGGCCGGAGAACGGCAGGCCCGCGAGCTGGGTCGACATCGACGCGGCGTTGATCGCCACGACGTCGTACAGGTGCTCCGGGTGCAGCGCCAGGATCGTCTCGACGACCTGGATCTCGTTGCGCAGGCCCTTCTTGAACGAGGGGCGCAGCGGCCGGTCAATGAGCCGGCAGGTGAGGATCGCGTCCTCGCTCGGCCGGCCCTCGCGGCGGAAGAACGAGCCGGGGATGCGCCCGGCGGCGTACATCCGCTCCTCGACGTCGACGGTCAGCGGGAAGAAGTCGAGGTTCTCCTTCGGCTTCTTCGACGCGGTGGTCGCGGACAGGACCATCGTCTCGTCGTCGAGGTAGACGACGGCCGAACCGGACGCCTGGCGGGCCAGCCGGCCCGTCTCGAAGCGGATCTTGCGTTGGCCGAATGAGCCGTTGTCGATGACGGCTTCGGCGATCTTCACACCATCCACGATGTGAAACCTCCTTGGGTCAGGTGGGAAACCCCGCATCCGTACCCGGAGGTGCAGCGCTCTGGTAAGAGGTGCCGGTCTTCGATCGAAGCCGTCGGATCGTCCGTGATCCGAGGGCCACTACCGAGGACCGGCCCCCGACACACCGTACGGGCGGCCGCGGGTTGTTGTGGAGTTATACGAAGAGAGGGAGCGGCATGCGCCGCTCCCTCCCGGACGTTATCGGCGGAGGCCGAGACGCTCGATCAGCTGCCGGTATCGGTTGATGTCCTTCTTCTGCAGGTACTGCAGAAGCCGGCGGCGGCGGCCGACCATCAGAAGCAGGCCACGACGGCTGTGGTGGTCGTGCTTGTGGGTCTTGAGGTGCTCGGTGAGCTCGTTGATCCGCTTGGTGAGAAGCGCGACCTGAACCTCGGGCGACCCGGTGTCACCCTCGACGGTGGCGTACTCAGCCATGATCTGCTTCTTGGTGGCGGTGTCCAGCGACACGGCTCTCCTTCTCTGTCGGGTACGCGGTATGGAGTTCGAATGCACCCGGAAACCATGCGTACCCACAGTCTCCTGGGTGGAGGGGCCGCGGCTCGGTGAGCCGCCTCGCCGTATACGGGGCAGCCGACTACTGCCGGTCACTTCCCCAGCGGCAAATCACGGTACCACGTCATGCCGAGCAGCCCATTATCAAGCTCAACGCCGCTGTCCGCCGGGATGTTCCCCAGGGGGCGTCCGGTCAGGACCCGGTGATCTCCCGGGCCCGTGCGACGTCGTCATGCATCCGCTCGATCAGCGCCTCGATCGAGTCGAACTTCAGCGTGTCGCGCAGCCGGGCGGTGAAGTCGACGCTCACGTGCTCGCCGTACAGGTCGAGGTCGTCGCGGTCCAGGGCGTACGCCTCGACCGTGCGCTCCTGCCCCTCGAACGTCGGGTTGGTGCCGATGGAGATCGCCGCCGGCCAGCGCGCGTCGGGAAAGCCCGCCGAGTCGTCGCCCCGCACCCGCCCGTACTCGGCGCAGTTGAGGTAGCCGGCGTACACCCCGTCGCTCGGGATCGCGGTGTGCGGCAGGGTCTCCAGGTTGGCGGTCGGGAAGCCGAGCTCACGGCCGCGCCGCGCGCCCCGGACGACCACGCCCTCGACCCGGTGCGGACGGCCCAGCAGCTGCTGGGCGCCCTCGATGTCCCCGGCGGCGAGCCGCTCGCGGATCCGCGTCGAGGAGATCGGCTCGCCATTGGCGACGAGCGGGACGCCCTCCGCCTCGAAGTCGTACTTGTCCCCCAGCTCCTGCAACAGCGCGACGTCTCCCCGCGCCTTGTGGCCGAAGCGGAAGTCCTCCCCCACGATCACGCGCGCCGCGTGCAGCCGGTCGACGAGCACCGACTGGACGAACTCGTCGGGCCCCATCCGGGACAGCTCCAGCGTGAACGGCAGGATCATGACCGCGTCGGCGCCCAGGCCCGCCAGCAGCTCGGCGCGCCGCTTCGGCGTGCACAGCAGCGGCGGGTGCGTGCCGGGCCGCACGACCTCGTCCGGATGCGGATCGAACGTGATCACCACCGACGGCAGTCCGAGCTCACGCGCGAACTCCGACGCCCGGGCGACGATGCGCTGGTGCCCCAGGTGCACCCCGTCGAACACCCCGATGGTGACGACGGACCTGCCCCAGTCGGCGGGCACCTCGTCGAGGCCATGCCAGCGTCGCACCTGTCCACCCCTTCTCGCGGTCGTCCCTAGCCTGCCACACCGATGACAGCGGGCCGGTTCCGGCTCATGATCTGTGCATGCCCCTCGCCTGGAGACCCGTGCTGGCCGTCAGTGTCGCGGCCGGCGTCGTACTGACCGTGCTGAGCGCCCGGTACGGCTACCACAGAGACGAACTGTACTTCCGCGTCGTCGGCGCGCACCCGGCATGGGGATATCCGGACCAGCCGCCGCTCGTCCCGCTGTACGCGGCCGCCGCCGGCGGCTCCTTAGTGCTGCTGCGCCTGCCCTCAACGCTGGCGTTCATGGCGGGCGTGGTGCTGACCGCCCAGACGGCCCGGGAGATGGGCGGCGGCCCGCGCGCCCAGACGGTCGCGGCGCTGGCGTGGGCCGTCACACCGGCGCTCGCGGTCGGCGGTCACCTCATGCAACCGACGATCTTCGACGTCGTGGGCTGACCGCGGTGACCTTCCTGGTCACCCGCTGGGTACGGGTCCGCGACGACCGTCTCCTGCTCGGTGTCGGCCTGGTCACCGCGGTCGCGCTGCAGATCAAGTTCATGATCGTGTTCTTCCTCGCCGGGCTGGTGGTGGGAGTGCTGCTGGCCGGGCCGCGGGCGCTGCTGCGCCGTCCGCTGCTGTACGCCGGTGCGGCGGTGGCGGTTCTCGCCTGGCTACCGGGCCTGTGGTGGCAGGCCCGGCACGGCTGGCCACAGCTGGAGATGGGCCGGATCATCGCGGCCGGGGGCTCCGACGGCGGCCGGCTGGGCTTCCTGCCCTGGCAGCTGATCGACATGGGCATCCTCACCGCGCCGATCTGGATCGTCGGGCTGGTGCGGCTGTGGCGGGGGCCGTGGCGGCTGTTCGTCTGGGCCTACGCGTTCCTGCTGCTCGTCTTCCTGATCACCGGCGGCAAGCACTACTACACGATGGGCGCCTACCCCGCGCTGTGGGCCGCCGGCGCCCAGGTCGTCGAACGCTGGCGGCTACGGCCGGTGATATTCGGAATCGCGGCGCTCACGACGATCGGGCTGCTGCTGCCGGTGTACCCGCTGCGCGTTCTGCACGCGACACCGGAGGCGGCGATCAGCTATGACGTCCGCGAGACGGTGGGCTGGCCGGAGCTCACGGCGGCGGTGGCAAAGATCTACCGCCCCGGCTACGTCATCCTGGCCGGCAACTACGGCGTCGCGGGAGCGATCGACCGGTACGGCGCGGCGTACGGCCTGCCGAGGGCCTACAGCGGCCACAACGGCCTGTGATACCTCGGGCGGCCGAAGAACGACGGCGCCCCCGTGATCGTCCTGCCCGCGACGCGTGAGTTCCTCACTCGCCACTGGTCCGACGTCCAGGTCGCCGGACGGGTCGACAACGGCGTACGGATCGACAACGAGGTGCAGGGTCAGCCGATCTGGATCTGCCGGGGTCAGCGGGTGCCCTGGGACCGTCTGTGGCCGCAGCTCAAGCGGCTCGCCTAGACAGCCCGGCAGTCCATTCTGCGCGGGCTCTAAAGAGCCCGGTCGGAGGCGTACGGGCGCAGGCGGACCTGGATCTCGCCGCAGACGCAGCGGCTGTAGGTGACGACGCCCTCCGAGGTGAAGTGCCGGGAGAGCACCTCGTAGACGTCTGACTCGGGCCAGCCGCAGGTCGGGCACTCGCTCACCGGGGGTTCGCCTCCACGCCGCTTGATGTAATTGATTAGATTTGAATGACGCTTACATCCAAGCACATCGTGGAAGATGGATCAATGCGGATTACGGGCTACAAAAGCCATGGAGTGGGGGCCGCCGCCGCCCTCGTCAACGCGGTCACGAGCCGCGACGGCGACGACAGCGACGAGGCGTTGCGGGCGGTCCTCGGCGAGCACGGGTTCTTCGTGCAGCGCTTCGCCTCGGCGACCGCCGCCGAGCTGCGGCCCTGGGCCCGCACGCTCCGCTCCTTCTTCGAGGCCGAGAGCCTCGACGCGGCGGTGGCGATGCTGAACGGCCTGCTGTCCGACGTGCCGATGCATCCGCACCTGGCGGACCACGACGAGCTGGGGCTGCATGTCCACTACGCGCCACCCGAGGTGGATCTCGCGCACCGGGTCCGCGCGACGACGCTGATGAACCTCGCCGAACTGCTGTGCGACCACGGCATCGACCGGATCGGCGTGTGCGCCGCGGCCGACTGCGACCGGGTCTACGCCGACGATTCCCGGGGCGGGCGACGCCGGTTCTGCTCCGACTCCTGCGCCAACCGTACGAACGTCGCCGCCTACCGCGCCCGCCGCCGCCAGCCCATGTGAAGACCGCTGCGGACCGTCGGCGTCAGAGGCCCAAGGATCCTCGGCGCGCGGCCCGCTCAGCGGAAGCGGACCTCGACGCGCCCGGCGGCCCGATCAGGACACGAAGACCTCGACGCGCCCGGCGACCCGATCAGGGCGCAAAGACCTCGACGCGCCCGGCGACCCGTCAGGGTACGAAGACGGCGATGGGCTTGGCGACGGGGCCGTGCTCCTCGACCAGGGCCAGCAGGGTGCCGTCGGGGCCGAAGACGCCGATGGGACCCTGGCCGAGCCCCGTCGCGGCCAGCCGGCCGCCGTGCGCGATCTTCCGCGCGTCGTCCTCGGAGACGTCGAGCCGGGGGAACGCGGCGGCGACCGCCTCCTCCATCGGCAGCACGATGAGCTCCTCGGAGAGCCGGTCGATCGTGTGCGCCATCGAGAGGTCGTACGGGCCGACGCGGGTGCGGCGCAGGGCGGTCAGGTGCCCGCCGACGCCCAGGGCCGCCCCCAGGTCGCGGGCGAGCGCCCGGATGTAGGTGCCGCTGGAGCAGGTGATGGTCGCGGTCACGTCGAGCAGGTCGCCCTCGCGGCGGAAGTCGCCGAGCCCGAACTCGTACACGGTGACGGTACGCGGCTTGAGCTCGACCTCCTCGCCGGCTCGGGCCCGCTTGTACGCGCGCTCGCCGTTCACCTTGATCGCGCTGACCTGCGGGGGGATCTGCTCGATCGGCCCGGTCAGGTCGACCACGGCGTTCCGTACGGCGTCCTCGGTCACCTCGGCCGCCGAGGCGGTCGCGGTGGGCTCGCCCTCGGCGTCGTCGGTGTTGGTGGACTGCCCGAGGCGGATGACCGCCTCGTAGGTCTTCTCGGTGAGCGACAGGTGACCGAGCAGCCGGGTGGCCTTCTCGACCCCGACGACCAGCACGCCCGTCGCCATGGGGTCGAGCGTGCCGGCGTGCCCGACGCGTCGGGTGCCCGCCAGCCGGCGCATCTTGCCCACGACGTCGTGGGAGGTCCAGCCGGCCGGCTTGTCGACGATGACAAGTCCGTTCATGAGTGGGCGGCGACCTCGATCTGGGTCAGGAGCTCGCGCAGCCGGGCGACGGCCTGCTCGACCTCGCCGTGCAGGGTGAAGCCCGCCGCGGTGGGGTGGCCGCCGCCGCCGAGGGCCACGCAGGCCATACCGACGTCGATGCGGCCCTTGGACCGCGTGGACACCTGCCAGGCGCCCTCGTCGTCCTCCTTGAAGACGACGGCGACCTCCGCCTCGTCCGTACGGCGGACGACGTCGATGACGCCCTCGAGCAGGTCGTACGAGAGGCCGTGCGCGGCGCGGTCGGCGCGCGTCACGGTCGTCCAGACCATGCCGAGCCCATCCGCGACGTCCGGCTCCAGCCGGGCCCGGCCGAGCGCGGCCGCGAGCACCGGCAGGTATCCGAAGGGGGCGCGGTCCCAGACCTCACGGGCGACCTGCTCGGGCCGGATGCCCGTCGCCAGCAGCCGCTGCGCGAGGGCGTGGACCTCGGGGGTCGTGGACCGGTACTTGAACGAGCCGGTGTCGGTGACGAGCCCGACGTACAGGTCGAGCGCGATGTCGTGGGTCAGCGGGACGCCCAGCCGGTCGATGAGGTCCTCGACGACCACGGCGGTGGCCGCGGCGCCGGGGGCGACCAGGTGCGTGGTGCCGAACCGCGTGTTGGACGCGTGGTGATCGATGACGATCAGCTCCTGCGCCTTCCCGGCGTTGGCCGCCAGGCTGCCGAGGCGGTCGCTGCCCGCCGCGTCGAACGTGATCATCACGTCCGGCTCGGCGGGGAAGTCGGCCGGGTCGGTGAGCAGGTCCAGGCCGGGCAGGAAGCGCAGGATCCGCGGCACGACGAACGCGTCGCCGAACGAGGCCGTGAACGGCTTGCCCAGCGCGCGCAGCGCCTGCGCGAACGCCAGCATCGAACCCAGCGCGTCGCCGTCCGGACAGACGTGGCAGGCGAGGCACACCTCGTCGGTCCGCTGGATCGACTCGACCGCCCTGTCCCACTCGTCGGCGGTGATGGCTGGGACCCTACCCGGCGCGGAGTTCACGACCGGGAGTATCCCGCGTCGCCGCGACCGTCGCTGTCGGTTTCGTCAACATCGTCCTCGATCAAGGTCTCCCGGTACGGGTTGGCGTCACCCGCGGGCCGGGCGTTCTCCGCCACCTTGGCGACCTGCTCGTCGGCGGCGCGCGCTTTGGCGAGCAGATCGTTGATCTGGCGGGCGTTCTCCGGGAGCGCGTCCGGCACGAAGGTCAGGCTGGGCGTGTGCCGCACTCCGGTGCGTTTGCCCACCTCCGAGCGGATCACGCCCTTGGCGCTCTCCAGCGCCGCCGCGCTGTCGGCGCGCTCGGCGTCGCTGCCGTACACGGTGTAATAGACCGTCGCGTCCCGCAGGTCGTTGGTCAGACGCGTGTCCGTCACGGTCACGAAGCCGAGTCGCGGGTCCTTGATCCGCCGCTCCAGCATCTCCGCGACGATCTGCTGAATGCGATCGGCGAGCTTGCGAGCCCTCGCGGGGTCGGTCACAGTTCCTCCATTGTCGTTCGGCCGCCCGACCGACCTGGGTCGGGGCGTGCCCTCACCGATGCCTCGCGAACGTCACTCACGACTCCTCCTCGTTGAAGAGCCGCTGCCTGGCGGACAGGAGCTCGATCTCCGGCCGCCCGGCGATGAGACGCTCGCACGCCTCGAGCACCTCGACGCAGTTGCCCGCCGTGTCGGACACGACGGCGACACCGAGCTCCGCCCGCCGGTGCAGGTCGAGGTGGCCGGTCTCGGCCGCCGCGACCGCCGGAAACCGACGCCGTACCTCGGCGACGATCGGGCGGACCACGGCGCGCTTCTGTTTGAGCGAGCGTACGTCGCCGAGCAAAAGGTCCAGAGTCAGCGATCCCACATACACAACGGTCACCCCGCGCGATCCGTTCCGGTCATCCGCATTTCAGTCACCGGCGCAGGGACGGCCGACAGCAAGATGGCGTGCGACAGAGCCGCACGCCACCCAGGGAGCCCACGCGGACCGGGTCGGTCCGCGTGGGCTCACGCCGTCTCGGAATCAGGCCGTCCCAGGCCTTCAGGCGAGGGTCAGACCCGCGGCTTCTCCCGCATCTCGAAGGTCTCGATGACATCGCCGATCTTGATGTCGCCGTAGCCGACCCCGATACCGCACTCGAAGCCCTCGCGGACCTCGGTCGCGTCGTCCTTGAACCGGCGGAGCGAGGACACCGTGAGGTTGTCGGAGATCACGACGCCGTCGCGGATCAGACGCGCCTTGCTGTTGCGGTTGATCGTGCCGGACTGGACCATCGAGCCCGCGACGTTGCCGATGCGCGGCACCTTGAAGATCTCGCGGATCTCCGCCGTGCCGAGCTGGACCTCCTCGAACTCGGGCTTGAGCATGCCCTTGAGCGCCGCCTCGACTTCCTCGATCGCCTGGTAGATGACCGAGTAGTAGCGGATGTCGACGCCCTCGCGGTCCGCCAGCTCCTGCGCGTTGCGCTCAGGACGGACGTTGAAGCCGATGATGACCGTGCCCTCGGACGTGAGCGAGAGGTTCACGTCGTCCTGGGTGATCGCACCGACACCGCGGCGGATGACACGCAGACCGACCTCGTCGCCGACGTCGATCTTGAGGAGCGCGTCCTCTAGGGCCTCCACCGAACCGGACACGTCGCCCTTGATGACGAGGAGCAGCTCCTGCACCTCGCCCTTCTCGAGGTCCTTGAACATCTCCTCGAGAGTGCGACGCCCGCGGCTGCGGAGCAGCTCGGCGTTGCGCTTGCGGGCCTGACGGCGGTCGGCGATCTGCCGGGCCATCCGGTCGTCGTCGACGACGATGAAGTTGTCGCCGGCTCCCGGTGTGGCCGACAGGCCCAGCACCAGGACCGGACGGGACGGCAGCGCCTCCTCGACGTTGTTGCCGTTCTCGTCGAGCATCGCCCGGACGCGGCCGAAGGCCTCACCACAGACGATCGAGTCGCCGACCCGGAGCGTGCCGCGCTGCACGAGCACGGTCGCCACGGAGCCGCGGCCCTTGTCGAGGTGCGCCTCGATCGCGACGCCCTGCGCGTCCTGGGCCGGGTTGGCTCGCAGGTCGAGCTCGGCGTCGGCGGTCAGCACGACCGCCTCGAGCAGGTCGTCGATGCCCAGCCGCTGCTTCGCCGAGATGTCGACGAACTGCGTCTGGCCACCGAACTCCTCGGCGACGAGGCCGTACTCGGTGAGCTGGGCGCGCACCCGCTGCGGGTCCGCCCCCTCCTTGTCCACCTTGTTGACCGCCACGACGATCGGCACGCCGGCCGCGTTCGCGTGGTCGATGGCCTCGGTGGTCTGCGGCTTCACCCCGTCGTCGGCGGCGACCACCAGGACGACCAGGTCGGTCGTCTCGGCACCACGGGCACGCATGGCGGTGAACGCCTCGTGACCCGGGGTGTCGATGAAGGTGATCTTGCGTTCCTGGCCGTCGACCTGGGTCGCGACCTGGTAGGCGCCGATGTGCTGGGTGATGCCGCCGGCCTCGCCGGCCACCACGTTGGCGTTGCGGATCGCGTCGAGCAGCTTCGTCTTACCGTGGTCGACGTGGCCCATGACGGTGACCACCGGCGGACGGGACGCGAGGCTCTCCTCGCCGCCCTCGTCCTCGCCGAACTCGATGTCGAAGGACTCGAGCAGCTCGCGGTCCTCGTCCTCCGGGCTGACGACCTGGACGTCGTAGTCCAGCTCGCCGCCGAGGACCTGCAGCGTCTCCGCGTTGACCGACTGCGTCGCCGTCACCATCTCACCGAGGTGCAGCATCACCTCGACGAGCGACGCCGGGTTGGCGCCGATCTTCTCGGCGAAGTCGGTCAGCGAAGCGCCCTGCGGCAGCCGGATGGTCTTGCCGTTGCCACGGGGAACACGCACGCCGCCGATCGCCGGCGCCTGCATGTTGTCGAACTCTTGACGCCGCTGCTTCTTCGACTTGCGGCCCCGCGCGGGACGCCCGCCGGGACGGCCGAACGCGCCCTGCGTGCCACCACGGCCGCGACCGCCGCCGCCGGGGCGCGGGCCGCCGAAGCCGCCACCGCCACCGCCACCCGGACGGCCACCGCCGCCGGCACCGGCCGGACGGCCGAAACCGCCGCCGCCACCACCGGGACGACCGGCACCGCCGGGACGACCGCCGCCGCCGCCACCACCGGGACGGCCACCGCCGCCACCGCCGGGACGACCGCGCCCGCCGCCGGGACCGCCGGGGCCACCGCTGTCACGCTGTGGACGGGACGGCATGTTCATCGGGCTGGGCCGCGGGCCACCAGGCCGAGGCGGCATGCTGCCCGGGTTCGGACGGGGACCGCCCGCACCGGGAGCACCCGGACGGCCGGGAGCCGCCGGACGCGGCGGAGCACCCGCCGAGCGGTCGCCACGCGGCGCACCCGGACGGTCGCCGCGCGGCCCACCGGGACGGTCGCCACGCGGCCCACCGGGACGGTCACCGCGCGGACCCGCGGGGCGGTCGCCACGCTGGCCGGGCGGACCCGGGCGCGGACCCGGCTTGGGCGCCGAACCCATGCCCGTGTTGGTCGAAGAGAACGGGTTGTTGCCCGGACGGGGACGACCCGCGCCGGAGCGCGGACCGGGCGTCGCCGGACGCTCCCCGCCGCGGCCACCGGAACCACCGGAACCGCCGGGGGCACCAGGACCACCCGGACGCGAACCCGGACCCGGCTTCGGGCCAGGACCCGGACGACCGGCCGCCGGCCCCGGACGGGGACCGGGCTTCGGCCCGGGGGCACCGCCCTGCGGGGCGGGGGCACCGCCCTGCGGGGCGGGCCGGGGCGTCGCGGGACGCGGCGCGGGCTGGCGGGGACCCGGCTTCGGAGCCTCGGGCGCGGCCGGCGCCTCGGGGCGCGCGGCCTCCGCCTTGAACTCTGGCCGCAGATCCTGCCGGATCTCCGGCTGGGGCTGCTCCGGCTTGGGCTCCTGCCTCGGCGCGGCCGGCTTCGGACCCGGAACCGGCCTGTTGCGCGGACCCGGCTTCGGAGCCGGGGCCGATCCTCTTCTGTCGGCGGACGGCTTGGCCGGCCCGCCACCGAAAGCTTCTTTAAGTCTGCGTACAACCGGCGCCTCGATCGTCGAGGACGCCGAACGGACGAACTCGCCCATCTCGTTGAGCTTGGCCATGACGGCCTTGCTCTCGACACCGAACTCCTTGGCGAGCTCGTACACCCGGACCTTTGCCACTGCACTCCCTACTCGGCCCGGGGAAACGCGTCCTCGGACCGTCGCTACCTTGCGGTAATCATCGCTGCGTGCTCATCGAGCGCTCATAGCAATCTCGACCTGCTTCCGACTAGACGTCGCTTACAAACCGTCCTGCTGTGACTCGAACCAGTGCCGGAGCGCACTGACGTCGAGCGGCCCCGGCAGGCGGAACGCCCGCGGAAACGCCCGACGACGCTCGGCCAGCTCAAGACATGCCAGGTCAGGGTGCAGGGAGGCGCCCCGGCCCGGCAGTCGCCCGTGCGGATCGAGGGCGATGGAGCCCTCGATCACGACCAGGCGCAGCAGGTCGGACTTGGCCGTGCGAACCCGGCAGCCCACACACGTGCGCTGTGGGGCCGCTCGGCCACGATTCATGAGTCTACCGCGTCGACGCGTCTGCGGGACCTGCCGCATGCTCCCCTTCGGCGGAAGATCCGGTCTCCGTGTCGGGCCGGATGTCGATCCGCCAGCCGGTGAGCCGGGCGGCGAGACGGGCGTTCTGCCCTTCTTTTCCGATCGCCAGGGAGAGTTGGTAGTCGGGCACGATCACCCGCGCGACCCGCCCTTCGGCGTCGACGACCTCAACGTGGTTAACCCGCGCCGGCGACAGGGCATTCCCGACGAACTCGGCGGGCTCGTCGGACCAGTCGACGATATCGATCTTCTCCCCGTGCAGCTCGTGCATCACGTTGCGGACCCGGCTGCCCATCGGCCCGATGCAGGCGCCCTTGGCGTTGACCCCAGACTTGCGGGACCGCACCGCGATCTTCGTGCGGTGACCGGCCTCACGGGCGATCGCCGCGATCTCCACGGTGCCGTCGGCGATCTCCGGGACCTCGAGCGCGAAGAGCTTCTTCACCAGGTTCGGGTGGGTCCGGGACAGCTTCACCAGCGGCCCGCGGTGCCCCTTCTTGACCTGCACGACGTAGGAGCGGATCCGCTCGCCGTGGTCGTAGTTCTCCCCGGGGACCTGCTCCTCCGGCGGGAGCACGCCCTCCAGCTTGCCCAGGTCCACGAGGACGTTGCGCGGGTCCTTGCCCTGCTGGATCACGCCCGCGACGATGTCGCCCTCACGCCCGGCGTACTCCCCGAACGTCAGCTCGTCCTCGGCGTTGCGCAGGTGCTGCAGGATGACCTGTTTCGCGGTGGTCGCCGCGATCCGGCTGAAATTGGTCGGCGTGTCGTCGTACTCCCGTACGCCGACGCCCTCCTCATCGGTCTCCGTCGCCCAGACGGTGACGTGACCGCTCTTCCGGTCCAGCTCGACGCGCGCCTTGAGCGCCGCGCCCTCGGTCCGGTGGTACGCGATGAGCAGTGCTTCCTCGATCGCCTTGACCACGAGGTCGAGAGAGATGTCCTTCTCACTCTCGAGACTCCGCAGGGCCGTCATGTCGATGTCCACGAGGCCTCCCCCTAGTCCTCGTCGCCGGCGGCGCCGTCGTCGTCGCCCCGGCGGTTGAACTCCACCTGGACCCGGCCGCGGGTGAGCTCGGCGTAGCCCAGCCGATGCTCGCGGCCGTCGCTGTCCAGGACGACGGCCGTGTCGTCGGCGCTCGTGACCCGGCCGGTGATCTCCCCGCCCTCGGTGAGCGTCGCGCGGACGAGACGGCCGGCCGCGCGCCGCCAGTGCCGCGGCTGGGTGAGCGGCCGGTCGACGCCCGGCGAGGTCACCTCGAGGACGTACGATCCGGAGCCCATCGCGTCGCTTTCGTCGAGGACGTGCGAGATCTCCTGGCTGACGTCCGCGACGCCGTCGAGGCTGACCCCGCCGTCGGCGTCGACGATCACCCGCACCTGCCGGCGCTTGCCGGCCGGGGTCACGATCACGTCCTCCAGGTCGAACCCGGCGCCGGCGATCACGGGTTCGAGCAGCCGCATGAGCGCGGCCCGGGTCTCGTGCCCGGACCCGCTCCGGCCCGCCTGAGCGCTGCCACGGCGGCCGTCCACGCTCATGTGGGCCCTCCTCCATGCCTGATGGGACGGTGGCCGCCCGATGCGCCCACTCCGCCCCCAAGACTATCCACAGCCGAGGGGGCGGGGTGCCCGCATCGCCAGCAGCCGGGTACACCCTTGTGGAATGCTTGCGCAGCGGAGTCGATCAGATCATGAACGGAGGCACGCTTGGACGCGCTGCGGTTCCCGGGTCCCACGCGGCGCGCGGCGATGCTCGGCGGCTCCGCGGCGGCGCTGACCGCGATGGCCGGATGCACCAGTGTGGGCCAGGCGGCGGCCCCGCCCCCGGGCCCCGATGTGACGGTGCTGACCGCCGCCATCCAGAGCGAGGCGTCCCTCATCGCCCTGTACGAGGCGGTGCTCGGCGCGCACCGGACGCTGGCCGACCGGCTCAAGCCGCTACACGATCACCACACGCAGCATCTCGCCGTCCTGCAGCGCCACTACGTCCCCGGCACGAAGACCGGCACCGCGACGCCCGCCCCACGGGAGACGGTCACCGCGCCGGACAGCGAGTCCGGGGCCATCGCGGCGCTGCGGACCGCCGAGCGCAAGGCCGCCGCGGCCCGCGCCGACGACGTCCGCCGGGCCGGCCCGGCGCTGTCCCAGCTGCTCGCCTGCATCGGTGCCTGCGAGGCCGGTCACGCCCAGGCCCTGGCGGGAGGGGCCCGATGAGCATGCCGCGGTGGCACGAGGCGCCTGAGGGCAGCGGGTCTCGGCGCTCCCGAGCACCCCGGAGACGGGCAGACGGCACGAGCGATGGGTCTCCGCGCTCCCGAGCACCCCGGAGACCGGCAGAGGGCACGAGCGGCGGATCTCGATGCTCCCGAGCGTCCTGGGGACCGGCGAGGGGCATGCGATGAGCGGTGCGCAGGACACGGTGGCGGCGCTGCAGGCGGCGCTCGCCGCCGAACACGTCGCGATCTTCGGCTATGGCGTGCTCGGCGGCCACGTCGCACCGGCGCAGCAGGAGAACGTCACGCTGATCTGGAGCGCCCACCGCAGCCGGCGTGACCGGCTGCGCGGCTACATCCAGTCCGCCGGCGGCCGTCCGGTGGCCGCGGCGGCCGCGTACCGGCTGCCGTTCAAGGTCACCTCGGCGAGTAGCGCCGCGCGGCTGGCCGCCACGCTGGAGGACGGCGTGGTCGCGGGGTACGCGGTCCTCGCCGGAGCGAGCGACCCGAACCTCCGCCGCTACGCCGCCCAGGCGATGCAGGAGGCGGCGGTGCGCGGGGTCCGCTGGCGGGGCTCGGCGCCCACGGAGGCCTTCCCGGGCCTCCCGTTGAACGCCCTTCCCCCCAAGCCCGCGGGGTAGATGCCGTAATCTGCCCGAGACAACCGGTATGGGGGTTACGGGCTGACTTATGGGCGTGGCGGCGAATCGACTGCGAGCGACGTGGCGGACGCTGATCGGCGAGGTCTCCGCCGAACCGGCAGAGGAGGAGCCCGGCGACGCTTTCTCCCCACGGGCCCTCGACCTCGTCCTGCGGGTCGGTGAGCTGCTGCTGGCCAGCGGCGAGGCGACCGAACGCGTGAACGAGTCGATGCTGAGCCTCGCCGTCGCGTACGAGTTGCCCCGCGCAGACGTGGCGGTCAGCTTCACCGTCATCACGGTCAACGTCCACCCCGGAAACGGCGCGTTGCCGGTGACCGGGGGCCGCGCGATCCGGCGCCGCTTTCCCGCCTACTGGCGGCTCGTCGCCCTGCACTCGCTCGTCCAGGAGGCCTCACTCGGCATGCTGGAGGTCGAGGAGGCGCACCGACGGCTCGCGGAGATCAAGCGGATGCGGCCGCCGTACCCGGCCTGGCTGATCATCCTCAGCCTCGGTCTGATCGCCGCGTCCGCCAGCGTCATGGTCGGCGGCGGGCCGCTCGTGGCCGGCACGGCGTTCGTGGCGACGGTCCTGGGCGACCGGGCGGCGGCCTCGCTGGCCCGCCGGGGCGTCGCGGAGTTCTTCCAGCTCACCCTGGCCGCGGCCATCGGCGCCGCCAGCGCGTCACTGGTGATCGCAATCGGCGCTCCGGCCTCCCACGCGTCGGCCATCGTCACCGGCGCGGTCCTGGCCCTCCTGCCGGGACGGCCGCTGGTCGCCAGCATCCAGGACGGCATCACCGGCGATCTGATCAGCGCGGGGGCCCGGCTGCTGGAGGTGTTCTTCATCGTGGCGGCGATCGTGTCGGGGCTCGGCGTGGTCGTGTACGTCGCCGTGCGCCTCGGAATCCCGGTCGACGTCAACCCGCCGGCCGCGCCCGCGTCCCTGCTGCCGGTGACGGTGATCGCCGCGGCGGCCGTGTCGCTGACGTTCGCGGTGACCCTCGCCGTGCCCCGCCGCGTGCTCCCCGCGGCCGCGCTGGGCGGCGCGCTGATCTGGGTGGTGTACGTCCTGACCCGCAGCGCCGGCGTGACACCGGTGCTCGCCTCGGCGATCGGCGCGGCCCTCGTCGGCCTCCTCGGGAACCTCATCGCCCGCCGGCGCCAGGAGCCCGCGCTCCCGTACATCGTGCCCGCGATCGCGCCGCTGCTGCCGGGCACGGCGCTGTACCGGGGAATGATCGAGCTGAACCTCGGGCTGCCCCAGGACGGCGTGCTGAGCCTGATCGGCGGAATCTCCGTCGCGCTGGCCCTCGGCGCCGGCGTCAACTTCGGCGGCGAGTTCGTGCGCGCCTTCCAGCGGGTGGGCCTGGGCGCGTCCGGCCGCGGAGCCCGCCCCGCCGCCCGCCGCACCCGCGGCTACTGAGCGAACGCGACCGATCCCGGCGGGCCCACGCCGCCCGGCCGCCGATCGGCGCGGCGCGGCCGGGCGGGCCGCCTGAGGTCGCCAGGACGCACCGAACGCCGGTAACGGCCGCTCCCTTCTTGAGCAAGCGTTTGGTTATCATCGTCGGGTGAGCGACGAACTCGACGACCTGCGAGCGACCGTCCGCGCCTTCCTCGCCCAAGAGTGCCCGCCCACGGCCGTACGGCGGCTCATGGCCGACCCCGCCGCGCACGACGCGGCCTTCTGGGGGCGGCTCGCGGGCGAACTCGGGCTGACCGGGCTGGCGGTCCCGGAGGAGCACGGCGGCGCGGGATGCGGGCTCTCCGAGCTCGCCGTGGTCTGCGAGGAGCTCGGCCGCGCGCTGACCCCCGTCCCGTTCCTGGCCACGGCGGTCCTCGCGGCGTACGCCGTGCACGACGGGCGGCTGCTCGCCGGGATCGCGGACGGCTCCCTGATCGCGACGGTCGTCCTCGACGGGGACATCACGGCCGGCAGAGGCCGCGTGACCGGCACCGCGCCATACGACCGCGACGGGGACATCACGGTGGACGGAGGCCGGCTGACCGGCACGGCGCCGTACGTCCTCGACGGGCACCTCGCCGACGTCATCGTCTGCGCGGCGGGCGACGGCGTGTACGCGGTCCGGGGCGCGGACGTCGCGCGGACCCCGTACGTGACGCTCGACCAGACGCGGCGGCTGGCCCGCCTGCGGTTCGACGGCGCCCCGGCGGAGCGGATCGACGGCGACCTGACGCGCGTGCGCGACGTCGCCCTGACCGCGCTCGCCGCCGAGCAGGTCGGCGGCGCGCAGCGCTGCCTGGAGACCGCCCTGGAGCACGCGAGGACCCGGGTCCAGTTCGGCCGGCCGATCGGCGCCTTCCAGGCGATCAAGCACAGGCTCGCCGACGTGCTGCTGCGCGTCGAGTCCGCACGGTCGGCGGCGTACGAGGCCGCACGCGTCGCCGACGAGGATCCGGACTCGCTTCCGGTGTACGCCGCGCTCGCCGGGTCGTACTGCGCCGAGGCGTACCTGCACGCGGCGGGCGAGACGATCCAGCTCCTCGGCGGCATCGGCGTCACCTGGGAGCACGACGCCCAGCTGCATTTCAAGCGGGCGACCGCGTCCGCACGCCTCTTCGGAGGCCCCGAGTCCCACCGCGCCCGGCTGGCCGCGGCCGTCGGCCTGTGACTACCTCCGCGTCCCGACCTTCCGATAGATGATCGTCAGCACCACCGCGAGGACGATGAGCGCGACGACCACGATCGCCGCCTTGACCAGGAGGTCCATCGCGAGTTCGCGGATGATCTGATCTCCGTCGCCTTCCGCCGACCGGCCGAGCGCGCCGGGGTTCACCGGCTCGGCCTTCCGTCGTCCCGCGCGTCCTCGAGGTATCTCAGGACGGCGCGGGCCGCGGCCCGCCGCGCGCCGCCGCCCCTCCCCGCTCGCCCCCGTGGACGGTCGCGCCCACCTCCCTCTGCGAACGCCCGCAGCAGCGGTTCGGCGGCCCGGCAGGCCTCCGGCAGCCGGCCGCCGCGCTTGAGGATCACCAGCGCGGTGAAGCCCACGATGACCAGCAGCACGACGGCGCCCACGATGAGCGCGAACCTGATGAGCAGCAGATTCATGACGGTGCTCACGATCACTCCCCTCTCCGATCGGCTTTTTAGCACGACCCTGCCAAAAAGAATTTAGCACGATGGTGCTACAAAGGCGTCATGCCGAAGAAGGTCGATCCAGAGGCCCGCCGCCAAGAGGTCGCCGAGGCCGTGTTCCGCGTCGCTCGCCGCGACGGGCTGGAGCACGCGTCGCTGCGCAACGTCGCCGCCGAGGCCGGGCTGGCCATCGGCTCGGTACGGCACTACTTCGCGGGCCAGTCCGACATCATGATCTTCGCGATGCGGCACTTCGTGGACCGCGCCGGCGCGCGCCTGATGGAGCACGTGCGCGACCGGCCGGCCCCGGACGCGCCCCCCGATCGGCACGTCGCCGTCTTCGCGGCGGCCCTCGCCGAACTGCTGCCGCTCGACGCGGAGCGCCGTGAGGAGACCGAGGTCTGGCTGGCCTTCACCGTGAGCGCGCGCACCCGCGATGACCTGCGGCCGTACGCCGAGCGGCTGTACGACGAGACCCGCGACCTGATCCGGAAGGTGCTGGCGGCCGCCGAGCGGAGCGGCGCGCTCCGGGACGGCCTGGACCCAGAGGTCGAGACGGAACGCCTGTACGCGCTGGTCGACGGCCTGGCGCTGCACGGCGTCCTGCAGCCCGGCCGGCTCGACGCCGACGCCATGCGGGCGACGCTGCACCGGCACCTCGGCGAGATCATGCCGCGGGCGGACGATCGGTGACCTAGGCCACTACCCGCGGCCCGCCGGGAATGCGGGCCCGCGCGCCGCTCGTTCCCCGAGCGAGACCCTCCGTGAGGTACCCCCCTGTGACCGATCTCCTCCCGACACCGACCACCACGTCACCACCGCCCGTGCCGACGCGGCGCCGGTGGCTGCGCTGGGCGGGCCGGGTGGCGATGTTCGGGGCGATCGGCGTCTCGGCCTGGGCGTTCCGCGACCAGTTGCCCGACGCCGGGGCGCTGTGGCGCGTGGCCCTCCACGCGAACCCTGGCTGGCTGGCCGTGGTGGTGCTCACGCAGTTGGCGTCCATGGCGATGTTCACCCGGGTGCAGCGACGGCTGCTCCGCGCGGGCGGGGTCCGGATGTCCCTGCCACGCGCATTGCGGATCACGTACGCGGGCAACGCGCTGTCGACGACGCTTCCGGTGGGGCCGGCGGTGAGCGTGGCGTTCAGCTTCCGGCAGTTCCGCCACGCCGGGGCCACGCCACGGCTGGCGACCGCCGTGATCGTGGTGGGCGGCGTGGTGATGAACGCCGGTTACGCCGTCGTCGGCCTGACCGCCCTGGTCGCCGAGCCGTACTCCCGATCGTTCGCGATCACGGCGCTGGCGGTCCTGGCGGGCGTGACCGGGGCGTTCGCGCTGCTCTGGAACCGGCGGCGGGCCGCGCTGAGCCGCCTGGCGCTGCACGCCTTCGGGCCGCTGCTGCGGCACCGGCTCCTCGTGCCGCTCACCGAGATGTGGCAGGGCCGGGGCGCCCTGCGCCTGAGCCCGCGCGACTGGGGCGTGCTCGGCCTGATGGCCGTGCTGAACTGGGTCTTCGACATCCTGTCCCTCGCGACGGCCGAGCGCGCGGTCGGCGTGCACACGCCGCTGTACGCCGTCACGCTCGCCTACTTCGCCGCCCAGGCCGCCGGCAGCGTGCTGCCCCTGCTGCCCGGCGGGCTGGGCGCGATCGAGGCGAGCCTGGCCGCGTCACTGGTCGCCTTCGGGGCGCTCGCCGTCCCGGCCGGCGTGGCGGTGGCGCTCTACCGGCTCGTGTCCTTCTGGGGCGTGGTCGGCGCGGGCTGGCTCGCCTGGCTGACGATCAAGATCGCCGAGGACGACGCGACGCGGGTGCGCCTGCGGAGGGCGTTCGGCGGCCTGGGAACGGCGTTGTACGCCATGTCGCAGACGACGGCGTGCGCGGCGCCCGTTCCCCCGGCTCCGGATTCCCCAGAGTCCGCCTGACCCGCCGCCGGACCATGCCTCATGGCTTGTTGCCGTACGATCCCGCTGCTACGCTTCCCAAGCGAGCGCTTGGTCATATTCGGAGCACATGCCGGAGGCGTGATGTCCCTACGGGTCAGCGTTGGTTACGAGCTCGAGGTGCGCGGGCGCACGCGCGAGGTCGAGCGGCGGGCCTTCGAGAACGTCGTCGACCAGGTCGTCCTGGCCGACAGCCTCGGCTACGACACGGCGTGGTTCGTCGAGCACCACTTCACGCGCGGGTTCTCCCACTCGTCCGCGCCCGACCTCGTCCTCGCCGCCTGCTCCCAGCGGACCGAGCGCATCCATCTCGGCCTCGGCGTGGTACTGCTGCCGTTCCAGCACCCCGTCCGCACGGCCGAACGGGTCGCGACCCTCGACGTCCTCAGCGGCGGGCGGGTCGAGTTCGGCACCGGCCGCGGCGCGTCGCCGCTGGAGTACCAGGCGTTCCAGCGGCCCTTCGAGCAGTCCCGGCAGATCTGGGAGGAGACCCTCGAGGCGGTGCTGGCGATCTGGAACGCCGACGGCGAGCCGGTCACCCGGTCCGGCGAGTTCTTCGAGGTCCCGAACGTCGCGGTCTACCCGCGTCCGGTGCAGGAGCCGCACCCGCCGGTCTGGGTGGCCTCCACCTCGCTGGACGGCTACCTCGCGGCGGCCCGCAAGGGCTACAACCTGCTCGGCATGACGATGCTGAAGGGCCTCGACGACGTCGCGGAGGACATCGCCGAGTACCGGAAGTGCCTGGCGAGCAACGGCTTCGACCCGAACACCCGGCGCGTCGCGCTGATGATCCCCTGGTACGTCGCGCCGTCGAGGGACGAGGCGATCTCCACGGCCGCCGACGCGATCCTGTGGTACATCCGCCGCCAGGTGAACCTCGTCACACCCCCGGACTACTACGACGCCCGGCACGCCACCCACCGGGTGCTGGGCCAGCTCGCCGCCGGCCTGCCGCCCGAGGAGGCCATGGAGACGCTGCGGGAACACCACATGGTGGTCGTGGACGACGTCGAGGGCTCCCGCAAGGCCGTCGAACGCATCCAGGCCGCCGGCGCGACCGACCTGATCCTCCAGGCCCAGGTCGGCGGTCTGGCGGGCGAGCACGTCACCGGCTCGATGCGGCTGTTCATGGACGAGGTGATGGGGTGACCGGCCCCAGGAACGCCGGGAGCGCGAAGGAGACCGTATGACCTGGACCACCCGCGAGGCCCTGCCGACCCCCCGCGACGCGGCGGGGCTCCTGCTCATCTCCCCCGAGGCCGACCTGGTCGTACCGCTGACCGCCGAAGACCGCGCGGCCGCGCTGGAGATCGCGACGACGACGCTGCGCGCGGCGGGTGTCGGTCCCTCCGACCGGGTCGTGGTCGCCCTCAACAATGACGGCGAGGCGAGCGGCACTCTGATCGCGCAGGCCTGCGCGGAGATCGCCCAGGCCGCGGCCGCGCCCGGTCCTCGGGGACGGCTGCGGCTGCACCACGCGCTGGAGGCCGTACGGGCCACGACGCTCATCGCGACGCCCACCGGGGCGATGGACCTGCTCGCCCGGCTGCACCTGGAGTTCCTCCTCGACCCGCTGGACCTCGGGCTGCGCCGCATCCTGCTCACCGGAGAGCTCCCCTCGCCGGGTGCGTACGGGCAGCTCGCGTCCGAGTTCGAAGCGGAGGTGGGCGAGCTGTACGCCGACCCGTTCTTCGGGCTGCCGACGGCGTACCGGTCCGCCCGTGACTCCGCGTACACCCCCGCCCGCGAGGGCCTGCTGGGCGTGGCACCGCTCGGCAAGGACGTCCTGCTGGAGCCGCCCTACGCCGCCGGGAGCGCGGAGATCGTGGTCACCCCCGCCTGGCACTCCACTCTGGCCGGGACGACCCTGCGCACCGGGCAGGTCGTGCGCCTCACCGAGGGCGACGGGATCCCCGCCCCGGAGCACACCGTGGGCGAGCATCTCCTCGTGCGCGGGCGGTGGCTATCGATCCCGCGCGTGGCAGCGGCCCTGGCCCGGATCGACGGCATCGCCCACTGGGACCTTCGCGTCGCCCGCGAGGGGACGCTGGACGCCGCCGCGCTGCACGTCACGTTCAACCGCGCGACGCTGGTGAAGAATCCGATGTGGCGTTCGCGCATCCACCAGGCGCTGGTCGCGGTGACCCCCATGACCATCGAGGTCGTCGTCGAGGACGACGTCGCCGAGCAGGCCCGGCCGGGTTCGGTGACCGATCTGCGCGGCCACCATCTCGGCCGCGACCGGTCGGCCGTCGTGGAGTGACCCGGCCCGTTCTCCGACCGACAGGAGGCGCGTCATGGAACCGGTGCCGGACTGGGGGACGATCCCGCGGATGCTGCGCGACCAGGCGGCGCGCCATCCGGACGACGTGGTCGTCGCGGAGGGCGGCACGCCGCTGACGATGCGCGCGCTCCGGGAGGAGGCCGCGAGAGTGGCGCGGGGGCTCATCGCGCTCGGCGTCGAGCCCGGCGACCGCGTCGCCGTCTGGGCGCCGAACTCCGCCGCCTGGGTCGTCATCGCGTACGGCGTCTGGGACGCCGGCGCCATCGTCACGCCGCTCTCGACGCGGTTCCGCGGGATCGAGGCCGCCGGCATGCTCCGCCGGACCGGGGCGCGGGTGCTCTTCGTCGACGAGGGGTTCCTCGGCTTCTCCTACCTCGGCGCGCTGCAGGAGATCTGCGGTGGCCCGTCCGGCGGGCGCCCGTTCGGCGACCTGCCGAATCTGCGGCACGCCGTCACCCTCGCCGGGACCGGCGCGCCGCCGCCGGCCGTCTCGTTCGAGGACCTCCTCGAGCGGGGCGAGCACGTGGCGGACGCGGAGGAGCGCGCGCTCGCGGTGGGCCCGGACGACCTCGCCGAGATCATGGCCACCTCGGGCACGACCGGCGCGCCGAAAGGCGTCATGCTGCCCCACGCGCAACTGCTGCGCGGCTACTGGGACTGGGCGTCGATCGTCACGCTCGGCCCCGACGACCGCTACCCGATCATCGCGCCGTTCTCCCACGGGTTCGGGATCAACGCCGGGCTGCTGGCCTGCGTGCTGAAGCGGGCGACGATGATGCCGATCTCGGTGTTCGCGCCCGACACCCTGATGGACCTGATCGAGCGCGACCGGATCAGCGTCCTGGCCGGCCCGCCGACGCTGTTCCACCGGATCCTGGAGGAGCTCGATGGCCGGGACGTGACCTCGCTGCGCGTGGCGATCTGCGGGGCGGCGGCGGTGCCGCCGGAGCTGATCCGGCGGCTGATCGAGCGGGTCGGCCTGGACCGGATGATCAACGCGTACGGGCTGATGGAGGGCACCGTCGTGTCGATGACGCGGGCCGAGGACCCCGTCGAGGTGATCGCCGCCACCACCGGGCGCGCCGTGCCCGGCGTGACGGTGCGCGTCGTCGACGACGAGGGCAAGGACCTGCCGGCCGGCGGGCGCGGGGAGATCCTCATCGGCGGCTACGGCGTCATGCGCGGCTACTGGGACGATCCGGAGCGTACGGCGGAGGCCGTGGACGCCGACGGATGGCTGCACACGGGCGACATCGGCGAGCTGACCGCCCGGGGCGACCTGGCGATCGTCGACCGGAAGAAGGACATGTTCATCGTCGGCGGGTTCAACGCCTACCCGGCGGAGATCGAGGCGCTGCTCCTGCACCATCCGGCCGTCGCGCAAGCGGCCGTGGTCGCGGTGCCCGACGAGAGGCTGGGCGAGGTCGGCTGGGCGTTCGTGGTCCCCGCCGGCCCGGTCGAGCCGGCCACGATCGTCGCCTGGGCGCGCGACCACATGTCGAACTACAAGGTCCCCCGGCAGGTCGTCCTCGTCGACACGCTGCCCGCCAACGTCAACGGCAAGGTCGACAAGCAGGCGCTGCGCGCCCGTACCCGTACGGCGAGAACGCTCCTCAGCCGACCTGGCCCGTGAGCCAGGGCGTCCGGCGCCTCGATCAGCCCGCCTGGCCCGTGACAAGGGCAAGGACACCCGGCACCTCGATCAGCCGACCTGGCCCGTGAGCCAGGGCGCCCGGCACCTCGATCAGCCGACCTGGTCCGTGACGAGGGCGGGGGCGCCCAGCACCTCGACCGGCTCCTCGTCGTGCCGGGGCATGAGCACCACGACGACGAGCGAGGCCGCGAACCCGGCCGTCCGCAGCGCGAGACGGAGGGGATCCTGCGGCAGCGGCTCCCCGAAGACCGCCGTGCCCGCCATGACGGTGTACACGCTGCCGACGACGCTGGAGACCGGCACCACGATGGACGCCCGGCCGCGCTGCAGGCCCGTCTGGAACAGCAGCAGGCCCGCGCCCGACAGCAGGAAGTACAGGTAGGGGTACGGCGAGGCCAGGGTCCGGCCGAGGAAGCCGCCCGAGTGGTCGGCGAGGAACCCGGCGACGCCCTTCGTCTGCAACCCGCCGGCGCCGTACAGCAGGCCGGAGGCGGCGCCGTACAGCACTCCGGGCACCGGGCGGCCGGTGCGCCGCCCAGTGCGCATCGCCGAGACGAACGCGCCCAGGCCGAGGACGACGGTGCCGGCCGAGACGGCCAGGAGCACGCCGGTGTCGGCGTGCACGCCGAGCCGCGTCGGCTCCATCGACAGGCACACCAGCATCAGCGACAGCGCGAGTACGCCGAGCCCGGTCCATTCACGCGGCGTGGTGCGCTCGCCCAGCACGGTGGCCGAGAAGACCACGAGCAGCGCCAGCCCGGCGAGCTGGATCGGCTGCCCGACGCTCAGCGGCACCAGCGCCATGACTCCCACCTGGCAGAGCAGGCCCATGGCCATCACGAGGAAGCCCGTCACCCAGGCGCGGCTGCCGCCCAGGACGCGGACGAGGTGGCCCACCCGATGCGCGCTGATCGGCGGCAGGTCGCGCAGCGCCCGCTTCTCGAGAACGAAGCCGGCGTTGTACAGGACCGTCGCGATGAGCGCGAGGATGATGCCGAAGAACAAGCAGCCTCCTGGGCTACGGGGGAACGCGGGCGATATGGGGCGCCGGGGTGATCAGGTGACGCCTGCGAGCTGGTAAGAGGCGTGCGAAGACACGGCCTACGGCAGACGAAAATACCGGATCGACCTCAATGTGGCGCACTCACCCGGCGAAAAGCCCCGTCCGGCGCGGCGGAAATTCTCATCGCGGTCGCCACCGCACGAGGGTGAGATCCTCGTCCACGTCCGTGAAAACGGCCTGGACCGGCATGCCCGGCGTCACGTCGGCGGGGTCCGCGCCGGTCAGGTCGCCGTACATGAACAGGTCGTCGGCGTCGTCGAGCCGCACGTGCAGGACCGCGTAGGGCACCTCGTCGGCGAAGGCGCGCATGAAGACCTGGTGGTTCACGATCCAGCTCGCCACGCGCCCGGTGCCGCTCACCGGGGTCCAGGTGCTCTCGCGCGACCGGCAGCGGGCGCAGATCGCGCGGGGCGGGAAGCGCAGCGTGCCGCACCCGCCGCACCTCTGGACCAGCAGTTCGTGCCGGCGGACGGCCTCCCACCAGGGCGCGGAGTCGCGGTCGGCCTGCGGCCTCGGCCGCTCGGCGAGGCTCACCGGTCGGCCCGCAGGATCAGAGCGGAGGTCCCGGCGAGGACGTAGCCGGGCTGGGCCGTCGACAGCGCCATCTCCGCGCCGCTCACCTGCCGGTCCCCGGCCGTGCCGCGCAGTTGCGCGACGGCCTCGGCCACGTGGTTGATGCCGTGCACGTATCCCTCCGAGAGGAAGCCGCCGTGGGTGTTCACCGGCAGCGGGCCGTCCAGCCGGGTCGCGCCGGAGGCGGCGTACGGGCCGCCCTCCCCCTTGGGGCAGAAGCCGTAGTCCTCCAGCTGGACGAGGACCGAGTAGGTGAAGCAGTCGTACAGCTCGGCCACGTCGATGTCCTCCGGCCCGACGCCCGCCATGGCGTACAGCCGGGGCGCGATCCGGGCGGCCTCCGAGACGGTGAAGTCGCCGCCCTGACCGGAGAAGAAGCTGTCGCCGCCGCCCCAGACCGCGCCGGAGATCAGGACCGGCGGGTTGGGCAGGTCCCGGGCGCGCTCGGCGGAGGTGACGACGACGGCGCAGGCGCCATCGGTCTCCAGGCAGCAGTCGAGGAGGCGGAGGGGTTCGGCGATCCAGCGGGAGGCCAGGTAGTCGTCGAGCGTGATCGGGTCGCGTTTGAGGGCGCGCGGGTTCTTCACTGCGTTGGCGCGCTGGCCGACCGCGATGTGGCCGAGCTGCTCGTGCGTCGTGCCGTACTTGATCATGTGCGCGCGGGTGAACATCGCGAACTGCTGCGGCGGCGCGAAGTAGCCGTACGGCGCCTGGTACTGCGCGTCGAAGATCGGTGCGACGCCGCGGCCCGTGCCGCCCATGCGGAACTCCGAGCGGGCGTTGATCGCGCGGTAGCAGACGACGGTGCGGGCCACACCGCTGGCGACCGCCATGGCCGCCTGCCCGATCACCGCGTGCGAGACGCTGCCCCCGCCGAACTGGTCGAGGTACCAGCTCACCTCGGGGACGCCGAGGGCGGGCGCGACCACCCAGGGCGGCGTCGAGTCGCCGACGCGGTGGGTCGCGAGGGCGTCGACGTCATCGACGGTCAGCCCGGCGTCGTCGAGCGCGGCGAGGATCGCGTCGATCGCGAGGGTGAGTGTCGAGACGCCGGAGTCCTTGCTGAACGGCGTGTACCCGACCCCGGCGATCGCCGCTCGATCCCGCAACCCCATGCCTCTCCTACCAACCAAGCGCTCGGCCAACTCTCTTGAACCGTAGAGCCCGCCGTCCCCGGCTGTCAATGATCACTAGGGTGGACCGGCACGTCGCCGAACGGAAAGACCGAGGATGGCCGAGGAGAGCGCCCCGATCTCCCGCACGCGGCTGCGCCTGTGGTGGGCGGCGGTCGCACTGACGGCCCTGCCGCTCGCCCTCGGCATGGCGGCCACCCTCCTGGGCGCCCCGGACCGCTTCGGGTTCGCGAGCGTGGCCACGAAGGTCTGCCAGGGCTGGCAGGCGGAGATGCGGCTCGCGAGCGAGCCCGCGTGGGCGGTCCTGAAGGGAGTGCCCGTCGTCGTCGTAGGCCCCGCATTCGCCGGGTGGGTGCTCTCCCGCCGCCGTGGCCTGCACCGGGCGGCGGCGTGGATCGGCTGGACGGCCCCGGCCTTCCTGGCGGTCATCGCGCTGACCGAGCCGGCGCTGGTCGCGTTCGACGGCGTCCAGGACTGCCTTGACGCCTGGGGGCCGATGCTCGGCTTCTCGCTCTGGCCGCTGTACTACCTGCTGCCCGCCGGCTGCGCCGTCGCGGCCCTGCGCGGGTCACGGCGGCGCCCTCGAAGGCGGAGGGCGCTCGGCGCGGTGATCATGACGGCGGTCCTCCTCGCGGCCATGACGGCGGATCGCGGCGCCGAGCGGCCGATCAGCGAGCCGGACGCGTGCGCGAACGCTCCATCGGCGAGTCCCGTCGCCACGGAGACACCGGCTCAGGCGATCGCCCGCCTGCCGCGACCGCGACGGGAGCTCGCCTTCCTCTGCGCGGCGCGCGGCAGTTCCCTCACTTCGCCGGGAGGCCTGCGGCCCGCGCACCAGGAGGGCCGGTCCGACCAGGACCTGCTGGCCATGGGCCGGCGCGTGTGCGACGCCCTCGGCCGTACGGCACCGGGCGACCAGGCGACCGCCTCTCTGCTGACGACCGTCGCCCAGGAGTGGACCGGCGGCGAGGACGTGACCCGCACGGCCGCCTACCTGTGCCCCGACGCCGCCGCGCGCTGGTCGCCGCGCCTGGGACGCTCGGCGCGGCAGGAGGCCGAGGAAGCGGCGCGATACCAGACGCGGATGAACGCCGCCTGCGCCCGTCCCCGGCTCGCGGGAGCGCCGACACGGCAGGCGACGACCGCGCTGTTCGTCGGGGAAGGAGGCGGCTACTACGCGTCGGACGGCGAGCCGACAGCCGGCGATCCCTTCAACGCCGCCATCGGCGACGGATTGATCAGCGCGGCTGGGAACACCGCCGCGATCATGACGGAGATCGAGGACGGCCCCGTGTGCCTGACCGTCGCGGCGTACCGCCACCGCCCTCCCCTCATGCTCCGGGGCTGGGACCGCGTCGCCGAGGTCGGCGTCGACAGTCCGCACGGCGGGTTGCGCGTCACCACCATGGAGGAGATGCCGCGACTGCCGATCCTCGCTTCGACGGGTCCTGGGCCCTACCGGCTGCGTGTGTACGTCCGCGACCGGGAGAAGGCGGAACGGTCGGTCTCGGACCTACCTGTGGAGAGGCATCTCATCGTGGTCTTCCCGGGCCGGTCGACGAAGACGACCGTGTACCGGAACGCGGAACGATAAGCCTAGGACTTTCGGCCGATTTCACCCCCGGCCTGGAATCTCGGGCACGTCGCGACGCTTTACTGAGACGTGGAGCAGGGGCGGCGAGCGGCCAACTTGACACTCGTCAAGGCTGCCGCCTATCGTCCAAGCAAGCGCTTGGCTAAGAGAAAGGATCCGGTCATGCCCGACGGCGCGACCGCCGCAACGTCGATCCCCCGAGGTTCGGCCGCGCGATCCTCCGGCCAGAACACGCCACGGCGCGCACCCCGCTCGCCCAACGGAACGCCACGTCCGGGCACCGCCGACCAGATCAGCGACATCGACAAGATGCGCTTCCGCAATATCCTCGGCCGCTTCGCCACGGGCGTGGTCGCCATCACCGCGATCGACCCCGAGACGGGCGGGCCCACGGGCCTGGCCGCCAATTCCTTCACCTCGGTGTCGCTGGACCCCGCTCTCGTCGCCTTCTGCGTGGCGCACACCAGCTCGACGTGGCCCAAGCTGCGGGGCGCCGACCGTCACTGCGTCAACATCCTCTCCGAGCCGCAGCGCGACGTCTGCCTGCAGCTCGCCACCAAGGGCGCGGACAAGTTCGCGGGCCTGGAGTGGACCAAGTCCCCGAATGGCAGCCCGGTGATCGACGGGGCCCTCGCGTGGCTGGAGTGCTCCGTCGAGGCGGAGTACGCCGCCGGGGACCACGTCATCGTCGTCGCCCGGGTGCACCACCTCGACAAGCATCACGACGGCGATCCACTCGTCTTCTACAAGGGCTCCTACGGCCGTTTCGACGGCTGAGCCCGTGGACACCGGGTTCCGGGCCGAGGTGCGCGGCTGGCTCGAGGCCGAGCTCACCGGGGAGTTCGCCGAGGCCCGCGGCCTCGGCGGCCCCGGACGCGAGCACGAGGGCTTCGAACTGCGCCGCACCTGGGAACGCCGCCTCGGCGAGGCCGGCTGGACGTGCCTCGGCTGGCCCAAGGCGTACGGCGGGCGCGACGCCACGCTGGAGGAGCAGGTCGTCTTCCACGAGGAGTACGCCCGCGCGAACGCGCCCCACCGCGTCGGCCACATCGGCGAGGGACTGATCGGGCCGACGATCATCGACTTCGGCACCGAGGAGCAGCGGCGGCGCTTCCTGCCGCCGATCCAGCGCGGCGACGAGCTGTGGTGCCAGGGCTACTCCGAGCCCGAGGCGGGTTCGGACCTGGCGAACGTGCAGACCCGGGCGGAGCGGCGCGGCGGCGAATGGGTGGTCACCGGGCAGAAGGTCTGGACCTCCCTCGCCCACGTCGCGGACTGGTGCTTCGTCCTCTGCCGTACGGAGCCGGGTTCCACGCGCCACCACGGCCTGTCGTACCTGCTCGTGCCGATGCGGCAGCCCGGGGTCGAGGTGCGGCCGATCGTCCAGCTGACCGGCACCAGCGAGTTCAACGAGGTGTTCTTCGACGGCGCCCGCACCGCCGAGGCGAACATCCTCGGCGCCCCCGGCGACGGATGGCGCGTCGCCCTCGCCACCCTCGGGTACGAGCGCGGCGCCTCGACGCTCGGCCAGCAGATCGGCTTCCGCCGGGAGTTCGAGCAGGTCGTCGCCGCCGCCCGGCGCACCGGAACGATCGAGGATCCCGTGCTCCGCGACCGGCTCGTCCAGTCCTGGATCGAGCTGGAGATCATGCGCCTGAACGCGCTGCGCACCATGTCGTCCCTGGCGGCCGGCGAGCCCGGACCGGAGGTGTCGATCGCCAAGCTGTACTGGTCGGAGTGGCACCGCCGGCTCGGCGAACTCGCCGTGGCCGCCCTCGGCGACGAGGCCCTGGTCGCCGACGCCGGACCGTACGAGCTGTCGGAGCTGCAGCGGCTCTACCTGTTCAGCCGCGCCGACACCATCTACGCGGGATCCAGCGAGATCCAGCGCAACATCATCGCCGAGCGCACTCTCGGCCTCCCGCGGGCCTGACGGTCGGCACTGGAGGCCGTGGTCGCCTCCAGCGCCGTCTCCTCAGTCGTGCTCCCCCGTTGTGGCGAGCACCCGTATGACGCGTTCGACAGCGTCGTCGAGATCATCGACGCGTGCGATCCGCTCGGCCCACGACCACCAGTACCACCAGCCGTCGGCGGAGTTCTCGGCGAGAATGTGCTCGGCGAGAACCGACACCTGTGGGTTCACCACGTGCAGGCTCGGTGGTCCGACTCGTGGAACCGTCAGCCGTACGGCGAAGCCCCGCCCCCGGAGCTCGTCGCCGAGGCTTTCGAGATATGTGATGCGTGTCCGCGCTAAAGCGGCGGTCTCATTCGACACGATCGGATCACCCCTCCTGAAACGGATCCGGCCCGACCGAGGACAGCATTCCGATGTGATGTACGCCACGCAATCCGCAGCACCGAACATGCATGAACTTGCCCCGTGCACGTTCACGCAGGGTGAAGAAGGTCCGTTCCGGTGGCACGTTTCCTCTCCCGACCGGCATGCTCGCAGGAATCGTTTTCGCCGCGATGTTCCGCCCTGCGCCAACTCGGCGGGCCGCGCGTACGTCATAGACGGCGGTACACGGATAGAAAGAGGGGCACACATGACACTGGACGCGGGATCACGGTCACCGGCCACGGGGGGCGGGTGGCGCCGCCGGCACGTCCCGGTGGGCGTGTTCCTGGTCGTCTTCGGCTTGACCCGGGTCGCCTCCCTGCTCGACTGGTCCAGTCGCCACCACGACGCGGCCCAGATGCTCGGAGTGGGCGACGGGGCGACGACGGCCCTGCTCGGCGTCTCCGCGGTCGCCGAACTGCTGTTCACCGTCGCCGCCGTCCTGGCCGTCGGCCGCCGCCGGGCCGTCTGGCTGCTGGTGGCGCTCGCCGGGTGGCTCCTCGAGTTCCTGGTGCTGGCGGTCGTCGCCGGTGTCGCCGGGGACCGCCTGCGGCTGGTCGAGCACGGGGTGTTCCTGCTGGTGTTCGGCGGCCTGTTCGCGGTGACCTATCGATCGATCAAGGGCACGCCGGCCGCCGTCGAGCCCGCTCCGCCGGTCCCCGCTCTCGCACTGCCGGCGCTCGCCGGCCTCGTCCCGGCCGGCTCCCCTGCCGCGCCCGAACCTCCGAGACCCGCCGCACCCGACCGGCTGGCGCAGAGCCCCGAATGGGGAACGTCGAAGCCCGGACGGGGAGCACCGAAGCTCCCGGGCGCTCTGGCCTTGCCGCAGCCACCGGAGGCGTCGCAGAGTCCCTCCGCCACCCTGGCCGGACCGGTGCCCGAGTCCCCGGACGCGCCCGAGAAGGCCACCGTACGGCCCGCGGCCGACGCGACCCGCCAGGACATCAGGATCCAGAGGCGCGACGCCTACCGTACGGAGACCGACGAACCGGCCGGCGACGCCGACACCGACCGTGCGGAGGCCGACGAACGGGCCGGCGACGCCGACCACCGCGGCACCGGCCCCGGAGAGAGCGACGTCACCCGCCGAGACCTCACCGAGCCCCCGAACGACCGGGATCGCGCCAAGCCCGCGAACGACGACGCCCGCCGCGACGTCACCCCGTCCGCGAACGACGACGCCCGCCGCGACGTCACCCCGTCCGCGAACGACGACGCCCGCCGCGACGTCACCCTGCCCGCGAGCGACACCACCCGCCGGGACCTCCCGGAGCCCTCGAGCGACGCCACGCACCAGGACCTCGCCGAACCCGCGAGCGACCGGGATCGCGCCGAGCCCGCGAGCGACAGCCGGGACGTCGAGTTCGGCAAGAGGGACGCCGTCGGGGGCGCCACGAGGGCCGACATCCCCGTCCGCACCCGGGACGCCGAGCCGCAGCCCGCCGCCGAGGGCGAGGCCGAGGCGGACGAGACGATGTTCGACCGGGACGAAGGCGACCCGGCGCGGCCGTGATCGCCGAGGATCGCCGGTGTCCCGGCCCCGGCGATCCTCGGCCGTGCCGGTATGGCGCCGCCTACGACGGGGCGGTGGAGCCGCCCCGCAGCCGTGCCACCGGTTCCAGGAAGTCGCGCCTGGCCCGGTCGGGGTCCTCGCCCTGGAGCAGTTCTTCGACCGGCTCCGCCAGCCGGCATCGGTCCGGGGGCTCGGCGGGTCCTGGCGTCAGCCGATGAGGCGGGCGACGGCGGTCATCGTGCCGGGGGCGACCTCGGTGAAGCCGCCGTCCCGTACGGCCACGTCGGCCTCCGCGACGCTCCCGGCCCAGTCGTCGGCCTCCAGGACGCGGACGCGCAGGCCCGGCCACTCGCCGCGGGCGCGCAGCAGGAGCTGGGCGGCGTGCCCGCACTGCGCCGCCGCCTTCCCCGTGGTCATGGCGACGTGCGGATTGAGCGTGACCAGGGCGTACGGCGGCTCGGGCGGGGGTTTCGGCTCGTCGTCGCGCGGCAGGTCGGTGCCTCCGACCTGCCGCTTGGAGATCTCCGGCTGGACCTCGGTGACCGGCCCGGGGACGAACGCCCGCGCCAGCGCGCCGTCGTGGTCCACGAGCACGCCGGGCAGCCCGGCGAGGGCGTCCCAGCGGGCGCCGCGCGCCCGTCGCGCCACCTTGCGGATGCGCCGCGCCTCCCAGCCCGCCACCGCCTCGTACCACTCCCCGCCCGGGGCCGAGCGCGGGTCGGCGAGCAGCCGGACGACGGCCATCGCCGCGGCCTCGCAGATCGCCAGGTGCGACGGTGGCGCGGCCTTCTCGATACGCAGGGCGAGCTGCATCGCCCAGGCGGGCTCCTCCTCGGTCACGCCCCAATGTCTACCAGCCGGTGGAGTCGGCCCTCACCCCGAATCCAGGGCTAGATGTATATACAGATAGTCGTATAGCCTCATCTCATGAGCCACGAGACGCGTGACTTCACCCCTCGGTACTACGCGATCGAGCAGGCGCTGCGCGCCCGCGTCGCCGCCGCCCGGCCGAATGATCCGCTGCCCTCGGAGGCGGAGCTGTGCGAGGAGTTCGGCGTGAGCCGGATGACCGCCCGGGCCGCGGTGCAGCGTCTGGCCGCCGACGGGCTGGTGTACCGGGAGCCGGGGCGGGGCACGTTCGTGGCGCCGCCGCCCGCCCACCGCCGAGCCGACAGCCTGGTGCGGTTCAGCGCCGAGATGCGACGCCGCGGCAAGACCCCGTCCTCGCGGATGGTGGACGCCCGGATACGGCCCGCCGAGGGCGCGGAGGCCGACCGGTTGCGGCTCGGTCGCGACGCACGGGTGGTGGCGATCCGCCGGGTCCGGTCGGCCGACGACGTGCCGATCGCCCTCGAGGAGGCGCTCTTCCCGCCCACGCTGGTGCGGCTCCTGGAGGCCGACCTGGCCGGAGGTTCACTGCACGAGGCGGTGGTCGCGCTAGGACGCGTGCCGACCCTGGGGCACGCGTCCATCTCCGCCGATCGTGCGACCGCCGAGGACGCCGCACTGCTCGCCGTGGATCCGGGCGCTCCCCTGCTCGTGGAGCATCGGCTGATCCTCGACCAGGACGGCCTCCCGCTGGAGCTCACCGAGTCCCGCTACGCCGGCGACCGTTACGCCCTCGACGTCACGTTCGACGTCGAGCCTCCCAACCGCTGAGGAGAAGCCCATGTCCTGGCCCGCCGTCGAGCACGTCGCGAAGATGATCGACCACTCACTCCTCCGTCCCGACCTGACCACCGACGACGTACGGGCCGGCTGTGCGCTGGCCGCCCGCTACGACGTCGCGTCGGTGTGCGTCCGGCCCGCGGACGTCCCACTCGCCGTACGCGCTCTCGGCGGCACCGGCGTGGCGGTCGGCACCGTCGTCGCGTTCCCGCACGGCTCCTCCGCCTCCCACGTGAAGGCGGGAGAGACGGCCGCGGCGGTCGGCGACGGGGCGCGGGAGATCGACATGGTGCTGAACATCGGCAGGCTGCGCGCCGGCGACGACCGGTACGTCGCCGATGACATTCGTGCCGTCGCCGAGCAGACGGCGGCTCGGGGCGCCCTTCTCAAGGTCATTCTGGAGACCGCGTATCTGACCGACGCGGAGAAGGTCCGCGGCTGCCGGATCGCCGAAGAGGCGGGGGCCGACTACGTCAAGACGTCGTCGGGATTCGCGCCGGGCGGCGCGACCCTCGACGACCTGCGCCTGATGCGGAGGTCGGTGTCGGCGCGGGTCGGCGTCAAGGCGGCCGGAGGCGTCCGTACCCTCGACGTCCTGCTGGAGATGGCCGCCGCCGGAGTGACCCGCTTCGGAGCGACGGCCACCGCCGGGATCCTCGACGACCTCGCGCGGCGCCGTGGCGACGTGACAGGGTGAGCGATATGAAGGTGGTCTTCGGCGCCGACGACGCGAACGACTGCACCCGTGCGGTGATCGAGCACCTCCGTGCGGTCGCCGATCTGCGGGTCATCGACGATCTGGAGAAGTGGCCCGACTTCTCGCGGGAGGCGGGCCGCGCGGTCGCCGCCGGCGAGGCCGACTACGGCGTGTTGATGTGCTGGACGGGCACCGGCACGTCGATCGCGGCCAACAAGGTCCCCGGCGTACGGGCCGCGCTGGCCTGGGAGCCGTGGATCGCGCGAAACGCGCGCCTCTGGAACGACGCGAACGTCCTCGCGCTCAGCCTGAAGCGACTGGCCCCCGACGTCGCCGTCGAGTGCGTCAAGGCGTTTCTCGAGACAGAGCGAGAGGACCCCGAGGAGACGCCGAACATCGACCTGATCCGCGACCTCTGACCGCGTTACCCGGTGTGCGCCGTCACCCCGGCCGACTCCAGCATCCGGCACATGTCGTGGAAGCCCTCCACGCACGCGGCACGGACGTTCGGGTATCCGCCGGAGGTCTCGGCGAACAGCAGCAGGAAGCCCGGATCGACGGCGTCCGGACGCTCGATGTTGGCCTCCACGATCTCGGCCCCGTCGGCCCGTTCGAACCGGCAGTGCTCGCCGTGCGGCGAGAGCCACCAGTGCGCGCCGTCGACCTCGATCAGCTCGAACGCCTCGTCTTCGTCCCAAGCGGGCCCCGCCTCGGCGCGACACCGCTCGATGAGCCGCCGCGCGGTCCGGCGGAAGTCGGCGACGAGGATCTCCAGTTCGGCGCGGCACCGGGTCAGTTCGGGCTCGCCGACGAGCCGTACGACGCGGATGGACGGCGGTCGGCCGGGCCACACGAGGACGAGGAGATCGTCCCGTACGAGCTCCGCTTGCAGTCCGGCGGCCAGGGCCGTGGCCCCGGGCATGTCGACGGCCGCGTCGAGCGGGAAGACGGCGGACCGGCCTCGCGTGACCGACCGGTGGATCTCCTCCGGCGGTGGAACGCCGTGCCGTCGTCTCTCTCCCATGGGACGTCAGCGTAGATGTGAGAGGCTGCCGGGGTGATCCAGATCTCCAGTCGCGTCGTGTACCAGAACCGGTGGATGACGGTACGGGAGGATGACATCCGGCACCCGGACGGCTCCCCCGGCATCTACGGCGTCGTGGACAAGCCCACGGCCGCGCTGATCATTCCGATGGAGAACGACGGCTTCCACCTGGTCGAGCAGTACCGCTACACACTCTCTCGCCGGTCCCTGGAGTTCCCGCAGGGCACCTGGCCGGACGACCGCGAGACGAGCAGCGAGGAGCTCGCCCGCGCGGAGCTCGTCCAGGAGGCGGGCCTGCGCGCGGCGGAACTGGAGCGGATCGGTTCCTTCGCGATCGGGCCGGGGTTCACCAACCAGCGCTGTGACGTCTTCCTCGCCACCGGCCTGACGCAGGGTGAGGCCGCCGACCGCGACCCGGAGGAGCAGGGGATGACCCACCGCTGGGTCGCCCGCACGGACTTCGAGCGGATGATCCGCGACGGGGAGATCGTCGACGGCGGCACGATGGCCGGCTACACCTTGCTCGGACTCCACGACGGCGGGTCCCCGCCGTAGGCGTACGCCGGCCGTCCGTTCGCCGACTCGAGGAAGGCCGATTCGGGCGATTGGCCATCGACCACAGGGCGAGGCGCGTGATCTGCTCCTCCCATGGCGGACCCCATTCACGAGCGTGACGCGATCGGTAAGGCCCTCGATCTGGTGGCGGAGGCCGCGGCACCGTACCTCGAGTCACTGACGACGCGGCCGGTGAGCGACCCGGAGGCCGGGGAGTCACTCGACGAACTGGGCGGGTCGCTGCCCGAGCACGGCGACGGCACGGTGGCCGGCGTCTCGCGGCTGCTGCGGACGGGCACGCGGGCGGCCACACATTCCGCCGGGCCGCGCTTCTTCCACTTCGTCGTCGGCGGTGCCACTCCGGCCGCGCTGGCCGGCGACTGGATCGCCTCGCTGCTCGACCAGAACCCCGGCAACTGGGCGGCGTCGCCGTTCGGCACGCAGGCCGAGACGGTGGTGCTCGGATGGCTGAAGGAGCTGTTCGGGCTGCCGGAGTCGTACGGCGGGGTGCTGACGACGAGCGCCACCTCCGCGAACTTCACGGCGTTGTCGGCGGCGCGGTTCTGGTGGGCGGAACGGCACGGCGTGGACGTGACGGTCGACGGCTTGGCCGGGCTGCCGCCGATGCCGGTGTTCTCCAGCGGGTACGTCCACGTCAGCACCCGCAAGGCCCTGCAGATGCTCGGCCTCGGACGCGACACCGTCCGCAGGTTCGCCCGGGACGACGCCGGCCGGGTCGACCTCTCGGCGCTGGACCGGGCCCTCGCGGAGACCGACGGCCCGGCGGTGATCGTGGCGAACGCGGGCGAGGTCAACACCGGTGACTTCGACCCGATCGACGAGATGGCCGAGCTCGCCGAACGACACGGCGCCTGGCTGCACGTGGACGGCGCGTTCGGGCTGTTCGCGGCGGTGTCGCCGCGGACCCGGCACCTGGTCGACGGGATCGAACGGGCGGACTCGGTGATCAGCGACGGGCACAAGTGGCTCAACGTCCCGTACGAGAGCGGCTTCGCGTTCGTACGGGACGCCGCGCTGCTCGGGCGGGCGTTCGGGGCGTGGGACGCGCCGTACCTGCCCGGAGACGGCGACGACCACGTCAATTACCAGTTCCTCGGCCCCGACTCCTCGCGCCGCGCGCGGGCGCTGCCGATCTGGGCGACGCTGCGGGCGTACGGCCGGGAGGGGTACCGGGCGATGGTGGAACGCCATCTCGACCTCGCCGGGCATCTCGGCCGGCTGGTCGAGGAGGCCCCGGATCTGGAGTTGCTCGCGCCGGTCCGGCTCTGCGTGGTCTGCTTCCGGTACCGGCGGCCGGGCATCGAGGACCTCGACGGGTTGAACACCCGGCTCGGCGCGGAGCTGCTCGCCGACGGCCGGGTGTTCGCCGGCACGACGGTGTACCGGGGCATGACCGCCCTGCGACCGGCGATCGTGAACTGGCGGACCACGGAGGCCGACGTCGAGTTGCTCGTCTCGATCGTCCGGGAGATCGGCTCACGACTCGCCGCGTGAGGCTCACACCTGGGGCAGCTCGCGGAGGAGCGTGTCGGCGCGGCTCTTGGTCAGGCCGCCCTCGCTGAGCCGGGTGAGGATCTTCTGCCGGAGGTCCGTGACCCGCTGCCGCAGGTCGACGCTCTGTCCGGCGGCCACTTCGTTCGTCAGGCCGGTGATGACGTTGTCGAGGTCGACGGCCACGTCGGAGCGGACCTCCCGGACCGCCATGCCCTCGTCCACCGTGCGGCGCATCCGGGTCAGCGCGTCGACCGTTCCCGGGGGCGTCGGCGCCGTGCGGGCCCGGACCGGCCGGGTGGTGGCGGGAGGCGGCGGGGTGGCCGCGCGGGAGCGCGTGGCCGACTGCGCGGACCGGCTCCCCGGTGTGGCGGTGGGAGTGACGGGCCCGGACGAAGAGGGGGACGCCGTCACGCGGGACGGAGAGCTCAGCGCGGCCTTCCCGCCGCCGTGGCCGGCGCTCAGCACCGCGGCGATCACCAGCGCCGTCAGCGCGGCGGCCGCCCCGGCGGCCAGCGGCACCCGGCGCCGGCGGACCGCGGGCGCGGTGAGGACCCGCGTGATCGGGTGCGAGAGTCGCCTCGGCGTGACGGCGTCCGGGTCGACGGCGGGCTCGTCGCCGACCCCCAGCTCCCGGGCGATCTCCGCGGCGGCCGGTCGTTCCGCCGCGGATCGGGCGACGCAGCGGGCCTGCAGGCCGCCGAGGGTCTCCCCCGGCCCGGGCCGGCGGCCCATCACCGCCTCGAACCACACGATCCCGAGGGAGTACACGTCGGCGGACGGCGACAGGTCGTTCTCCGGCGGAAGATAGTCGGGCGTCCCCATCCGCGCGTCGCCGGCGATGCCGAAGTCGAGGACCTTCACCCCCGACGACGTGAGGAAGATGTTCGTGGGCTTGATGTCCCGATGGACGATGCGCGCCTCGTGCGCGGCGGCGAGCGCCGAGGCGATCTGGCCGACGACCCGCTCGGCGTCGGACACGGGGTGCACGTCGGCGAGGGTGGAGCCGGTCAGCAGCTCCATGACGATGTACGGGGTGCCGTCGGACTCGCCGTAGTCGTGCACGGTGACGATGTGCGGGTGGGACAGCGCCGCAGCGGAGCGGGCCTCGTCCCGGAACCTCCTGCGGAACTCCGCGTCGCGCGCCAGCTCCGGGTCGATCAGCTTGACCGCGACCTGCCGGACGAGGACCTCGTCCCGCGCCAGCCAGACGGATGCCATGCCACCACGGCCGATCCGCTCGCGAAGGCGGTACCGGCCGGCCAGAAGCGACTGCATCAACGCAGTTTTCCCCAAATCTCGCGTTCCGCACGAGCCCCCTAGTGTGCCCCGGATCTCGCGCCGCCGAGGGAGGATTCGCGGGCCACGAGATGGGTGTCCAGGATGACGACCGGATGCTCGATCTCCTCACCGCGGATGCGGGCGAGGAGCAGTCGCGCCATCTCCCGGCCCATCGCCTCGAGCGGCTGGTGCACCGAGGTCAGGGGCGGGTCGGTGTGGCGCGCGGTCGACGAGTCGTCGAACCCCGCGACCGCGACCTCCCGGGGGATGTGGATCCCGCGCTCCTTGAGCACCCGCATGGCGCCGACCGCCATCGGGTCCGACGCCGCGAAGACGGCGTCGAGGTCCGGGTCGCGGTCGAGGAGCTCGCACATCCCCCGCTCCCCGGACTCCTCACTGAAGTCGCCGTGCGCGACCGGGCCGGTGAGCCCGGCCGCGGCGAGGGCGTCGTGGTACCCGTCGAGACGGTCGACGCCCACCTGCATGTCCTGCGGACCGGTGATGGTGCCGATCCGGCGGCGCCCCAGGCCGATGAGGTGCTCGACCGCCTGGCGGGCGCCGCCCCGGTTGTCGGCGTCGACGCAGCTCACGGGGTCCACACCGACGGGCCGGCCGCCGAGCACGGTCGGCACGCCGTTCTCCTCGAGATGGCGTGGCAGCGGGTCGCCGCCGTGCAGCGAGATCAGCAGGACCCCGTCGACGTGCTGGCCGGTGAGGTAGCGCTCGAAACGCGCGTGCTCGTCCTCCGACTGGGCGATGACCAGCAGCAGCTGCAGCCCGGTGTCGGCGAGGCCGGCGCTGATCCCCCGGATGATGCCGGCGAAGTACGGCTCGCCGAAGACGCGCTCCTCCGACTCCGACACGAACAGCGCGACCGTGTCCGTACGGCGCGTGACCAGGGCGCGCGCCGCACGGTTGGGGACGTACCCGAGCTCGTCGATGGCCCGCAGCACGGCCTCGCGGGCCTCCGGGCTGACCTTCGGCGAGCCGTTGATGACCCGGGAGACGGTGCCGCGGCCGACGCCGGCGAGCGCCGCGACGGCTTCGAGGGTCGGTCGCGGCCCGCTCGTCACGTGTCCTCCCGCCGCGGCGGGAGGACCGCCTTCGCGTCCGGCGGGAGTGCCCGGGCAGATGGGCGTCGCGTTGGTCGGTCGACAGTGCTCACGTGGACATTCTGCCGAGCCCGCCCTGCTCGATGACCGAGGAGTACCACTGGGCGCTGGTCTTGGGGATCCGCGCCTGACTCAGGAAGTCGACGTAGACGAGCCCGAACCGCTTGGCGTAGCCCCAGCCCCACTCGAAGTTGTCCATCAGCGACCAGGCGAAATAGCCGCGCAGCGGGACGCCCGCGCTGATCACCGTGTGGCAGGCGCGCAGGTGCGCGTCGATGTACGCGACGCGGTCGGGGTCGTCGACGTGAGGGCCCTCACCGTTCTCGCCGTCCGCCACGACGTCGTCGAACGCGGCGCCGTTCTCCGTGACGTACAGCGGGACGGACGGGTACTCCTCCGCGACGCGCGTGAGTACCTCGGCCAGCCCGGATTCGTCAATCTCCCAGCCCATCGCGGTGACCGGCCGGCCGACCTGGACGAAGCCGACGTGCTCGCTGCCCGGCCACGGCGACGCCTGCGCGAACGGCGAGGTGATCGCGGGTGCGGCGCCCTCCTGACCGGTGACGAAGAAGCGGTTGTAGTAGTTGATGCCGAGCTGGTCGACCGACCCTCCGATGAGGTCCAGGTCGCCGTCCTGGACGCCCAGGTCGAACCGGTCCACGTCGGCGAGGACGTCCTCGGGATACCGGCCGTGCAGCAGCGCGTCGAGGAAGAAGCGGTTCTGCAGCCCGTCGATGCGCCGGGCGGCGTCGACGTCCTCGGGCGCGTCGCTCGCCGGCGACACGGCGTACAGGTTCACCGACGCGCCGACGTTCCGCCCGTCGCCGCGCATGGCCCGCGCCGCGAGGCCGTGGCCGAGCAGCAGGTGATGCGCGGCGCGAAGGGATGCCTCCGGGTCGCGGCGGCCCGGCGCGTGGTCGCCGGACGCGTACCCGAGGAAGGCAGCGCACCACGGCTCGTTGATCGTCGTCCAGTTGACGACGCGGTCGCCGATGGCGCCGCACACGGTCTGGGCGTACTCGGCGAACCGGTACGCCGTGTCCCGCGCGGGCCAGCCTCCGGCGTCCTCGAGGGCCTGCGGCAGGTCCCAGTGGTAGAGGGTCGGCCACGGCTGGACGCCCGCCTCGAGGAGGGTGTCGACGAGCCGCCGGTAGAAGTCCAGGCCCTTGGGGTTGACCGGCCCGGCGCCGTCGGGCAGTACGCGCGACCAGGAGATCGAGAAGCGGTACGCCGTCAGCCCGAGGGAGGCCATCAGCGCGACGTCCTCGCGGAACCGGTGGTAGTGGTCGGTCGCGACGTCGCCGGTGTCGCCGCCGAGGACGTTCCCGGGTGTGTGGGCGAAGGTATCCCAGATCGACGAGCCGCGCCCGTCCTCGGCGACGGCGCCCTCGATCTGGTACGCCGCCGTGGCCGCACCCCAGACGAAGTCCGTCGGGAATCTGATCTCGGTCTCCGCCCGTGATCTCTGGATCGTCATGCTTTCACGGCCCCTTCCATGATTCCGCCGATGATCTGGCGGCCGAACACGACGAAGACGACGAACAACGGGATGGTCGCCACGAGGGTGCCGGCGAACATCAGCGTGTAGTCGTTGAAGTAGGCGTTGTTCAGCAGCGCCAGCGAGTACTGCACCGTCGGGTTGTCCGGATTCAGCACGGCCCGCGGCCAGATGAACTCGTTCCAGGTCGACATGAAGGTGAACAGCGCCAGCACGGAGGCGGCGGGGCGCAGCACGGGCAGCACCACGCTCCAGAAGATCCGGAACGTCGACGCGCCGTCGACGCGGGCCGCCTCGATGAGCTCGTCGGGGATGGCCTGCGAGGCGTACTGCCGCATCATGAACACGCCGAAGCCGGTGACGAGGAAGGGGACGATCACCGCCTGGAGCTTGCCGGTCCAGTGCAGGTGCACCATCACCATGTAGAGCGGGATGAGGCCCATCTGGACCGGCACCATCATCGTGGCGACGATGATGAGCAGCAGCGCGTTGCGGCCACGGAAGCGCAGCTTGGCGAAGGCGAAGCCGGCCAGCGACGCGAAGAAGACCGTCGAGGTGGCGACGACGGCCGAGGCGATCGCGGAGTTCACCAGCGCCTTGGCGAAGTGGGCCTGCTCGTTGTCGAACAGCCGGCGCAGGTTGTCGCCGAGGTGCTGACCGGCGATGAACGGCGGTGGCACCGCGCCGACGACGGCGTTGGTCCGCGTGGCCACGACGAACATCCAGTACAGCGGGAACGCCGACAGGACGATCGCGAAGATGAGCACGACGTACGTCAGCGGGCTGGCGTTCCAGAGACGCGCGGAGCCCGCGACGGCCTTCCGGGAACGCCGGAAAACGGCCTCCTTCACTTGTCACCACCTCCGGAGAAACGGCGGATCAGCAGGAAATTGACGAGGGAGAACAGGAGGATCAGCAGGAAGAGCATCCAGGCGACCGCGGAGCCGTAGCCGTACTGGAAGCGGTTGAAAGCGTTCTCGAACATGTACATCGTCACCGTCTGCGACTGCCGCAGCGAGCCGCCGTTCATATACCCGAAGTTGAACAGCAGCGGCTCGGTGAACAGTTGCAGGCCCCCGATGGTGGAGATGACCGACACGAAGAGGATCGTGGGGCGCAGCAGCGGCACCGTGATCCGCCAGAACTGCTGCCGCCGTGCCGCGCCGTCGATCGCCGCGGCCTCGTACAGGTCGCGCGGGATCGCCTGCATGCCGGCGAGGAAGATCAGCGCGTTGTAGCCGGTCCAGCGCCAGTCGACCATGGTCGAGACGGCCACCCAGGCGGCCCAGCGGTTCGCCTGCCAGTCGATCTTGTGGACGCCGAAGAAGTGCAGGATCCAGTTGGCCATGCCGTAGTCGCGGCCGTAGATCTGGGTGAACACGATCGCGACCGCCGCGACCGACGTGACGAGCGGCAGCAGCACGCCCATCCGGAACAGCGTCTGGACGCGCAGCCGCCGGTTCAGCGCGTTGGCCAGCCAGAGCGCGAGCAGCAGCTGTGGCACGGTCGCGACGACGAACATGCCGAGGGTGTTGACGACGGCGTTCCAGAACTGGTCGTCGCTGAGCAGCCGGGAGTAGTTCCGCAGACCCACGAACTGGTGGTGGCCGATGATCTCCCAGCGGTGCAGCGAGACCCAGAACGTGTAGCCGAGCGGGAAGAGCCCGAACAGCAGAAAAAGCAGGTAGAACGGCGAAATGTACAGGTAGGGCGAGACCTTCAGGTCCAGCCGGGAGAGCCGGGCGCGCCAGCCGCGCCGCCCCGGCGGCGCGGCGCGCGAGGCGACCGGTGTGGGCCGCAGGTCGACAGCCATTCCGAGGTCCTTTCACGGAGACGGGCGAGCGTGGACACGGGCGGCGCCGGCCGACGTCCTGGGGAAGGCCGGCGCCGCCCGCCGGTCTCAGCCGCCCGAGGCCTTCTTGGCGTCGGACACGGCCTTGCTCCAGGCGGAGCCCGCCGAGAGCTTGCCCTGGGCGACCGCGCGCAGGTCCGCCTCGACGGCCGTCCGGACCTCCTGGTTGTCGGCGCCGAGGTACACCGGCTTGAGGTTGATCGCGGCCGGCGCGTAGATCTGGCCGACCGGCGCGTTGTTGAAGTACGGGTTGTTGAACGCCTTGACGGCCGGGTCGTTCAGCGCCGCCGGTGAGGACGGCAGGTTGTTGGCCGCCTTGAACGCGCCGATCTGGCCCTGCACGCTGGTCAGGAACTGCACCAGCTGGGCGGCCTCCTTCGGGTGCTTGCTCTGCGTGGGCACCGCCAGCCAGGAGCCGCCCCAGCTGCCGCCGCCGCCCGGCACGCCGGCGACGTCCCACTTGCCCTGCTGCTCGTCACCGCCGAACTGCTTGATGAGCCCGAGCATCCAGGCCGGGCAGGGCGCGGTCGCGAAGGCGTCCTTCTTCAGGCCCTGGCTCCACGGGTCGGACAGGAACTGCACGCCGCTGGCCAGGCCCGCCTGGGACATCTTCACGGTCTCGTCGAACGCCGTCTTGACGGCCGGGTTCGACTCCATGACGAACTTGTTGCTCTGGTCGAAGTACGTCTGGTTGGAGCCCTTGCCGGCCTCCTGCATGAGGATCGTGTTGTAGTACGTCTCGGGGCTGTCGATGAACTTCGACTTGCCACCGACCTTGGACGTGTACTTCTGGCCGACCTTGATGAAGTCGTCCCAGGTCGGCCACAGCTTGGTGACCGCGTCGCGGTCGTCGGGCAGACCCGCCTTCTTGAACAGGTCCTTGCGGTAGCACAGCGCCATGCTGCCGACGTCCGTGCCGAGGCCGATCAGCTTGGACCCGTCGGGGCTCATGCCTCCCTGCCACTTCCACGGCAGGAAGTTGCCCTGCAGCGAGCTCGCGCCGTACTGCTTCAGGTCGACGAACTTGTCGGGCTGGGCCTTGAACTTGACCATGATGCCCTCTTCGATCGCCACCACGTCGCCGGCACCGGCGCCCGCCGCGATCCACTGCTGGAGCCGCGGCGTGTAGTCGTCGAGCTTCGGGACGTTGCGTTCGGTGACCTTGATGTTCGGGTGCTGGGCCATGAACTGCTTGTAAAGGTCCTGGTAGCCGAACGTGCCGAAGTCGTCGACCGTCAGCGTGATCTTCTCGTTCGCGCTATTGGAATCGCTCTTGCCGTCGTCCCCCGAGCATGCCGTCGCCGCCGCGAGCGCGGCGGACAGCACGATCGCCAGGGCGCCGACTCGCCCTCGACGCATGTTGACCCTCATGACGGACCCCTCTCAGGTCGTCTCCATAGGCGGGGTTCTGCCCGGGCTCCTCGGTGAGCCCGGTGGTGTGTGGGAGCGCTCCCACGAAGCGAATCCGGGAGTCATGGTGAGTGTCAATAGCCCGCAACACATTCGTTACGCGGGCGTCACGGCGCCTTCGCCGGCCCGCGACACGACGCGTTCCCGGCCCACCGCCTGACGCCGGACGGCCGACACCCGTGGCAACCTCGAAGGATGAGGCTTCCGGAGCAGATCGCGCGCGCCCGTTTCGCGTCCGCGCGGGCCGTGCGTCTGGCCACGGTGGACGAAGAAGGGCGTCCGCATCTGGTCGTCGTGACGTTCGCGGTCGAGGGCGACCGGATCTACTCCGCCGTCGACGCCAAGCCGAAGCGCACCCGCGATCTCAAGCGGTTGCGCAACATGCAGGCCGACCCCCGCGTCGCCGTACTGGCCGACCACTACGAGGACGAGTGGTCACGCCTGTGGTGGGTCCGCGCCGACGCCACCGCCGAGATCGTCGAGGACCCGGAGGCGATGGCCGCGCCGATCGACCTGCTCCGCGAGCGCTACCGCCAGTACCGCGCGAATCCCCCCGAGGGCCCTGTCATCGCCATGACCGTCCACCGCTGGACCGGCTGGTCCGCCTCCTGACGGCCACCAGCGGTCCAGCCACTACCACAAGAGCGGCGGGCTAGCGGGTGCGCTGCCGCTGCCTGCGCTGTAGGACGAGCAGCACCATCAAGGCCATGAGAATCAGCGCTCCGATCACCATGAGCGCGATCGCCCAGGGAGGAACGGCGTTGTCCGGGAGCGTGGTGTACACGCCATTCCCGGTGTGGATGACCTTCTTTTGGGATCGGGAGGGAAGTGTCACGGTGCCGGACCAGAAGGCCACAGGTCCAGCGCCCTCACGCAGCCGGACCCTGCACGGCATCGATTCACCGCTCAGGCCCCGGGCATTGATCGGAAGGACCGCGCCGGTGCCCGGCAGGACCGTTCCCATGATGACGTCATAGGAGTGAGGCCTGCCATGGACCCTACAGGAGACGGTTCCATGTGCCTTGGCGAACGTCTGGCCGGGATTGTGCACCGGGATGAACAGGCGGGGTATGTTCCCGACCCATCCCGCCGAAAGCGGCGCGATCGCCAGGGCCGTCTTCATCTGCGCGAGTGCGCCGACGGTGACGGCGACACCGACGGTGACCTGCCTGACGATGATCGCTTTGGCTGATGACCGTCCGTTCGAGCCGACCCCGACCGCACTGGATCGAGCGAGGGACTCGGCCGTGATGCCGGTGAGATACTGCGCCGGCAGGGCATCAGCCGGAACAGCGACCCGAAACCTCAGGGCCCTGCGTTCGCCGGGGGCCAGGGTGACGGCGGAGGGAAGCCCGGTCACCCAGCAACTGGCGCCGGCGCATTTCCCAGGGACATTCTGGTATGCGGAGCCGGAATTCGCCGCGGTGACGCCGCTGGAGATGCTGATCTTCAGCTGCTGGGTCCTGGATACTGCGTTGCTGATGACCGCCGTCTCCCGGGCCGTCTTGCCGGGCGGCACGCTCAGGTTGAAATATGAGCGCACCCGGCCGGCCGAGGTCGCTGACGGAGTGATGCCGAATGAGCCACCTCCCAGGCCGCCACCCGCATGCGCCGGGGCGACCGTGCCTGCGGCGGCGAGCGTAAGTGCGGCGAATGTCACGAGGCCTATGACGGCATGCGGTACGCGCCGACGTCGGGCCTGTGATGAACTCAAGGGGTCACCTCCGGTGGGGTCGGCCGTGCCTCGTTCACGGGCCTGCCACGACGGTCACGGCACCCGCGCGGGAGACGGTGCCGCCCGTCCCGGACGGCACCGTCGTCATCACCGCGAACAGATCATCGCTCCCCTGCGGGCACTCGGGCTTCCAGCGCCGGGCTCAGGGCCCGGAGATGATCGCCATCGTGATCGTGGAGGTGTACGAACCGGACGACGCGCTGGCCGGAACGTTCACCCACCAGCCGACCGGGTTGGCCGCCGTGCTGCCCCCGATGACCACCGCCCCGAGCCCGGAGGCCGCAGCGGCGTTGTAGATGGTGACCGGGGTGGGCGTCGTTGCCGCCGTGGTGATGGCCACGGGATAGGTGATCGAATTGGTCGGCAACGTACAGGTCCCACTGCAGGTAGCGGTCGGTCCGGTAGTACCAGTGATCAAGCTGGTGCTGCCGTTCGTCACGAACGTGCCGCTATCCGGGAACGTGTGAGTTCCGTTAGTGAAGGTCGTGGCGGACGTCGTGACGTGCCAGCCCGCCCCGCTTCCAGTAGCGTCATTGACCGTGTACTGCTGGTCGGCAGCCGTCGTGTCGGCCAGGCTCTGGTTGAGGCCGTTCAAGGTCGTGGCCCAGGCCAGCGACGCCGGCGCCGCCAGCGTCAACGTGCCCGCGGTCAGGGCGGCCGTCCCGGTCAACGTGCAGTTGGTAGTGGTCGGAGAACCAGGGGCGCAGGGAGCGGCGGTTGCTCTACCTGACAGCAGAGCAACAGACCCGGCAACGAGAACGATGGCCGTGCCCAGCGCATGAGAGAAGTGACGCATCAGCATCATCCATCTGCAGCGTGACGCCTCATCCGGACGTCACTGATCGAATACGCGCCGTGATCATAGCATTACTCTCAGTGATTAGTCGATCATTGCGATGCGACACGCACACCCGTCTCTGATCGCCGCCAGTGGCGGCCGTCAAGTAACACGCCAACCTCACCATCTATCTGCAGAAACGCCGCAAATGACGGCTGGTGGCAGCACCTACGACGCGCCCGACATACCGAAATCACAAGAGGGAGAGCTTGTCCCTGTTCGCGTCGACAGGCCGGCGGATCGCCATCACTCTAGTTACCTAGAGTGATACTGTTGGCGATGCTGGTCACTCAAAGTAGCCATCAAAGGGGCATCCTGTGATCTTCCGCTGTCGTACCGGCGCCATCGCCGCCGCGCTGACCCTGAGCAGCGCAGGATTGGTCGTTCCCGCTGCGCCCGCGTCCGCCGCCGTCGGGCTGGTTCTCGACGGTCTCAAGTGCCTTGTTGACCAACACATCTGCTTCGCTAGCGGGACTGTGAACGCGACCCGGCCCGGGCACACCGAGAACCTGACCACGACGGTCGCCCCGGCAAGCGGCGGTGCCGACATCGGTACCGGGTCAGTGCAGCAGGCAGGCAACGGCGGGAACGAGAAATTCACCACCGCGATCAAGACGACCCCCGCGGCTCCCATCACCACTGGAGAGAAGATCAAGATCACCGCAACCGATGTGGAGACCTCAGGCCCGAAGAAGATCGACAAGGCAACAGCCATCAAATACATGACCTGCCAAGCACACAAGGACCGCACCATCACCTGCGCAGCTCCCCTCGCTCGCGGAGACGTCGGACATGCGCCCGCCGGCGGGTCCGCACCGCCTGCATCCACACCGCCTGCATCCACACCGCCTGCATCCACACCGGCCGCCGCCGAGCCGCGTCACACACCGTGACCACGGTAAGATCACTCGGAGTGATCACCTAATTGACGTCGCCGTCGTCGCTGACGTGAGCCGCGACGTTGAACGGCCTCAACCAGAGCGTGGTCGACACCACGGCCGCGGATCAGCAGCACACGGTCAACGACGCCACGGGGAGCGGGCGGGCTGGCACGTCACGGCATCCGCGACGACCTTCACCAGCGGCAGCCACACACTGCCCGACAGCGGTACGTTCTCGACGAATGGCAGTACAACGTCGGTCAGTGCGACTACTGCGCCGTCTGCCACTTGTACCGGGACGTGCACTCTGCCGACCAATTCGACCACCTATCCGGTGACGATCACCACGGCGGCGAGTTCGCCGACTGCGGTCACCATCTACGACACGGCGGCCGGGACCGGTCTGGGGCAGGTCGTCATCGGCGGCAGCACGGCGGCCAATCGGCGGCCAATCCGCTCGGCTGGTGGGTGAGCATCCCGGCCAGCACGGCTGCCGACACCTACACCTCGACGATCACGATGGAGGTCATTTCCGGACCCTGAGTCGGGACGGAACAACCGGACGGAAGTGATCTTTCGGGCTTGTCGGGGGCGTTGCGCATTGCCGGTCATGGTTGGCGGGGGTCGGTTGAGTAGGTCCGGCCGCCGGCCGATGGTGGTGTGGGCGCTGGTGGCCCTGTGGTGCGCGGTGAGCATCGTCTGGCCTGCTTCCAAGGCGAGTGCGGCGACCCTGTCCGGCGCTACGTGGACGACGAGCAAGACGAAGACCAGTGCCACGGGGTGCGAGCTACACCTACTCCTTCACGTCTGCCACGGTCGCCTCTGGTACGGCAGTCTCGATCCAGATCGACGGGCTGACCAACACCGGCACGGTCGGAAGCTACAACTCGACGGTCACCACGCTGAACGGCGCGAGTTCGGTGGACACCGGCACCACCAGCGGGGTTACATTCACCGCCGGCGCGCTCAACGGCCTGGGCTGGTCCGCCTCGTCCACGACTGTCGGTGCCACCGGCGTCAGCTACACCTTTACCTTCACCACAGCGACCACGAGCCTGACCATCAGCTCGATCACGATGTCGGTTCCACCCGGCACAACAGGGACCCCGACCCTGGGCAGCGTCACCCCATCTGGCCTAGGCGGCAGTGTGAGCCTGTCCGGCACGACCCTGACCTACTCGGGCATCTCCCTGCTGCCGCTTGTTCCCACAGCGTTCTCGATCCAGGTCAACGGACTGACCAACACCTCTACAGCTGGCACCTACACCTCCGAAATCGTGACCAAAGTACGGGCGCTCCCATCGACTCCGACCTCACCCGGCCGTGTCTTTCACCGGCACCTTGAACCTCGCCGCACCGAGCTCACTGACCTGGGCTGCCACACTGACCGGAACCGACCAGAGCGTCGTCGACGCGGGACTGCGGCCGACCAGCAGTTCAGCGTCGGGGGTCGGAGTGATTCGGAACGAAATCCGGCGGTAGCGAGGGTTTCCCTGGTCGGCCGGATCGCCGGCGTCGGCGGTCGCGGAGCGGCCTAACGCCGGATCCCGTTCGATCGCACAGCGCGATGTTGATCTACGGTCAGCAACTGCCCTCCACTCGGGTCCGCGTCACCAGGGGAAAGTAAGGAGGCTTGCGTAGGTCCGGGTGGTGCGGTGTTGCTCGCGGGCGTTGTTGGCTGAGTGCGGCGGCCGTCTGCCCGCGTGGGGACGGCCGCCGCGGCGTGGGTGGTCAGGGTGTTGCTTGTGTGATCTTGTCGACGAGGTTTTCGCTGAGCCAGAGGCTGCTGTTGGGTCCGTTGGTGACATTTATCGGGTAGGCCGAGGAGGTCGGCAGTGCGTACTCGTTGATCGTTCCCGAGGTGGTGGTGGAGGCGAGGTTGTTGTCGTATGTTTCGGTGAACCACAGGTTGCCATCGGGTCCGGTGGTGATGTCATACGGGCCGGCGTTGACGTCGCTGAGCGTGTATGAGGTGAAGGTGCCGCCGGTGGTGAGGGAGTTGACGGTTCCGATGCCGGAGTCGGTGAACCAGAGGTTATTGTCTGGCCCCACGGTGATGCCGATGGGTAGGGCGTTGCCGGTTCCAGATCCGGGCGCGGCGGTTTCGGTGATGGTCCCGCTGGTGGTGATCCGTCCGATGTTGCCCGGGGCCGGTTCGGTGAACCACAGGGCGTTGTCCGGGCCGACGGTGATGTAGAGCGCGTAGGCGCCGGAGGTCGGCAACGTGTACTCGGTGATGGTCCCGCTGGTGGTGATCTTCCCGATCTTGTTGGTGTTCGATTCGGTGAACCACAGGTTCCCGTCCGGTCCGGTGACGATGCTCCATGGGCCGGCGGTGGAGCTCGGCAGCGCGTATTCGGTGATGGTCCCGCTCGTGGTCATTTTCGCGATCTGCCCGCTGTTGCTCTCAGTGAACCACAGGTTGCCGTCAGGGCCGGTGGTGATTTCGCCTGGATAGGAACTGCTGGTGGGCAGGGTGTATTCGGTGAACCCTCCGGACGGAGTGAGGCGACCGACCTGGTTGGCGTCGTACTCGGTGAACCACAGGTTCCCGTCCGGTCCGGTGGTGACGCCTGCCGGGCCCGCTCCGCTGGTCGGTGTGGAGTACTCGGTGATCGTGGGTTGCCGCCGGGCCTGCAGCGCCCGCTGGGCCGCCCTGCCCGCCTGGCCGGCGGCTGCCGGTCCAGTCGGGGCTGCCAGGTTCCGGCCGGCCGCCGGGTGGGGTAGTCGCCGGGGCATGCAGCGTATATGCCGGTGTCTGGGCATCTGTTGAAGGCGGCGGCAGATCTTCACCCAGGGCGCTTCGAGCGGCGGGTGATGCGGCGGGGCGGCGGAAGCAGCGGGTGCGGCCGCGACGGCCACCAAGGCTAGGGCCGTGACTGCGAGTGGGCTGATGAGGGCCTGGAGGCGGGAACGCATGCGGATACCTTTCTTGGGCGAAGCAGTACTGAGTTCGGGCAGGGTGGTAGCCGTGTCGGTGTGAGCCCGACTGAGGTGGAACTCGTTGCAAGGGCATGAGGTCAGTGACCCCGGTCGAGATGTGGATCACCCTCGCTACGGGCAGGGGAATTCCCGCGGGCGTGATCGCGGACACCTGACGGGTGGGCTGCGGAGCGAATCTTCACCTCGCCGTGTGCGGCCATCCGTAGATTTTTGTGGTGCCGACGGTTTCTGTTGATCTACCTGCGGCGCGCATGGCCGGCCAGCCCCAGCCAGATGGTGATCGGCGTAGCGGGGATCGGGCTACCGGGTTCGGGTGGCGAACGGTGTGTGCGTGCGGTGCCCCGGGTCAGGCGACGGGTTGGGAGGTAGCGCCGGTACAGGTGGCGGCGACAGCGGCGGCGGGGATGGTCACCATTCACCACCATCGTGAGGTTCGCGCTCGGCGGTCTTGGGCAGCGAGACGGCATCGGCGGCGGTGGGCTCGGGGGCCGCTGACGGCGTCAGGCCGAACCGTCCACCCCCAGGGCGCCGCTCGCGCGTACCGGGCTGGCAGTGCCTGTCCCGGCGATGAACGCGAGGGCCGGATCGCCACGCCTGCGGCGGCCCACGGGCCGCGTCGGCGTGTGGCAGGTGATGGTCACCCGATCGTCACCGATCGGGTGTGCCGTGCTTGGTTCATGGTCCCGACACAATCGTCGTGGTCACGGTTGAGGTGTAGGAGCCGGCTCTGGCGTTGCCGGGGATGTTGATCCACCAGCCGATGGGACGGGCCGCGCTGTGGCCGCCGAGGGTGGCAGGGCCCAGGCCGCTGCCGGCCGGGTCGTCGTAGACCGTGACCGGTGTCGGCGAGGAGGAGGCGGTGGTGATGGCGACCGGGTAGGTCGTGGTGGAGCTGGGCGGGACGCAACTGGTCACGCAGGTCGCGCTCGGCGCGGTGGTGGCGGAGACCGAGGAGAGGCTGCCGGTGAGCACGAAGGTGCCCGAGTTGGGCAGGGTCTTGGTGCCGGCGGTGAACGTGGTCGCCGAGATGGTGATGTGCCAGCCCGCGCCAGAGTTGGTCTCGTCGTCGACGCTGAACTGCTGGTCTGCCGCGACGGCGTCGACGACGCTCTGGTCGGTACCGGTCAGTGTGGCGGCCCAGGTCAGTGAGCTCGGTGCGGCCAGGTTCAGGGGGCCGGTGAAAGACACTGCCGGGGTGATGCCGGAGTCGACGAGAGTGCCCGACCCGCGCTTGGTGACGATTTCGGAGGTGTAGGTGCCCGCCGTGGAGGTGTTGGTCAGTCCGTTGACCTGGATCGAGAACGCCGTGGGAGCAAACGTAATCTTGCTGAACCCCGAGAAGGTCAAAGTATCGCCCGACAGCGCGATGCTGCCGCCCAGGCCGGACGGAGTGACCGTGCCGAGAGTGGGTGTTCCCGAGGTTCCGGGCGGGACCGTCATCGTGACCGTGTTGAGGGTCACGCCGTTGGTCGCCGTGGTGAAGGTGAAGGTATAGCTGACGCTGGTCGCGCCGACTGTCGCGGACGAGGCCGACCAGCCCGGGCTGGTGAGTGCACGGGAGGTGAATACCACTGCGCCGGTCGTGCCGGTGTCCACCGAACTCGCGCCGCTGCGCGTGGTGAGTGTCGAGGTATAGCTTCCGGCGGTGCCGGCGTTGGTCAGCCCATTGATCTTGATCGAGACCGCCGTACCCGAGGCGACTGTGGCTGAGGTGAAGGAGTAGGTGAGCGTGGTGCCGACGAGGGAGACGCTGCCGCCCGCCACACCGGCGGGACTCACCGTGCCCACACTCACGCTCCCGCCCGTCCCGGACGGAACACTCATCGTCACCGAACTGAGCGAGGACGTCGTCGTCGCGGTGAAGGTGTAGGTATAACTCGCACCCGTAGCACTGGTCGTCGTCTTGCTCGTCGTCCAGGTGGCGTCGGACAGGGTCGCCGCGCTCGCCCGGGGAACAGGCCAGACAAGGCACACCACACACCACAGGACCACCAGCACCGACGACACCATCGGCCAGCGGCCGAACCTGCTCAACCGACCCTCCCGCGACCATGACCGGCACACTCCGTAACGCCCCCGACAAGCCCGAAAAATCACGTCCCGGCCGACAACCCGCCGACCAGGACCGCGAACACGCCGAGCCCGCGCGGAAACCGTCGCATCACCACAGGTCATCTCGTGAGTAGCGCGTTCCGCATGCAGCTACCCTGCGATTACAATCAGCAACAGAGACTAGCGGAAAGCAACGGTAGGCTGACGGACCACAACGACCCGCAGGTCACGCTCGGACGGCCCCGCCGACCGGTGCCCCGCGGAACACCCAGCGTGGTCACCGTCGCCACGACGTCCGGATCGTCGGCCGGGAGTGTGACGTCGACCGCTGGGACCTTCGCGCCTGCCGCGGTGTGCAGCACCCAGTACTGGCCCGGCGACGCCGGATCGGCCGGCGTGATCGGGTCCGTGGCCGCCCCGTCGGCTGCGGCGAGCGTCAGCGCCACCTGCCCGGGCCCTTCGGGCCGCCGCCGCAGGATCCGGTGGGGCCGCGGCGCCATCGCCTGCGCCCGGTACCGCTCATCAGACGGCACGACGCCCCCTGCCCATCTCGCCTTCACACTCCCTTGCGAACCGGCACCACGCACCCCCCAAACCGGTGAGTTCACCCTCCCGCCTGCATGAGCCGCTGCCTTCCTTCTGGCCTGGGACAGACGTGATCCTCCCTGCGAGGCCCGGCGGCAGGACAGTGGCGATGGTCTGTGCTTGCCCGGGACCTTGGTCCCTGTACCGGGCGTGATGATCGTGGCAAGGCTGGGCCTGCCGATCCGGCGCTACGCGGTGGTCAGGTCGCGTGCCTGCTCGGCGGATCGGAAAACCTCGGCGCGCATGCCGACCTCGCGGGCGGCCAGGACGTTGACCTCGGTGTCGTCGATGAACAGACAGTCGGCCAGGGTGACACCGAGGCTCTCGGCCGCGATCTCGAAGGCGCGGTGGTCCGGCTTGGCCACCCCGATGGCGCAGGAATAGGTCAACGCTCGAAGTGCGCGAGCCAGGACTCGTGCTTCTTCTCGAACATCGGCACGAGGTCGGCGATGATGTTCGACAGCAGGCCGCGTCGGCGTGGGCATCAGGCGATTGCCGCGATGTCCCCATCATCGAAATAAATCGACTGATGGAGTCGCCCGCCGAGGGCGACGGCGTAGCGGGCAAGGATGTCCTGCCCAGAGATCTTGCCCTGTTCGATTTGCGAGATACGCCCCTTCGTTACGCCCATCCTCTCTGCGATGTCTCGTTGTGTCAGCCCGCGGCTGCGGCGAATCTCGGCGAGGCGGTGCCCCTGGACCTTGGCGAGCAGTTCCTGCTTACCCGCCTCGACCGCTTCTTCACCGCCAGCACGCTCGACATGCTCGGCGCGAATGTCCTTCCACCTCACGTAGCCCGTCAAGATCTACCGTCCTCTTCGGCCTGAGGCTCCTTCAAAAAGCGCACGGTATACCTTCGCGCACGGCCTCTCGGCCCCTTGCGCGAACCGGGCGCCCGCTCGGCACGTCGACTACGAGAGGGTGACCAGTGCGCGTACCTGCTCGGCGGAGCGGAAGACCTCGGCGCGCATGCCGACCTCACGGGCGGCCAGGACGTTGGCCTCGGTGTCGTCGATGAACATGCAGTCGGCCGGAGTGACGCCGAGTCTTTCGGCCGCGATCTCGAAGGCACGGTGGTCCGGCTTGGCCACACCGATGGAGCAGGAGTAGGTCAGCGCGCTGAAGTGGGCGAGCCACTCCCCGTGCTTCTTCTCGAAAACGGGGACGAGATCGCTGATGATGTTGGACAGCAGGCCGAGCCGATGTCCTCCGTCGGCGAGGTCGCCGACGAGGGAGACCATGGCCGGGTCGGCGTCCGTCCAGCTCGCCAGGTCGGCCTCGATCAGCGCGTCGATCGTGTCCGGGGCGAACCGCGCGCCCATCCGGTCACCGACCGCCTCCCAGTACTCCGCGCTGGCCTGTCCCGCGTCGTACGGCTTGCGGAGCGCCCAGTAGGCGTCCCAGAGGACGTCGGGCCGGACGCCGGCGATCTGCTCGATCCGGCGCTTGGCCTCGGGCTTCTGGGGCAGCGCGATGACGCCGAACAGGTCGAACACGATCGCGGACGGCATGCGGTCCTCTCCTCGGGCGGCGGTCAGGTGGTGCCGCGAGCCTACTTCGTCGCGCCCTGCGGCCTGCCGGGCGGATCGCGCGTAATTCGGACAGTTGAACAAGCGGTTGGGTGGGCACGTCATAATGAGGGGGTGACGACCACGAGCAAGGACAACGGACGGCAGCGGGCCGACGCCCGCACCACGGGGGGCGCCCGCCGCCGCGCCAGAGGCTCGTCGACGCTCGCCTCCGAGCGCCGCGAGCATCTCGTGAAGCTCGCGGCGGAGCTGTTCGCCCAAAAGGGATACCAGGCCACGACGGTCCGCAACATCGCCGACGAGGCCGGCATCCTGTCCGGAAGCCTCTACCACCACTTCGACTCCAAGGAGTCGATCGTGGATGAGATCCTCACGTCCTTCTTCGACGAGCTGGCCGTTGCCAACCAGGCGGCCCTGGCCAGAGGCGGCGACCCGCGTGAGGTCCTGTCCGACCTGGTGCGCATCTGCTTTAGCACGCTGGTCCCGCACCGCGCGGCGATCATGGTCCTGCAGAACGACTGGAACTACCTTAAGCAGTTCGAGCGGTTCGACTACCTCGCCAAGGCGGAGGCCGAAACCGAGCGCCTGTGGGTCGACCAGATCAAGCGGGGGCAGGAGACCGGGCTGTTCCGCGAGGACATCGAGCCGAAGCTCACCTACCGGATGATCCGCGACACGATCTGGGTGACCGTCCGGTGGTTCCAGCCGGAGGGCCGGCTGGACGCCGACGGCCTCGCCGACCACTACATCAAGGTCCTGTTCGACGGCATCTCCCTGCACCGCTGAACCACGCCGGGCGCCCCGGATCGGGGCGCCCTTCACCGAGCCTCTTGTACGCCTATCCGACCAGCTCAGCGATCCAGGACAGAACCGTCGTGCGGGAGCCCCCCGACGGCCGACTCCTCGACGGTCACCCGAGCCACCTCGACACAGTTACCGCCCTGGCCGCTGCTCCGGCTGCTCTTACGCCACGGGGCGACCTCGACGCACTGACCGCCCTGGCCGCTGCTGCGACTGCTCTTACGCCACGGGACCTCGTCGCTCATCGCACTCTCCGATCAGGTCGGCGATCATCCGGACGGAGTCGTCGGGCGAGAGCGCGCAGGCTCGCAGAAGGTCGAGAGCGACACGACAGTTCGCGACCTCCTCCGGGCGCCCGATGATCTGCCCGTCTCCGAAGCCCTCAGCGTAGACGAGCCTGGTCTCGTCGGGGAGGGTGAACAACGCCATCGGGCCGCTGGTTCCCGCATGCGCACCGGCGGCGAACGGCAGCACCTGGAGCACGACCCGCGGGGACTGCGCGACGCACACCAGCCGGGCGAACTGGTCCCGCATCACCTCGGCGCCACCGAAGGGGCGGCGGAGCACGGCCTCGTCGAGGATGACCCACAGGAGCGGCGGCTCGCTGCGGGAGAGGATCTCCTGGCGGCTCATGCGGGCGGCGACGTGCTTCTCGATCTCCTCGTCGGTGTCGTGGGGCCGCCCCGCGCGCAGTTGCGCGCGGGCGTAGTCCTCGGTCTGGAGCAGGCCCGACACGGCCTGCGGCTCGTATTCCAAGATCTCGGTGGCGTCGGACTCCACTTCGACGAACGGGCGGAACCACTCGAGATAGGAATGTTCCATGATCCGCTTCCAGAGGCGGCCGAGAGCGCCGTTGGCCGCCAGGACATGGTCACAGGCCTTGATGAACTCGATGCGAGGCGCGCGCCTGCCCGTCTCGACCATGGCGATCATAGAGGGGGACATGTGGATCGCGCGGCCCAGCTGTTCCTGGGTGAGCCCTGCCTGTTCGCGGTAGAAGCGCAGCTCGTCGCCCCAGTAGGCGAGCGCCGTGGTGCCGGAGACCGTGGACGTGGTCGATTTGCGGGATGTCGTTGATGCCATTGCCGGGCTCCTCACCTCGCGCTGACGCGATCCGACGTCGAATCGCCTTCACGGCTCCTTCACTGCGTACGCGAATGCGCACTCAGAGTAAACCGATGACGTCAGAGCGTGGTGCCATGACGACGATTTCCACATTCACGGCTCTCGAGGGAGATCGCGAAGCGTGTGCGAACGGCCTCAGCGTCGGCGCTCAACGCAGGCCGCACGGGGGTGTCCCGGTCGGGACACGCCGCGCCTGTTGTGCGCCGAGTTGATGTCAGTGGATTCGTCTGGTTGTTGTCAGTGAGGTTCGCACTGTTGATGTCGGTGACGCGGCCGACCGGCCTGCGATCAGGCCGGCGCTGTTACCGGCGATCGCACACGGTGCTCCATGCACAAGACCGTTGCATGCCCTCACCGACAGGAGCAACTCCGCCGGGCGGGCAGCGGCGGGCCGGCCACAGACGCAGCCGTCCGGGCGTCGGCCACGACGGTCAGGCGCACGGCCTCGATGATCTGCTCCAGGCGTTCGCGGGCGGCGTGAAGGCGGCCGTCGGCGTGGTAGGCGGCGCGGGTTTGGGTGGCGGCCAGGTCCAGGCCGGCGGCCAGCAACTGCCGCACCAGCGCGTCGGCCAGTTCGGCGCAGATCCGCTGACGCCCGCACGGGCGGGCCGCGATCTGGTGCAACTCATCGGCCTCCGGCGGCGGGTCACCGCCGGCCGGCGGCCATGCGGAGATGTGGGACATGCCGGCCACACTCCCTTCCTTTGCCTCCGGCAGGTGTTTCTCCCCTCCTCATTACCCCGGCTGGCCGGATTCGTGCAGCTTCACGCAGATACCGGCCCGATGCCGGACTTCTGCAGCCGCCCGGGACCACAAAGAGCGACCCGCTATCGCATGGTCCCTGCGGGCAGGGCCTACCCATGACACGATTTCACCGTGAGTGATAAGCCGATCGCGAACAGAGACCGCGGTGGAGTGCCGGACGCCGCGACCCCCGAACGGCTCACCACGGATCTGGCCGCACTGCTGGAGACCGCCCGCATTGCGGCCGCCCAATGCGAACGGCTCACCGCCGCTGGTTCCCGGCAGGCCGAACTCGCCCGCCAGGCGGCCGCCCAGGCCCGCGCCCGGCTCGCCCGAGCCGAACAAACCGCCCGCGAGCTGGCCGCCCTCACCGCCGAAGCACGCAAGATCACCGCCGAGTGCTCCACCCACGAAGGAAGTACCCGCCGGTCCGGGGACAGCCCAGGCTGATTCGACCACGCCCACCGGCCGCGCGCGGCCTCAGTACCACCGCGGCAGGCCATCGTCGACGACGGCGCGATCATCATCCGCAGCCACGCCGGCACCGCGATCGTGAACGTTGCCCGCACCGGCGAGACAGCCGTGACCGCGCCGCGGACGGGCGGAACTGCTGCCGGATTGAAGATATCTTCAATCCGTTAGATCCTGGGATCGTCGGGCATTCACCAGGAGCCGAGCTGAAGGAGGAGCGTGTGGGGGATTTCGCGGCGGAGATGGAACGCCGGCTGGGGCTGGCCAGCGAAGCGATCGGGCAGGCGAACGCCGCCGGTGATGACCACGGGGTGGCAACACATGAGGCGGAGCTGGAGGAACTGCTGCGCGTCGCCGACCGGCACGGCCTGAGGGTCCGCCGTCCGTCCCTGTCGGCGGCCTGCGACGCCGCCGATCAGCCCGGCGAGGAGAAGGGCTGATCGTGGGTGTCCCGTTGTATGAGGCGAAGGCGGAGTTCTTCCGCATGCTGGGCCACCCGGTACGGATCCGGGTCCTGGAACTGCTCAGCCAGGGGCCGATGCCGGTACGGGACCTTCTGGCCGAGATCGAGGTGGAGGCATCGAACCTGTCCCAGCAACTGACGGTGATGCGCCGTAGCGGGATCGTCACCGCCACCCGGGACGGCTCGACGATGGTGTACGCACTCGCCGGCCCGGACGTCTCGGATCTGCTGCAAGCCGCCCGCCGTATCCTCACCGAGCTGATCACCGGACGCGAGGAACTGCTCGCCGAACTCCGGCAGGCCACCACTGCCGCCCAGGCCCGCTGATCAGCCGGCGTCACAGCGTCTGAAGGTGATGACGATGCCGTCCCAGCGACCTGCCGGCCGGCGGACGGCGGCAGCGTTGCGGCGGACGCTGCGACGGACGGGCCCGGAGGCCAATCCGCAGCGCCGCGGCCTCGACCACGCCGAAACCGCGGCCACGGTCCTGCTGGCGGTCATGTTCGTCGTGGCCGGCCCGCTCATCAGCGCTACTCGACGCGTACGGGGGCGGTCCGGGCGGGCGCCGGAGGCTCGGCGTTCGGCAGCAGGCGGGCGAGTGGGGCCGGCAGCCACCAGTTGGCCTTGCCGAGGAGTTCCATGATGGCCGGGACCAGCACCATGCGGACCACGGTCGCGTCGATGAACACGGCCACGCCGAGGCCGAGACCCATCTGCTTGACCGCGATGTCCGCGCCGAGGAGTACCGCCAGGAACACGCACACCATGATGGCCGCCGCGGCGGTGATCACCCGGGCCGTACGGGCGAGGCCGCGGGTGACGGCCTCGCGTGTCGCCGCGCCCCGGTCGTACTCCTCGCGGACCCGCGAGATGAGGAACACCTCGTAGTCCATCGACAGCCCGAACAGGATCGGGAACATGAACAGCGGCACCCACGAGGTCACCGGCATGCCCGTCGGGAAGCCCAGCTGGCGCCCCAGCCATCCCCACTGGACGACGGCCGTGAGCACCCCGTACGCCGCTCCGATGGACACCAGGTTCATCAGCGCCGCCTTGAGGGCGATGGCCACCGACCGGACCAGCACCAGGAGCAGGATCAGCGACAGGCCGACGACGACCGCGATCAGCCACGGGAGCCGTGAGATCACCGCGTCGGCGAAGTCGATGGTCGCGGCGCTGGGCCCGCCGACGTAGACGCGCGGGCCGCCCGCGTCGCGCGCCGCCATGGCCGCGCGCAGCGTGTGGACGAGCTTCGGGGTCGCGGCGTCCTGCAGCCCGGTCCTCGGGTACGCGATGAACATGGCGGTGGCGCCGTCCTGGCTGGTCCGGACGGGGGTGACCGAGGCGACGCCCAGGGTGTTCCGGACGATGTCCGCCACGGGCCGTACGTCCCCGGGCAGGCGGGTCACGACGATCAGCGGCGCGTCGTATCCGGCGCCGAACCCGTCGGCGAGGATGCGGTGCGAGGCGTAGGCGCTCGTGTCGTGGGGCTGGGTGCTGGAGTCGGTGAAGCTCAGCCGCATCGACAGCGCCGGCACGGCGATCGTCAGCAGCGCGGCCGCCGAGACCACGACCGCGAGCACCGGCCGCCGCTGGATCACGCCGGCCCACCGCTCGGACCGCGGGCGCCGCCGCCGTCGGCGGGCGAGGAACGGAAGGCCGAACCGGTCGATGTTCCGGCCGGTGAAGCCGAGCAGCGCGGGCAGCAGCGTGACCGCGGTGATCATCGTCATGAGGACGGTGAGGGACGCGGCGACGGCGACGGAGTTCAGCAGCCGCTGCCCCATGACGAACAGTCCCAGGAGCGCGACGACCACGGTGGTGCCCGCGAACAGCACCGACCGCCCGGCCGTCGCGATCGCGATGACCGTCGCCTCCTCGGGGTCGGCGGCATGCGCTTCGTGGTCGTCCCCGTGCAGCGCCTCGCGGTAGCGGGTGACGATGAACAGCGCGTAGTCCACGCCGACGCCGAGGCCGATGAGGCCCGCGACGATCGGGCTGAAACCCGGGGCGGGCAGCAGGTGGCCGAGCAGCTCGATGCCGGCCAGCCCGGTGCCGATGCCGAAGATCGCGGTCACGATCGGCAGGCCCATCGCCAGCAGCGACCCGAACGCGATGAGCAGCACGATGACGGCGGCGAGCAGGCCCACGCCTTCGGTCGGCCCGCCCCCGGGCGTCTCGGCGCTCACCACCGCGCTGCCGCCGAGGGCGAGCGTCAGCCCGTCCCCGGACCCCTTGCGCACGTCGGAGATCATCGCCGTGACGGCCTGCTTCGGCACGTCGTCGGACCCCTTGTCGAGCTGGACCGGGGCGAACGCCGTCCGGCGGTCCGGCGACACCTGACCCGGCGCCCGGTACGGCGAGCTCACCGATGTGACGTGCGGAGCGTGGGCGAGTTCGCCGAGCACCTTCTCCACCTGGGGTCGTACGGCGTCGATCCCGCCGTCGGCGCGGATGGCGAGGGTGAGCGTGTCGCCTTCCTGAGTCGGGAAGTGCTTCTTGATCAGATCCTGGGCCTGGGAGGACTCGGCCTTGCCTCCGGAGAAGTCGTTGTCGGCCGCCGCGGCGAAGCTGAAACCGACGGCGAGGACAGCCGCGGCCCCGACGATCCAGGCGAGCAGGACCAGGCGCCTCCGGCGGTAACAGAAACGGGCCAGCCGCGCGAGCGGTCCGTCGTACATGGGGATCACCTCGTGAACGTTTTAATGGCGTCCCGAGAGTGACGGCGAACCGTACGGTGGCGCGTCCGTCCGGCGATGACACTGCGGAGGCGGTCGTACTCCCCGGGGCGTACGGCGCGGGCGGTACCGTCCGCGCCCGGCCGTCCGCCGGGTAGGGCGGGCAGCGGGGTGACCTATGGCAGGAAGTCACTGTGCGTCTGTATCACCAACTCGTCCTTGATCCCTAGGATCACGAGGGCGGCGAGCGTACGCCGGGGAGAACCGTTCCTAAAGACTGAGCATGAGTTGTAGGTGCTCAGCCGCGTGTCCCGAACGGTCTTGGACACACTGGTCCCCCGCGTTCGCTCCGCGTCCGGTCCCGACGGATCGTGTCCGTGGTCCGGGGATGCGGGGGCGGGATTCCTCACGCCCCGGGCCACCTGGTGCGGCCTGGACGGTCCGATGCCCCTGCTCATCGCTCTGGTGAGCAGGGGGCGATGCCGTCCGTCGCCGGATCGGGTGTCCCAGGGCGCGTCGTCCGATCGCCACCGCTGCCGCGTCGTGGCGGGTGGCGTTCCGATTCTTGCTGGTTAGGGGTTTTTGCCAGTGCTGAGCTCCCCATTTGGAGGTGTAGGCGGGGTCGACGGCGACGATGGTGATGCCGAGTTCGGCGGCCATCGCCACCAGCCTGGCGCGTAGCTTGCTGGTGGGCATGCCGGAGATCAGGTTGCGGAACCGCTTTCGTCGTCCGTGTTTTTCGCGCGTCGTCTCTGCTTGGAAGTTGAGGTCTTCGATCGCGATGGCCAGTTCGTATCGTTCGGCCCAGTGCAGGAGGCGGATGAGGGCGTGGCGGATTTGGGCGTCGCGGTGCTGCGTGCTGCCGGTCAGGTCGTAGTCGAATCGGCGAGGCTCGCCGACGGGGTTGCCGTGGGTGTCGAGTCTCCAGGCGGCCAGGTGGTCGGCGTTGGTGTCCACCCCGATCACACCCCCGGCCCGGACGGCTTCCAAGGGGACGGTCTTAACCGGCGGGATCGTCCAGGACGCGGTCAGATACCAGCGTCCACGCTCGACGTTCTCGCAGATGCGGTAGGCGACGGCCCGGTTCGTGCTTACCCGGTCGCGCCATTGGTCGCCCCGGTGCGGGAACGACACCTTCGAGGTCAGGACGTACCGGCCGTGTGCGGTCTTGGCCAGGTGCGCCAACGGTGCCGGGAGCTTGATGGTGACCTGGCCATCAGGGGTGACGCGGATCGTCTCGTTCCCGTACGGCTTGCCCGACTCGCCGTCAGCGGCCAGGAACCGGCGCTCGGCTCGCCAGCGTTCCCGCCATTCCACCTTGGTGAGCTGAGCGGCCTCCAGGTTGTGCCGGGTGCGTAGCAGCCGCTTGCCCCCACGCACGACACGAACCCGTCCTGCCTCGTGGTCGGCCCGCTGTTTTTCGAGCCGATCCTGGAGCAGATGCAGACGGCGAGTCTTGGCGAACCGCTCCTCCCGGCTGCGGTAACCGCCCGGTGCTTTCTTCGTGCCCTTCTCACCCACCGGCAGGGACAGCCGGTAGGTGATCGTGGCGATCCCGGCCTCGAGACTGCGGATATAGGCGAGCTGGCTACGACGTGCTAACGCCCACTGGTCATGCGTGGCCTTGGTAATCGAACCGGCCCAGCGTGACGATGACTCCCCGGTCAAAGCCCGCTTGCGTTCCGCCCATTGGCTGGTGTCATGATCGAGCCCAGCCGCGCACCATGCCTTCAAATCGGAGGAGGCCAGCGACCCGAGGTGGTCACCCATGAGCCGCAGCACCTTCACATCCTGCGGCGTCAGATCCTTGAGCCGGTCACGGATCGCCACACCAGATGGACCCACAACAACGAACGGCGCGGCGAACCCACGGGCAGGGCCACCGGCCGGGGACGGAACAGGACAAGGCGCTGAACGCATGTTCGAAAGCTAGTGACATCATGACAATAATGTCAACCCAAAGCAGTCATTCAGATCCGATGAGTTAGCGGGGTGTTCTAACTAATCGTGCACGCGGCAGATATCGGCAGGAAGCCCTCAATTAGTCAACCGGCAGAACCCGCATTTCCGACACCGCACGTGCTTCCGGCATATCCCCCCAGATTCGCCCCGGACAGCCAGCGCGCTCAATCGTTCGTACGCACACTTATGCGATCTCGGAGACGAACTGGTTGACCACCCGGATATCCAGTCAACGAAGAGCCAGCGCGGGATCGCGGAGAACGAGCGCGGGAGGGGCGACCTGGTACTCCGGCGCATCGAACGATCATGGTGCCTCTGGCGTGGGCGAGCCGTCGAGCCGGTGATCAGAGAGTCGCTGGGGAGGCTGCTCCCGACCGATGAATGGCCGGATACCGAGGCGGTCGGCGGCTGGTGGAACCGGTAGAACAACCCGGAGATCGATCTGGTGGGAACCGATCGCTCATCGGTCGCAGGCCGGATCCATTTCGTGGGCTCGATCAAGTGGCTCGAGGAGCGGCCGTTCTCACAGCGTGACTACGGGTTCGGGACGTCCTCTTCGTGCCCGGGGCGAACCGCGACACCCCCCTGGTCGCCGTATCACGGTCGGGGGTGACGGACGGGGTTCCGCTGGGGGCGGCCTGGGGGTCGGACGAACTCGTCGCGGCCTGGCGGCCGACGGCCGTGTGAGGAACGTCAGCACACCAGGATGGCGGCGCTGCCGTAGGAGCCGCCGAAGCCGGTGCAGAGGGCGACCTCCGCTCCGGCGACCTGGTTCACCCCGTCGCCGCGCAGCTGGCGCACCGCCTCGGCGACGTTGTTGAGGCCGTGGACGTAGCCCTCCGACAGCAGTCCGCCGTGCGGGTTGACGGTGCCGAGGTCGTGGTGCAGCGTCTCGGCCAGGTCGGACCGGGCGCACAGCCCGAAGTCCTCCAGCTGCCGGGGGACCAGCCAGGAGTACGCGTCGTAGAGCAGGGCCACGTCGATGTCGGCCGGCGTCATGCCCGCGGCCGCGTAGAGCGGGCCGGCGACGTGGGCGGAGAAGATCCTCGTCACGTCGTCGGTCTTGTCCATCGCCGAGGCGCCCGGTCCCCCGCCGCGGACCACGGCGTGGACGCGCGGTGCTCCCGGCGCTCGGTCGGCGGCGGTGATGACGAGGGCGCAGGCGCCGTCGGTCTCCTGACAGCAGTCGGCGCGGCGCAGCGGCGAGGCCACCGGCGGGCTCGCCCAGTAGTCCTCCTGCTCGCGGCGCAGTGCCCGCGGGTTGGCGGCGGCGTGCGCGCGGGAGCTGCGCACGACCGCGCACAGGTCCTTCTCGGTCAGGCCGGTCTCATGCAGGTACCGCTGGGCGGCGAGCGCGAACTGCGGCACCGGTCCCGCGAGGCCGTACGGGTGGGTGAACTGCTCCTCGACGCCCTCCCCCAGTTTCAGGGAGAGGGTGTTCATCCGCCGCCCGGACCGGCCGTTGAGGGCGCGGTAGACGAGGACGGTGCGGGCCAGGCCCGCGTCGATGAGCATGGCGGCGTCGCCCAGGATCGAGGCGGACTGCGTGCCGCCGCCGTAGATCTCGTTGTGCCAGCCGAGGTCGATGCCCAGCTCGCGGGCCACGTGGATCACCGGGGCGGAGTCGCCGAGGTGGTAGCTGAGGATCGCGTCGGGCCGCTGTCCGGCCTCCTCGATCGCCTGGCGGGAGGCCTGGACCGCGAGCTGCAGCTCGGTCCGGCCCGACCGCCGCGACAGGTCCGTCATGCCGACTCCGGTGATCGCCGCCTTCCCGGAGAATCCCTGCATCGCACCTCCCATCGGCACGCGCCAGTGTTTCACAGGCAAGCGCTTGTTCGGCAGCTGACACACGCCCTATTACCCACATTGACGATCTTGTCAGGGCATACTGGCTCCCGTGGCAGGCGACGAGACGACCCCTCCCCCTTTCGACGTGACCATCCCGAGCTCGGCGCGGATGTACGACTACGCGCTCGGCGGCAAGGACAATTACGCCGTCGACCGGGAGACCGCGGAGCGCATCTTCGCCGCGTTCCCCGACCTGCGCAAGCTGGTGGTGGCCAATCGCGGCTTCCTGACCCGGGCCGTACGGTTCATCGCCGAACAGGGCGTGCGGCAGTTCGTCGATCTGGGCGCCGGGATCCCGACCTCGCCGAACGTCCACGAGATCGCCCGTGAGGTCCACCCGGACGCCCGTGTCCTGTACGTGGACCACGACCCGATCGTCGCCGCCCACAGCAGGGCGCTCCGCGCCGACGGGGGCGGCGTCGCCGTCATCGAGGCGGACATCCGCGACCCCGACACCGTCCTGTCCCGGATCGAGGACAAGGGCGTCATCGACTTCGCCGAACCGGTCGGCATCCTCTTCATCGACGTACTGCACTTCGTCACCGACGAGGAGGACCCGGCAGGGATCGTCGCGCGGTTCCGGGACCACGTCACGCCGGGGAGCCACCTGGCGCTCTCCGCCGCGTGCAGCGACGGAGTCGACCCCGAGAGCGCCGAGAAGGTCACCGCGGCCTACAAGAACGCCACGACGCCGCTGGTCCCGCGCACGCGCGCCGAGATCGAACGCTTCTTCCGGGGTCTCGAGTTCGTCTCCCCGGGACTGGCGAACATGGCCGCCTGGCGCGCCGACGGGCCGGAGATCGCCGGCGGCCTGGCGGGCGTCGCCCGCAAGCCCTCCTCGTAAGCCGCCGCGCCTCCTGAGAGCCGTGCCCTCGCTCGTCGAATATTCTTCGGCTAAGAGGGCGATGAGCCGACGCGCCGCGTACGGTGTTCGGCTCGTGGCGACGAACGGAGATCTCCGATGGACGCGGTGGATCAGGCGATCCTGCGCCGGCTGCAACGAGACGGCCGGCAGACGAACCGGGAGCTGGCCGAGGCGGTGGGGATCGCGCCGTCGACCGCGCTGGAGCGGACGCGGGCGCTCCGCACGCGAGGGGTGATCACCGGCTTCCACGCGGCGGTGGACGCGGCGACGCTCGGCCGCAGCGTGCAGGCGCTGATCTCGATCCGGATCCGTCCGCAGTCCCGCGAGGCGATCGAGAACACCCGCGACAGCATGGCCGCGCTGCCCGAGACGCTCGGCGTGTTCGTGGTGACCGGCAACGAGGACATCCTGGTCCACGTCGCGGTCCCGAGCACCGCCTACCTGCGCGACTTCGTGCTCGACCGGCTGGCCCGGCGCAAGGAGTTCGTCGACGTGCGGACGACGGTCGTCTTCGACTACGTCCAGCCGGTGGAGCAGTCCGAACTTCCGGCGTCCGAAGACCGGTATCGCCGAAGCCCCTACGCCTGAGCGGCCGCGAGCCGACGTCCGGCCGAACGAACGGTGCTCTGACTCCGTTGGCCCGAACGATCGTCGGCTGAACGCTCTGCCGACCGCATGTTCTCCTAGCGTCGAGGGCATGGATCAACGAAACGACCTCTCTGGCGTTGCGCTGGTGCTCGCGGCCGGAGTTCTCTGGGGGACGGTGGGTCCCGCGCAGGTGTTCGCCGACTCGTCCGCCGGGCCCGTGGCGCTGGGCGGCTCCCGGATCCTCACGGGCGGCCTGGTGCTGGCGGTGGCGGTCCTGCTGGCGCGGCCGGGCGCGTTCCGTACGCTCACCCGGCCGTCGTGGCCTCCCCTGCTGGCGGCCTCGTGCGCCACGGGGATCTTTCAGGCGGCCTTCATGACGTCGGTCGCCCGGACCGGCGCCGCGGTGGCCACCGCGGTCGCGTTCGGGATCGCCCCGGTCAGCACCGGCGTCGTCGAGCGGATCGCGCTCGGCACCCGGCTGACGCGAGGGTGGGCGGTCGGCACCGCCACCGCCATCGCCGGCTGCACCCTGGTGATGACGCCGGACGGACCGGTCCACGTCGACCCGTACGGCGTGCTGTTCGGCGTCGTGGGCGGCTGCTGCTTCGGCGTGTACACCGTGTCGGCCAAACGGCTCACCGGCGACGGCGTGAACATGACGGCGGCGGTGGCGGTGACCCTCCTCATCGGCGGCACCTTCCTGGCGCCCTGGACGCTGTCGCGGCTGCCGGCCCTCGGCACGGCGCGCTCGCTTCTGCTCGTCGGCTGGCTGGGGCCGGTGACCGCCGCGCTGGCGTACTCGTTCTTCGTGGCCGGGCTGCGCCGGGTCGCCGCGGCGACCGCGGGCACGCTCTCCCTGGCCGAGCCGCTCGTCGCCACGGCGCTGGCCATGCTGTTCCTGGGAGAACGGATGTCCGTGCCGGTGGCGGCCGGCTCCGTGCTGCTGCTCGGCGGGCTGGCCGTCGTCTCGCTCCCCGGGCGCCCCTCCCGGCGCGCGGGAGGGGCCACAGACGGTCAGCCGGTCACAGTTCGTACTGGACGGCGGCGCGTTCGGCGAGAATCGGTTTGATGTACTCGTCGATGACCGCGCGGTGCACCGGGTGGTCGCGGTAGACGAGGTAGGCGTCCCGGTCGGCGAAGTCGGCGACCACGGCGAAGTCGAAGTTGCCGGGGTTCACCCCCGCGTCATCGCCCACGTGGTAGGCCTCGATCTCGGGGATGACGCCAGGCAGGGCGTTCAGCCGGTCCACCATCGCCCGCTTCCGCTCGTCCGTCGCGTTCTCGTTCCAGCGGAATATCACCACGTGCCGGAATCCGGCCATGTCGCCTCCTCGATCGATGCTTCGCAGGAGACGATACGAGAAGGGCCCCGCCCGGAACCGGTCGGCACCCCGTTCATCCCGCCAGATACGTCGCCGTGCGTTCGGCCAGGTCGAAGGCGCGCCGGAGATCGGCGCGCACCAGCCGGCCGGCCCGCTTGACGACCTCACCGGCGACCAGCACGGTGTCGACGTTGCTCAGGTCCGCCGCGGTCACCACCGCGGTGATCGGGTCCCGGAGCGGTACGAGGTTGGGGGTGTCCGTCCGGAGGAGCAGGAGGTCCGCCTGCTTGCCCGGGCGCAGCGACCCGATGCGGTCCTCGAGGCCGAGGGCGGCGGCGCCGTCGATCGTGGCCATCCGGAGCACGTCCGCCGCCGAGATCGCCGGATCCCCGGCGCGCCCGAACGCGAACGCCGCGCGCATGAGGCCGAACATGTCCCCGGCGACGCTGGTGACGGCGTCGGCGCCGAGGCTGGTCCGGACGCCGAAGGCGCGCAGACGGTCGACCTCCGGGCGCCCGAGCCGCATCTGCGCCTCCAGGATCGGGGCCACCGAGGCGGTGCCGCCGCTGTCGGCCATCAGCTTGAACTCGTCGTCGGTGACGCCGTTGACGTGGATGTACGTGGTGTCGGGGCCGAGCAGGCCGTGGTCGCGCAACTGCGTGATCGGCCCCGGGCCGTTGACGTGGACGCTGATCCGCAGGCCCAGTTCCCGGGCGAGGCGCCAGTCGGCCTCGGCGTCCTCGATGCTCTCGATGCCCGGGCCCCAGGCGGCGAGCGTCATCGCGACCCGGCCGCCGACGGCGTCGCGGACGCGGCGCACCTCGTCGGGCCGGTGCCGGCCCGGCGCGGGGTGGGCGTAGCCGAAGACGGCGCGGATGCCGGAGTCGCGCAGCGCGTCGAGGGCCGCGTCCGTGTGCTCGGGCGAGCGCTGGATGTGGGACCAGTCGAGCAGGGTGGTGATCCCGGCGTTCAGGCATTCGAGGGCTCCCGCGAGGTCGCCGGCGTAGACGTCCTCGGGCCGGAACCGGGGCGCGGCCCCGTACACGATCGCCTGGAGGTACTCCTCGAGAGAGGCGTACGGGGCGGTGGCCCGGAGCACGCTCTGCCAGGTGTGTCGGTGGGTGTCGACGAAGCCGGGGAGCACGAGGTGGTGCCGTGCGTCGATGACCTCGGCGCCCTCGGCGGGCAGGTGCGGGCCGACCGCGGCGATCACGCCGTCCTCGACGAGCAGGTCGGTCGCGGGGGTGGCGTGCGGGGTGGGGTCGGTGTCGACGACGACCCCACCCTGGATCAGGATGCGCGACATGAATATTCCTTTCAGGAAAGCTTTTTTGAAAGCTATCAGGATGAGGTACTACGCTCAAGCCCATGGAACGCCCGGATCGCGTGGACGCGATGCTCGCCGCCTGGCGGGCGGAGCGGCCCGAGGTCGCCACCCTGACCCTCGAGCTGACCAAGCGGATCGGGCGCCTGCACGCCTTCTGCGCGGAGGCCTCCCAGCGGGCCTTGGAGGGCTTCGGCGTCACCTACGCGGAGTTCGACGTGCTCGCGACGCTCCGGCGCTCGGGCCGGCCGTACCGCCTGAAACCCAGTCGGCTGGCGGAGTCGTCCATGCTGACGACCGGGGGCACCAGCAACATCCTGCAGCGTCTGAGCGCCGCCGGGTTGGTGTGCCGCGATCCGGACCCGGACGATCGGCGCAGTTCATGGGTGTGCCTCACCCCTGAGGGCCTCGAGCTGACGGACCGGATCGTCGCCGCCACCGGCGGGGCGCATGAAGCGCTGTTCGAGCACGTCCCCAAGGAGACCGGGCAGGCCTTGGCGGACCTCATGCGCGAGGTGCTCCTCACCTTCGGCGACGACCCACCGAACACGCCCTGACCAGCGTGAGCGGCGCGCGCTGGGCACCGCGAAAAGCGCTCACGGAGCGAGCGCGATCAAGCACGAGGGCGACCGGGTTACCCGGCCGCCCTCTCCGCGGAGCCCCTCAGGCCCAGGACACGCCGCCCATCGCAGCCTCCTTCCCCCGGACCGATCGCGGTCGCCGCTCCCGGCATAGAGGCTAGAGAAACGATCACTTCACGCAAATACGTAGTTTGACATATTTTGTAGGCACCACTACACGTATGCGGCAATTCACGGCCGGTATCCGGCGACGCCGCCCCTGAGAGCCGACTTCGCAGAGGACTCCATCGCAGGCGAAATGCCTGCTACGCTACCAAGCGAGCGCTTGGTACGACAGTGTGCGGTCAAGCGGGAGAAGGAGCCCTATTCGTCATGAAGTTCTCCACCTTCCACCTCTTTCACCGGTTCGAAGGACAGACCACCCAGGAGGTGTACGACTACCAGCTCGAGATCGCCGAGCTCTGCGAAGAACTCGGCTTCGACGGGATCTGGGTGGCCGAGCACCACTTCCGCGACTACGGCCTCGTCCCGAACATCTTCACGCTGCTGTCGTACCTCGCCGCGCGGACCGATCGGCTCCGCCTCGGCACGGGGATCGTCGTGCTGCCGCTGCACAACCCGGTCCACGTCGCCGAAGAGGCGGCAATGGTCGACCTGCTGTCCGGCGGCAGGCTGGAGATGGGCATCGGCCGCGGCTACCAGAGCGTCGAGTTCGAGAGCTTCGACATCGACCTGGGCGAGGCCCGGGAACGCTTCAACGAGGCCCTCGACATGATCACCGCCCTGTGGACCCAGGAGAACGTGCACTTCCAGGGCAAGTTCTACGGCACGGGCAACGAGGTCACCCTCATGCCGCGACCGGTGCAACAGCCGCACCCACCCCTGCACGTCGCGGCGGTCAGCCCCGAGACCGTCGAGATGTACGCCGCGCGCGGACTGCCGATCCTCGCCGACCCCGCCGCGCCGTTCAAGAAGATCGCCAAAGCGGCGGAGACCTGGCACGAGACGGCCCGGGCCAACGGCGTCGACACCGACGGGATCGAGCTCGTGGCCAGCCGGTCGGTGTACGTCGCGCCGACCGTCGAACAGGCCCGCGCCGACCAGGCGCGCTTCGAGAGCTCCTTCGACCGGTCGCGCATCTTCAACCGGCAGAGCGCGCCGATCGACTCCCGGACCGGGCAGGTCGCCAAGGGGTTCGAGTACTGGCAGGACCGCTACCTCAAGGGCGGCGAGGTCGGCGCCGACTTCCGCTGGGAGCAGCTGGAGGTCATCGGCGACCCCGACCGCGTCATCAACCAGATCAAGATGATCCAGGAGTTCGGGTTCAGCAACCTGCTGTGCGACTTCGGCAGCACCCGGCCCGTACCGATCGAGGACATGAAGAAGGTCCTGCGCTTCTTCGCCGCCGAAGTGATGCCCGCCTTCCGGTGACCCGCGCGCAGACGGAGAGATCCGACGAGCTGGAAGGCAGGACGCGATGTCCGTACACGGGGTGACCCTCGGCGACGTTCTCGGCGAGCACCGGCGCGGCCGTCCCCACGGCCCGGCGGTCGTGGACGCGGACGTGCGCCTGACCTACCCGCAGCTGGACGAGCGGGTGAACCGGCTCGCCGCCGCGCTGGCCGCCGACGGGGTCACCCCGGGCGAGCGCGTGCTGTGGCTCGGGCGCAACTCCTTCCGGATCCTGGAGCTGCTGCTGGCCTCCGCCCGGCTCGGCGCGATCTGCTGCCCGGCCAACTGGCGGCAGAGCGCCGACGAGCTGGCGTTCGTCCTCGACGACCTGCGGCCCGCCGTCGTCGTCTTCGAGGAGTCCGAGGCGGCCGGGCAGGCGCGGGCCCGGACCAGCACAGAGGTCCGGTGGATCGCCGCCGGCGAGGAGTACGAGTCCTACCTCGCGGCGGGGACGCCGGCGGAGCCGGCCGTGGAGGTCACGCCCGACCGGCCCGTGCTCGCCCTCTACACGGCGGCGTTCGACGGGCGGCCGGCGGCGGCGCTGCTGAGCCACTCGGCGCTGATCGCGCACTCGATGGCGCTCCTGCATGTCCGGCAGATGGAGGACGGGTTCACCTACCTCGACTGCGGGCCGCTCTTCCACGTCGGCACCATGATGTTCTGCCTGGCCACCTTCCAACTCGGTGGCACGAACGTCTTCACGCCCGCGTACGACCCGAAGGAGGTCTGCCGGCTGATCGAGGCCGAGCGGTGCACGCAGGCGTTCCTGTTCGGGCCGATGATCGACCAGCTCGTCGAGGCGAACTCCGGCGGCACGTACGACCTGTCGTCGCTGCGTTTCGTCTCCCACTCCCCCGAGTGGGACGCCATGATCACCGTCGACGACAGCCCCTGGTGCGCGTCGAAGATGGGCGGCTACGGGCAGACGGAGGTCGGCGGCATGCTCACCTTCCTGGGGCTGGCCCCCGGCGGCGAGGGGTACGCCGGCCGGCCCTCCCCGCTCGCCCACGTACGGATCCTCGACCCGGCCGGGAACGAGGTGTCACCCGGCGAGACCGGCGAGATCTGCGCCCGCGGAGCCGGCGTGTTCAGCGGCTACTGGAACCGGCCGGAGCTGAACGCGGCCAAGGCGGCGGGCGGCTGGCACCACACCGGCGACCTCGGCCGCCGGGAGCCGGACGGCACCCTCACGTTCATCGGACCGCGGCTACGGATGATCAAGTCGGCCAACGAGAACATCTACCCCGCCGAGGTCGAACGCGCCCTCAAGTCGCACGAGGCCGTCGCCGACGCGGCCGTGATCGGCGTGCCGGACCCCGAATGGGGCCAGAACGTCAAGGCGATCATCGTCCTGAAGGACGACGCGGCACTGACGCCCGAGGATGTGGTCGAGCACGTACGCTCCCGGATCGCCTCGTACAAGAAGCCGCGCCACGTCGAGTTCACCGAGTCCATCCCGAAGAAGGGCTACACGCCGGACTACGACGCCCTCGACGCGGCGTACGGCGGAGGCGGCTACCCGGGTATGTGACGTACTACGGGGTTCGGAAGTGCCCGGTGGTGACGTCGCGGTGGACGAGACGCAGGACGCGATGGCAGTCCACGGCGTCGATCCGCAGCCAGGCGACGGGCGGGCCCGAGGCCGCCTCGTGCGCGACGGCGGGAAGGAGCCCGATGCCGAGCCCGGCGCTGATCAGGCTTCGGATCGCGGCGGGATCGTCGCCCTCGCAGGCGATGGCGGATACGGCCTTCGACGACCATGCCGAGCTCGCTCATGAGATGATCGGAGACGGCGTCGTCGGGGGCGCGGGCTCCCCAGATACGGTGCAAGCCGAGGTGGCCGAACCCGAGCGTCAGCAGCAGCCGTACGGGTCTCGGTGCCGAAGCCACGCCCCCAGACGTCGGGCCGTAGCGCGAAGCCGATCTGGCCGCTGTTCGGACCGGCGTGCTGGGTGTCCACGGCCAGTCGTGCGAACCCGATCACTTCACCGGTGGACGGGAGAGCGGCGGCAAGGGAGTACTCGATCCGCGGCTCGACTTTGGCGGCCGTAGTCACCGCGGTGATGGTGGCCTGGACCTGCTCAGGGTGCGGGGCTCGAAGCTCAGATGACGGGTGGCGATCGGGTCACCGTAGATGCCAGGACGGCATCGATGTCTTCGGGGCCGAATTCCCGGAGGCCGACGCGATCGCCGTTCACCATGATCGGATACACGAGTCAAGCGTGATTTTCGATCTTTTCGAAGATGTCGATGTCGGTCTGTCGTTGCCATTCCGGAAGCGCGTCCCAATCCGCGACGTAGGATGGTTTCGGTTCGGGGATGTGCTTGTGAATCTGGGCGATCCAGCACAGCGCGACAAAGCGGCCCTTTTGTTCTCGGGTAAGTTTGGCGGTTGCTCCGCCGGACACCGCGACGAAATCAGCCACTTGCCGGTAGACAGCGCTTGCGGCTTGGCGTTCCCACTCGGGGGTCTCGTTCCACGGAGCGACGTATCCGGGTTTGGGGTCGCCTGGATAGTGCCTGCGCACTCCGGTGATCCACGCTTCCCGGAAGATACGGCCGTGTTCGCTCTGCTGAGTGTCCGGCTGTGCCTGCATATCGTCTCCTTAGAGTTGGGCGATCCGGCCGCTGAGTTGAGCCACCCGATTGTCGGACGACAATGAGGCAAGCTGGGCACGCAATCCTTGGAGCTTGCGCCCGATGTACCCCGACGATCGGGTCTGTTCTGCCAGTTGGACCGCTTGCACGCCGTAATCAAAGACCCGATCAAGGTCTCTGGTCTGTACGCCCAGGACGGCAAGGTCGGTCAGGATGCTTCCGCGTCGGCGTGGCGATGTGGCCGTGTCGAGAGCCCTGATCAGCGCTTCCGAGGCCAAGTCAGCTCGCCCCAGAGCGGCGTAACAGGAACCGCGTTCTTCGGCCAATCGCGAGCCGTCAAAGCGGAGCCAACCGCCCGGCATCACAGGCCCAGTCAGCGCCTTCACTTGCTCGGCTTCGTCGAGGGCACGTTGGCACGCGTCAATGTCTCCCAGCCCGGCGTACGCTTCCGCCTGCACCGCAGCGACCCAATGCCGGGTGGACAGTTGCCCGTCACCACGTCGGGCGACCCGGGCGGCCCCTTCCAAAATTGGCGTCACATCCTCGAACCGGCGTTCATACATGCCGAGGTAGGCGTGTCGAGTCAAGGCGCACGCCCACAGGTCGAACGCGTCACCCTCTTTGCTGGCGTCGGCCGCGAGCTTGTAACAGTGGGCGGCGTCGGTATACCGGTCGGAGTCAAAGAAGATCTCTCCGGCGAGTTGGAGGAGATCCCCGGTTGCGACGCAGAGTCGCTTGTGCGCGGCGGACGAGTGCGCACGGTCGAGACTTCCGGTCAGCAAGTCGAGTTGTTGGCGTACGACCGGGTACACGGTCCGCTTGGACTCTGAGAGGGCATACACCTGCCACAGGTGGGAGTTCAGTTGCTCGTACTGGCTGATCTGTTCGGAGTCATCGGCATGCCCATCGGTGACGAGGTTAGGCACCGCGGTCAGCGTTCCCGCGGTGCTCAGCAGACGAAGCAACTCCCGACGGTTCATGTCCTCCAGTCCATCAGAGCCCACATCGGGTGTGACCACCGTGGGGGCGATAACGCAGCCCTGGAGTACCCGTCTCTGAGCGGGCGACGCGTGAACCTGCATCCTTGCCGCGTCGATTGTCAGTAGTTCGTCCAGCTCGTCGGGGCTGACCTGGAGGAGTTAACAGAGCTTAGACCGGTGGTAGGGCTGGGGGTCACATTGCCCGCGTTCCCATCGGGCAACGGTGGACCGGTCGGCCCCGAGCGCGGTGGCAAGCGACTCCTGAGTGAACCCACGCGTTCTTCGGCGCTTGGCCAGCCGGGGCCGTCGTCCTGCCGTCATCGAAGGTCCTCCGCGCGATGAAGCCGACTCGCCGTCGTCGGGGTTTGCCAACGTCAGCGTAAGGCGTGAGTCGGCGATGCAGCGCGAATGCATCAGAGATGCCCCACGACTGCACCAACACCGCGCCACGGATGCTCTGGGGCCGAAGGGACCCGGTCGGCTTCCCTGGAAGAGAACCGAGAGACCCGACCAGGAGCCCCCGATGCCCCGCCACCACCACCGAAGCCAATGCCTGCCCCGTGTCCGCGTGGTGTCGTTCGACCGGCCCGCCGAACCGCCGCAGAGCCCGACGCGGTGAGCCCCACGGCATCAGCGCGCCCGAGCCGGGCGCGCTCGTCAGGACTCATGCACCCGCCGAGCCTGGTCTTATCACCCATTCCAACGGACCGGTATGGACACCGGCCTGAGCGACCTTCAGGAGTAGGCATGTCTGCGCTCCCAGCCGAAAGGCCGATCGCCACATATTCACCATTTCGCCCTCGCCCTGAGCTCGTCTCGGGCGATCTGCGGCTGGCCGCGCTTCCCACCTCTGTCGGCCTCGCGCGTTCGTTCGTCCGCGACCAAGTACACCGTTGGCACCTGGACGAACCGACCGGTTACGACCTGCCCGGCACGGCCGAGCTGATCACCAGTGAACTCGTCACCAACGGCCTGAGGGCCACTGGCATCGTCCAGCTGCCCGTCGCCGGACGGCAAGCGCCCAGACCGGCCGCGATCATCGTGAGGTTGCGACTGATCAGCCGCAGCCTCTTCGTCGAGGTCTGGGACGCCAGCCCCTGTCCACCCCGCCCGGCCGAGGCCACCGAGCTGGACGAGAACGGACGAGGGCTCGTCTTGGTAACGGCCCTGACCAAAGCATGGGGCTACTACCCCTCCGATGCCCCGGCAGGCGGCAAGGTCGTGTGGGCGGAGATCAATATCCCCGCACAACTGATCGATGTCTCCAGGTCACGAGGCCGGCCATGAGACGTTGGCCCATCGTCGACACACACGCCAACTCATAGAGGTCCGCCATTAATCACGATCGATCAAACGTTGGGAGGTGGGATCATGCACCAGCTGATCATCAGTCCCTTCTTGCAGAGTTTCATAGTGGTCAGCCCCGGGAAGCCGAATGGCTTTCAGATCTCTCAAACCAAATACGCCGCTCTGGCCAATCCAGAAATGCTCTGCCCCGCATGGTTGGTCGACGCCGCCAGGCATGCATGGGGCCTGGATATCGCGAATCGCCCACTCGGACAGGTCGCCATCGTCCGGCAGCCAGGCCTCCTCGGCTACGGACGTGCGTCCTATGAACTGAACCTCGGCTGCAACTACGACTGCAAGCACTGCTACCTGGGCCTGAAGACGTTCGAGGGCCTTCCGTGGGCAGACCGCGAGCAGATTCTGCGCATCCTGAGCGACGCGGGCGTGCTGTGGCTCCAGCTGACCGGCGGAGAGCCGACTGTCGACAGGCTGTTCGCGGCCACGTACAGCCACGCTTTCGGCCTTGGCATACAACTCGAAATTCTCACGAACGGATCGCGCCTCTTCCATCCCCTGGTCTTGGATCTTCTGACGTCGCTGCCGCCCTACCGCGTCACCCTCAGCGTCTACGGGGCGACCGAGGAGAGCTATGACGGGCTGACACAGCGACCTGGCTCGTACAAGAAGTTCTTGCGCGGGCTGGACGCCGCCTACGAGGCAGGGATCTCACTGGAGCTTCACGTGGTGATCACTCGGGACAACGCCCACGAGGCGGAGGCCATGCGCGCCATCGGCCTTGAACGCGGGCTCAAGGTCCGTGACTACGATCACATGTCCCCGACGATCTACGGCGGTGCCGAGAGTCTGGCTTCCCAATCGACCGGGCAACTGGCGCCACGGCCGCCGTTCACCGGATGTGATGCCGGCCACACATCCCTGCACGTCGACCCACACGGCAAGGCCAGCATCTGCAAGATCGGGCGCGAACCGAACATCTCACTGCTTGACGAAGGCATCAAGGGGCTGGACCGCCTCGGCGATATCGCCAACGGTCTCCTGCGCCGACAAGGCGGATGCACCGGCTGCACCCTCAGCAAGAGCTGCAGCACCTGCATGCCGCTCGTCACCCTCTACCGGCGTGCCAGCGCACCGCTGGCCGCGTACTGCCAGCACCAGGAGAGGAGGTGAACCATGTCGCCTGTGCCCGTACAGATACGGAAGAAGCCGACGGACGACGAGGTCGTCCCGATCCCCGATCTGGACGACGTCGCCGGCGCTACCGTCATGCTCGGCTGCGGTGACGACAACCCGTACAAGTAAACGATCTACCGGGGCGGCTCCCGATGTCTGGGACCGCCCCGGGACCACCTCAGTAAGGTGCCGTCATGACGACGAGAGTCGACTGGGAAGATGCCCGGCCGTTCATCGAACAGCAGACCGGGCCAATTCACACCGCAATGCAGGTGAATGAAGGATTCAATTCTGAAATCGCAGTCGTCGTACACGCTCAGGACGAAACATTCTTCGTTAAGGGTCTTCGCCAAGACCATCCCCGCGTCTGGACGCAGGCCCGCGAACGCGCCGTCAACCCCTTCGTCGCCGAGATATCCCCGCGCCTCCGCGGGGCCGCGAACGCGCCGTCAACCCCTTCGTCGCCGAGATATCCCCGCGCCTCCGCTGGGCCGTCGAGGACGGTGGCTGGAATCTGCTCGGGTTCGAGTTCATATCGGGGCACCATGTCGATTACGCCCCGACGTCGGCAGACCTTCCCACAGTCGTACGGATGCTCCACCGACTCCAGGAGGTCCCCTGCCCCGACATCGAGATGAAGCAAGCCGAGCAACGCTGGGCGGCCTATACCAGCGCTCCCGAGTTGTTCGCCGGTGACCGGCTTCTTCATACGGACTGGACGCAGGGAAACGTCCTCGTCAACGATGGTCACGCCTACCTCGTCGACTGGGCCTGGCCCACGAAAGGGGCTGGCTGGATCGACCCGGCGTGCTGGACGGTATGGCTCATTGCCGGCGGTCACGATCCTCAGAGCGCCGAAGCATGGGCATCCAAAATCCCATCGTGGAACACCGCACCCACGGAGGCACTGGACGCCTTCGCTCAGGTTCAGGCAGACATGTGGACCGGGATCGCAGACGACTCACCGGATTCATGGACACAAGGCGTCGCGGAGGCAGCCCGGCTATGGGCGAGGCATCGCGGCGCATGACCGGAGGTCATCGTGAGCATCGAATCGACGCCGAACATCCATCCGACGTCCCTACTGACCGCACCGGATGGCGTCCAGGCCGATATCGACATCGACATGGTTCCGCTGATCAAGACGCTGTGGTCGATGGGACTCGTAACCACGGCGTGCTGCCAGGACTTCGGTGAAGGCACAGAGGGTCAACGCCGGTTTCGAGAAGGGCCGCCTCGATACGGCGGAGATGCTTTCATTGAGTTCTATAGGGGATACGCCTGGCTCAAGATGCCGACGTCCAACGCGGTCGACCTAGTCAACGCCTTACTAGGCACAGCATTTCATGCTCGTGTGACTTTACGCTGGAGACCAGGCTCCTGGCGCATACATGCGCCGTTGGTCTACGAATCAGGCTACGGATTTCGGATGGCAGGGTCCACGCAGATCCATTTTCCTCGAGAAGAGATCACCGAACTGGTCAACGTACTCAGCGAAAGGCAGCTGCGCGACTAGCCGCGGCTACGGCCTGATCGGCGTGCCGGACCCCGGATGGGGGCAGAACGTCAAAAACAATCATCGTCCTGGAGGAGAGCGCGTCGCCACGCCCGAGGAGGTCGTCGAGCACGTACGGTCCCAGATCGCCTCGTACAAGAAGCCGCGCCACGTCGAGTTCACCGAGTCCATCCCGAAGAAGGGCTACACGCCGGACTACGACGCCCTCGACGCGGCGTACGGCGGAGGCGGTTACCCCGGCATGTGACCCGGTCGCCCCCGGCCGACGGCCTTTCGTCACTCGCCGGGCGCCGACCATAATGGGCGCGTGGACACCACGAGCCGCCGCAGAAGAAGCGAGATCCTCGGCGGCGAGGAGGACAGCCGGTTCACCTTCCCCGCCGTCGGGGCCGAGCGGACGATGCTCGCCGACGTCCTCACGGCGCAGCGGGCGACGCTGGAGCTGAAATGCGCGGGCCTGAACGCCGAACTGGCCCGGCGCTCGGTGGAGCCGTCCACGCTGTCGCTGCTCGGCCTGGTGCGGCACCTCGCCGACGTCGAACGCCGCTGGTTCAGGGCGGTCCTGGCCGGCCAGGACGCACCGGCCCGCTTCTCCTCCGCCGAGGACCCCGACGGCGATTTCGACGGCATCACGCCGGACCCCGAAGTGATCGCTGATGCCTGGCAGGCCTGGCGGGAAGAGGTCGCCTTCGCCGACACCTACGTCTCCGAAGCGCCGCACCTCGACGTCGAGGGCCACGACGCCTGGCGCGGGCCGGTCTCGCTGCGCTGGGTGCTCATCCACATGATCGAGGAGTACGCCCGGCACAACGGCCACGCCGACCTGCTCCGCGAACGCATCGACGGGGCCAGGGGTGCGTGAGCGAGGGTGAACGCACTCAACGAAAGCTGAAGGCCGCCTGAAACACCGCGGACGCGCCGGCCGTGCGTCCCTCAGCTGGCGGTGCGGAAGTGCTCGGTGGCGACGTCGCGGAAACGGCGTGCGGCGGCGGAGAGGTAGCCGTCGTCGCGGTGGACGAGACGCAGGACGCGATGGCAGTCCGGGGCGTCGACCCGCAGCCAGGCGACGTACGGACCCGCGGCCGACTCGTACGCGACGGCGGGTAGGAGCCCGATGCCGAGTCCGGCGCTGATCAGGCTCCGGATGGCGGTGGGGTCGTCGCTCTCGCAGGCGATGGTGGGTTCCAGCCCGGCGTCGGCGAACAGGCGGTCCATCAGACTGCGCTGCCAGTAGCCGGGCCGCGTCGTGACGAACGGCTCGCCGGCCAGTGCGGGAATATCGACCTGGGACCGGCTCGCCAGCGGGTGGTGCGTGGGGACGGCGAGGAGGACGTCCTCCCGCAGGATCTCCACCGAACGCAGATGCGGCCCGCGTAGCGGCTGCGACGCGACGCAGACGTCGACCTCGCCTGCGGCCAGTTGCCGGAGCATCACCGGCGCCGACGACTGGCTGAGCCTGACGTTCACTCCCGGATGGTCACGGAGGAAGGCGGCGAGCGGGTCGCTCAGCGTCTGCAGGTTCTCCGCGGCGATCGACACGCTGCCGAGGTCCAGCCCCGCGGCGTCGGCGAGTTCGCGCCGGGCGTCCTCGAGTTCGCCGAGCGCCCGGTCGACTCGGGCGAGGAACAGCGCGCCGAAGCGGTTCAGTCTGATCCTGCGGCCGGTCCGGTCGAAGAGCGGAACGCCGAGTTCGGTCTCGAGCCGGGCGATCGTACGGCTGAGCGACGGCTGGGCCACCCGCAGTTCCTCGGCGGCCCGGCTGATGTGCTCATGGCGGGCGACGGTCTGGAAGTAGGACAGCTGCAGCAGGTCCACTCATGCCTCCATAGGCATGAATATATGGCATAACTGGACTTGGACGTTATGAGGAGAGTCTTCCTAGCGTCGTCGACATGACGTTCTCTCCCCCCATTCCAGCGCACGCACGGACGTCCGCGGCAGGCTCGGCGGACCCCTGGCTGACCCTCATGGCCACGGCCGGAGGGCTCTTCCTCGCCGTGATGTCGACGACGGTCATCAGCGTCGCGCTGCCATCCATCGGAGCCGATCTGGGAGCCGGTGCGACGGAACTGCAGTGGATCGTCGACGCCTATGTCCTCGTCTACGCGAGTCTGCTGGTGACCGGCGGAACGCTCGGCGACCGGTGGGGCCGCAAAGGCGCCTTCATCGGCGGTGTCGCTCTGTTCGGGCTGGGCTCGCTGCTGGCCGGGCTCGCCCCCTCGGTGCCGGTACTGCTCGTCGGCCGGGTGATCCAGGGCCTGGGACCGGCGTTCCTCGTCCCGGGCAGCCTGACGCTCATCCGGTCGTCGTTTCCCGACGAACGCCGGCGGGCCATCGCCATCGGGCTGTGGTCCACGAGCTCCGGGCTGGCGCTGGCCGTCGGGCCGGTGCTCGGCGGCGTCATCGTCGCCGGTCTCGGCTGGCGCTGGGTGCTGCTGATGAACGTCCCGCTGTCGGCCGCGCTGGTCGTCCTGGCGGGCCGCGTCATCCCGCGACCGGCCCGTACGACGGCCTGGCACGGCTTCGACCTGCTCGGTGCGCTGTTGACGACGGCCGGCCTCGCGGCCGTCGCGTTCGGCCTAATCGAAGGTCAAGGCCACGGATGGGCCTCGCCGCTGATCGTGGGCTCGTTCGCCGCGGGCATCGCGCTCTTGATCGTCTTCGTCGTCTGGGAGCGTCGCCGGGCCGAACCGCTGATCGACGTGTCGCTCTTCCGGCGACCCGCGTTCACCGCCGCCAACGTCGCGGGCCTGGTCGTGTTCTTCGCCTTCATCGGCCTGATCGTCTACCTGAGCGCGTACTTCCAACAGGTGCACGGAGACGCCGCCGACACCGCGGGGGTCGACATCGCGGCGATCGGGGTCGCCTTCGCGCTCGCCGCCCCGGTGTCCGGCCGTCTGGTCGGCAGGTACGGCGTGCTCCCGCCGATGGTCGGCGGACTGGCCGTCGGCGGCGTCGCCGTCCTCGGGCTCCTGCGACTCGGCACCGGCACCGGAATCGGCGCGATCTGGTGGGACCTCGCGCTCGGCGGCTTCGGCATCGGAATGTGCCTGCCCCCGATGACCGCCGCCGCGCTGTCCGCGGTGGACACCACCGGGGCCGGTATGGCCTCGGCCGTGCACAACGCGATGCGCCAGCTCGGCCAGGTCCTCGGCGTGGCCGTCCTGGGCGCGCTCGTGTACGCACGGCTGCCACGGCACGGTTCCGGCAGGCGGCTCCCCACCGCGGAACGGGCACTGTTCGTCGACGGTCTGCACCATGCCGCCTGGACGGCGGGCCTGGCGCTCCTCGCCACCGGTGTCCTGGTCTGCGTCCTCCTGCTTCCCTCGCATCGGCGTGCGGCGGGCGGACGGCTCGGTCGCGGGCGGTCGCGTTGAGGGAGCCGGCGCCCGAGTCCGCCACGCCCGCACTACCCAAGCAAGTGCTCGCTCGCTTATCGTGGCGGCATGTCGATCACCCTGGCGGACCTCGCGGGCCCGCGGCACACCGCCATCCTGGTGATGGAGATGCAGCGCGGCGTAGTGGGCGATCTCACCGGCTTTCCCGAGCTCGCCGAGGCCTGCGCGAAGCGCGATGTCATCCCCAACACCGCCCGGGTCGCGACCGCCGCCCGGGCCGCCGGCGTCCCGGTCGTGCAGTGCACCGCGGCGTTCCGGGCCGACCGGGCGGGCAGCCACACCGACAACGCCCCGTTCATCCGCAGGCTCCTGCGGAACCCGGCGCACATGCTCGACGGGACGCCGGCGATCGAGGTCGTCCCCGAGGTGTCCGATCCGGCGGACCTGGAGTCGCGCCGGTACCACGGCTTCTCGCCGTTCACCGGGACCTCGCTCGACCAGACGCTCCGCTCCCTCGGCGTCCGCACCGTCGTCGCCACCGGGGTGTCCCTCAACCTCGGCGTGCCGGGCCTGTGCCTGGAGGCCGTGAACCTCGGCTACCGGGTCGTGGCCGTCACCGACGCGATGGCGGGCGTCCCCGCCGAATACGCCGACGCGGTCCTGACCCACACGGTCGGCCTGCTCGCCGCCCGCGCCACCGCGGGCGAACTCGTCCGAGCATGGATCTAGGAGGCCGGGTGACTCCTCCGCTCCGTGAAGGGAGCGGCTTCTCGCTAAGCCGCTTGCGCAGCCCGGCGAAGGGCAAGCCCTGCCCTGAGAATGTTGGTGGCCGCATTGACGTCGGCGTGCGCTGTATGCCCGCACGCCCGGCAGCAGAACTCGGCTTGTGTGGTGCGGTTGTCCGCAGAGCAGTGCCCGCAGCGGGCACAAGTGCGGGAGGTGTTGGCGGGGTTCACTGCGATCAGTTCACGACCGGCGCTTTCAGCCTTGTACGCGAGGATCGCCAAGAAAACCCCCCAACCCGCGTCAAGGATGCCTCGGTTCAATCCGGTCTTTTGCGCGACGTTCCGCCCTGGCCGGTCAACGGTGCCGGATGCCGAACCGGTCATATTCGCGATGCGCAGGTCTTCACAGACGATGACGTCGTAGTCGCGGATCAATCGAAGAGCGGTCTTGTGCGCGTTGTCGAGACGTTGGCGACGCACCTTGGCATGCAACGCGGCGATCCGGACCACAGCCTTACGTCGCCGGTTGGAACCGCGTTTCTTGCGGGCAAGGTCGCGCTGCGCGGTCGCGAGGCGGTCGGCGGATGCGGCCAGGTGACGTGGATTAGCGAAGTGTTCACCGTCACTGGTAGTGACAAGCGAGGCGACGCCCATGTCGATCCCGGCCGCCACGCCAGAGGCGGGAATCATCCGAGCGGGTACGTCGTCGCACGACAGCACGACGTACCAGCGGGTGCCTTCCCGTTTCACGCTGATCGTCTTTACCCGGCCCTGCACCGGCCGGTGCTGGTGGACCCGAACGTGCCCGATGCCCTGCAGGCGGACGAAAGTGGCGGTCGGATGCTCGGGCTGAGAGTCCCATCTGCAGCCGTCACCGTCTTTGGGCCAAGTTACCGAGTCAAACCACCCACGCCCCTTAAAGCGCGGAAACCCCGGGGTGCGACCTTCCCGAAGCCGAGCGAAGAACGCCGCGAACGCCTTTTCCAGGCGACGCAACGTTGCCTGCTGGGAGGAGAACGACCACCGACCTTGCCCGGTTTGGTCGTCGGCGCGAATGTGCTTCAGTTCCTCCGACTGGTCACTGTATCGGACCGTCACACCCGCTTTGCGGTATGTGATACGCCGGTGTTCCAAGGCGCCGTTGTACAGCTGGCGATGATCCTCCAGGCACGCGGTAAGCGTAGCGGCCTGCTTACTCGTAGGGCGGATCAAGAATTTATAAGACCTACGCATAAACGCTACCCTTGGGCATTTGCCCGAATTTCGCCTCGGAAGCACGAAACAACCTCATCTCGACCCCTTCCGGGAAGGGGTCATCGAACCGCCGAATCGGGCGCGACAGCCGGAACCAAGCCAGCATGGCGACACGCATACGACGATCCATGTGAAGCATTATTGGGGGATCAGTTGTCTGATGGCTAGAGAAACAAGAAAAAAGGTCCTAGAGATATAACTGACAAATTGGTCGTAGGTGACATTCTTTGGCGGAGGTTGGGATGGAAGGGTTGTCGCTCGCCGGGCGCACCGCGCTGGTGACCGGAGGCGCCGGTGGGATCGGCACGGCGATCTGCGCGGACCTGGCCGCGCTCGGTGCCCGGGTCATCGTCGCCGACCTCGACGAGGGCGCGGCGCGCAAGACCGCCGCGGCCCTTCCGGACGCGGTCGCCGAGCGGGTCGACCTGGCGGACCCGGCGAGCATCGACGACCTGGCGGGCCGGGTCGGCTCCCCCGACATCCTCGTGCACAACGCGGGGATCAGCATCGTCGAGCCGTTCACCGACAGCGACCCCGCCGCCTGGGACCTCATGTGGAGGATCAACCTGCGGGCGCCCATGTACCTCACCCGCCTGCTGCTGCCCGGGATGCGCGACTGGGGCCGCCTCATCTTCATCTCCTCCGACGGCGCGCGGGCCGGGTCGGGCGGCGAGGGCGCGTACGCCGCGACGAAGGCCGGGCTGTTCGGGCTGGCCAAGACCCTGGCGCGGGAGGCCGCCCGGCAGGGCGTCACCAGCAACGTGGTGTGCCCCGGGCCGACCGACACCGCGATGCAGCACGCGGTCGCCGAACGCCACCCCGGGCTGCTGGAGAAGCTCGCCCGGCAGATCCCGCTGCGCCGCATCGGCCGTCCCGCCGACGTGGCGGGCCTCGTCGCGTTCCTGTGCACCGACCGGGCCGGCTACATCACCGGGCAGACCCTGTCCGTCAGCGGCGGCATCACGATGTGCTGACCATGTCAGAGACTCGCGTACGCCGCCTCCAGCAGGCGGTAGGCGCGGACGCCGCCGGAGACCTCGTCGCCCATGCGGTTCGGGATGTACGCGAGGGCCAGGCCCTTCTCGATGTCGCCGAGGCTGATCGAGCCGCCCAGACCCGTGTGCCCGAACGCGGAGTCCCAGCCCGCCCTGGGCGTGAGGAACACCAGCGACGGCCGCATGAAGCCGAGGCCGAACGAGCTGTCGATGTACATCACGCGGTCCGGTCCGGCCACCCGCCGTACGACGGCGTCGCGCAGCGTCGTACGGCCGACGATCCGGGCGGCCAGCAGGTCGCGGTAGAACTCGGCGAGCGCCCGCGCCGTGGTCACCATGCCGAGCGCGGGCCAGCCCGCCCGCAGCATCTCGGGGTTGTTGTTGCCGCCGGGCAGGCTGTTGATGTTCGGGTTGTCGAACGTCCGGTTGAGCAGGCTGTTCGGGTCGCGGAACCCCGCCGTCATCTTGGCGAGGGGGTCCTCGGGGCTGAGGGGCATGGGCACCTCGCCGGTCCCGCTGGGCCCGCCCTTACGCGCGGCACCGCCCTTGTCGGCCTTCCGGCCCGCGCTGAGCCGGGCGGCCCGCTCGATCACGTCGTCCGGTGCGCCGATGTGCAGGTCGAGGCCGAGCGGCCCGGCGATCTCGTCGCGGACGAACTCCCCGACCGTACGGCCGGAGCAACGGCGGACGATCTCGCCGGCCAGCCACCCGAAGGTGATCGCGTGGTACCCGTGCCCGGTGCCGGGCTTCCACTCCGGCTCCTGCGCCGCGAGCAGCGCCGCCATCGCCGCCGGGTCGTGGGCCTCGGCGACCGGCACGTCGCGGCGCAGGGCGGGCAGTCCCACCTGGTGCGACAGCAGGTGCTCGGCGGTCGCGTCCGCCTTGCCGGCCGCGCCGAACTCCGGCCACCACGACGTCACCGGTGCCTCCAGGTCGTACAGGCCGCGCTCGGCGAGCAGCAGCGCCGCCGTGGCCGTCACGGCCTTGGTGCAGGAGAACGCCAGGCACGGGGTGTCGCGCAGCCACGGCCGGCCGGAGCGGCGGTCCGCGAGCCCGCCCCACAGGTCCACGACGCACCGGTCGCCCACGTAGACCGCGACGGCGGCGCCGAACTCCTCACCTCGCGCGAAGCCGTCGGCGAACGCCGTCCGGACCTCTTCGAACGCCGGATCGCAGTGACCTTCGATCATGTGCCTGACTCCTGGAGGGACGAAATTTTGACTTCTTCCCCCCCTTCTGAAGAAGGGGGAGTCCCATCGGCCGTGTGGCCGGTCCGGCTTAGGCCGGGCGCCTCGCGGCGCGGGGTTCCTGTTTCAGCGCCGACTGCGGAAGGGAGGACCCTTGCCGTCTTACATCAGCTCCACAGGCATCGCCAGGGGTTTGCCTGGCTACGGCTCGACCAGCCGCAAGGATGTTCTTGGCCGCGTTGATGTCCCGGTCATGCCGGGTGCGGCAACCCGGACATGTCCAGCGCCGGGTCGAAAGGCTCAGCTTGGCCAGCAGGTGCCCGCAAGCCGAGCAAGTCTTGGAAGAGGGGTACCAGCGATCGATCACCACGAGGGTGCGCCCGACGCGTTCGGCCTTGTACTCCAACTGCCTGCGGAACTCACCCCACCCCGCATCACTGATCACCCGCGCCAGCCTACGGTTTTTGACCATGTTGGTGACCGCGAGGTCTTCGATCACGATGGTGTCCGCCCTGCGGATCAGGTTGGTGCTGGTGCGGTGCAGGAAGTCGGCGCGGGCGTTGCGGACCTTGCGGTGGGCGCGGGCGACCTTCGCCTTGGCCTTACGCCGGTTGGCGCTCCCACGCTGACAGCGGGCCATACGCCGCTGATAGCGAGCGAGATTGCGGGCCTTGCGCTCCAGATGTCGCGGATTGGCGATGCGATCTCCGTCGGAGGTGACCGCGAAGTTCTTCACCCCCAGATCGACGCCGATGGCGTGCCCGGCCTCGTCCATGGGCTCGGGCGCGTCGGTGTCGATGGCGAACGTCACGTACCAGCGACCGTCCGGATCCCGGGAGATGACGACCATGGTCGGGTTCAGCGTGAGCAGATCAACGTCGTCGAAGGACCACACGAACCTCAGCGGCGTCGTGGTCTTGGCCATGTACAGCTCGCCGCTCTTCATGCGGAACGCCGAGCGGGTGTAGTGCGCGGTCTGCCGGGAGGTGCGGTTCTTGAAACGCGGGTACTTCGCGCGGCCGGCGAAGAAGTTCGCGAACGCCGCGTGCTGATGCCGCAGCGTCTGCTGCAGCGGGACCGACGACACCTCGGACAAGAACGCCAGGTCCTCGGTCTTCTTCCACCCGGTCAACGCCGCATCGGTCTGCCTGTAAGAGGTCTTCTCGCCCCGCTCGTGGTAGGCCACGTGGCGTTCGGCCAGGGTCATGTTCCACACCAGGCGCACACACCCGAACGTGCGGCTGAACACCGCCGCCTGTTCGGGATCCGGGTAGGCCCGGCACTTGTACGCCGTTCGCATGACCGAGAAATTACAGATAACACACACACGCGTAAAGCAGTTTGTCGAATTGCGGTAAATTCTGTTTTTGGACGGTCCCGGCTGAGTCTGGACGGTTCTGGCAGAGCCCAAATTCCTCCCCGGCCTGAAGGCCGGGGCATCCTCCGGAGGACTAGGTGAACGAGTCTAATAACTGGGGGCGCTGGGGTGACGTCGACGAGCGCGGCGCGCTGAACCTCCTCACCCCCGACGTCGTACGGGCCGCCGCGTCCTGCGTACGGGAGGGCCGGCCGCTGAGCCTGTCGCTGCCGATCCGCGGCGCCACCTCCTCGCCCGCGCCGACCACCGTTCCGCACCTACGCGGCCGTCCGCTGCCGCAGCACTTCATGTCGGTGGACGCAGGCGACTACGCCGCCGGCGCCCGGCCGATCGGCGCGGGCCTGAAGATGGCCGACGACGCGATCGTCGTCACGCCGCACGGCACCACCACGCACATGGACGCGCTGTGCCACATGTGGGCCGGCGACGAGCTGTTCAACGGGCATCCGGCCGGGCGGGTCCGCTCGTACGGCGCGACGCGGTGCGGCATCGACAAGGCGGGCCCGGTGGTCGGGCGCGGCGTGCTGTTCGACGTTCCTCGCCTGCGGGGCGTCGATCACCTGGCCGCCGGGGACCGGATCTCGGGTGACGAGCTCGCGGCGTGCGGGGTGAACGTACGGCCCGGGGACATCGCCGTGATCCGCACCGGATGGCCGCTGACGTGGCAGGACTCGCCGGAGACGTACTGGGCCGGGCAGCCCGGCCTGTCGGCCGACGGCGGGCGCCGGCTGGCGGAGTGGGACGTGGCGATGGTGGCGTGCGACAACGCCGCGATCGGCGGCCTCAACGAACGTCAGCTCGCCGACGAGGGCCTCGACGACGACCTCCACCTGATCTTCCTGTGGCGGCACGGCATTCACCTGGCCGAGATGCTCTGGCTGGAGGAGCTGGCCGCCACGGGCCGTACGGACTTCCTGTTCGTGGCGGCGCCCCTGGCCATCGAGGGCGGCACGGCCAGCCCGATCAACCCTCTCGCGGTCCTCTGACCACGGCCACCCGCTTGCGACAGCGCACGCTGCGTTGTCGTCGAGATGCTGCGACGGGTTCTGCCGGTTCTCCACGGTCACCGGTGACCATTCGAGCGTCCGGACTCGCGGCGACGGAACTATAGTTTTACGCTCGTTGATCGGACTTGAGCGGAGCAGCGTGGAACTTCCGGATCTCCCTTCCTGGCCGACCTCGGTCCGCGAGGCCGAGGCCGTCCAGGACCGGCTGCGTTCGTGCGTCGACCTCACCTCGCCGGGCCCGGCGTCCGTACGGACCGTCGCGGGACTCGACGTCGCGTACGCGGAGGACCGGCTCGCCGCGGCCGTGGTGGTCCTCGACCTGGACGGCCTCGACGTGGTCGAGGAGATCGTCGTCCTCGACCGGCCGTCGTTCCCGTACGTGCCGGGGTTGTTCGCGTTCCGCGAGCTGCCGGCGCTGATCGAGGGGCTGCGCCGGCTGAACGTCACGCCCGACCTGCTGATCTGCGACGGTCACGGGCTCGCGCACCCGAAGCGCTTCGGTCTCGCCTGCCACCTGGGCGTGCTCACCGGGCTGCCGGCGATCGGGATCGGCAAGACGCGGCTGGTCGGCGCGTACGACGAGCCGGGCGCCGACCGCGGCTCCTGGAGCAACGTGACGGACGGCGACGAGGTCGTCGGCCGCGCGCTGCGCACCCAGACGGGCGTGCGGCCGATCTTCGTCTCCGTCGGTCACCTCACCGACCTGGAGACGGCCTGCGAGGTGACCTTGCGTCTCACGCCGCGCTACCGCCTGCCGGAGAGCACCCGGCGCGCCGACCGCCTCTCCCGCCGCGCGCTCGCCGCACGCTGACGGCACGTCCGCCCGGCGACCGAACCCCGCGCCGAGGCCCGGCGGACGAGGGCCGGCCGACGAGGGCCAGCCGACGAGGGCGTCTCGGCGGCGGACGGGCGAGCCCGTATCCCCGCCGCCGAGACGCCCTCGTCCGCTTAGAGGGTCTTGAGGAAGCGGGCGGCGATGGGGGCCGCCGCCTTGGCGCCGAAGCCGCCGTCCTCGACGACGACGGCGAACGCCACGTCGCCGCGGAAGCCGATGAACCAGGCGTGCGTCTTCGGCTTCTTGTCCTTGCCCTGCGCGGAGCCGTACTCGGCCGTGCCGGTCTTGCCGGCCGTGCCCGCGGGCAGCCCGGCCGGTTTGGCGGTGCCGGAGGTCACCACGGCGTGCATCATGTCCGCCAGGCTGCTCCTGGCCGAGGAGTCGAGCCGGGAGGGCTTGACCTTCTGCGGCACCGCCGGCTGGGTGACGAACACCGGGGGCCGCCAGTTGCCGTCGGCGACACCGGCCGCCACGCCGACCATCGAGAGGGCGTTGGCCAGGTCGCGGCCCTGACCGAAGCCGGCGACCGCTTTCTCGGCGTCGCTCGTCGGCGTGGGGAAACTGCCCGGCCGCACGGTGACCCCGGGATCGATCTTCTGGTTGAACCCGAAAGTACTCGCCGCGCTCGCCAGCTTCGGCGCGGTGAGCAGCTTCTGGGTCTGCAGGGAGAAGGCGGTGTTGCAGGACTGGGCGAGCGCGTCCTTGAAGGTCATGTCGGCGGCGCCACCTTCGTCCTCGGAGTTGTGGATCACCTGCCCGCCGATGTTGGCCTTCTTCGGGCACTGCACCTTCGACGAGGGGGTGAGCCCGGCCTGGAGCAGGGCGTACGCCGTGACCACCTTGAAGGTCGATCCGGGCGGATAGATGCCCTGCATCGCCCGGTCGAAGCCGCCCGGGATGTTGCCGACCCCCAGGATCTGCCCGGTCGCGGGCCGCATCGCCACCATGGACGTCGGCTTCTTCTGGCCCTGGAGCGCATTCGAGAGCGCCTGCTGGACGTGCATGTCGAGGCTGGTCCTGACGTCCTGCCCCGGCTTGCCGGTAAACCCGCCGATGGCCTTGACCGTGCGGCCGGACGCGTCGGCGGTCGAGATGGTCGTGGCGGGCGTGCCGGCCAGCCGCTTGTCGAACCGCTGCTGGATGCCCGACTGCCCGACGACGTCCCCCTTGGCGTACGGCGTGCCGAGCTTCTTGGCCTGCTTGGCGGTCAGGGGCGCGGTCGAACCGACGAGCTGCTGGATCGAACCGGACACGTCGGTGCCGTCGATGGCGGTTCCATCGGCCGCGACGACCTTGCCGCGCTTCTCCCACTTGGACGCGGTCGTCAGGTGCTGGCCGGCGTGCAGGTCGGGGTGGATCGCCTCCGGGCTCCACGCGACCTTCCACTCACGGTGCGTGGTGACCAGACGGAACCGTCCCTGGTACTTCCAGGTCCCCGCGGGCAGGGTGACGACGGCGGTGAAGGGCGCGGTCGCCTCCTTACCGTGCTTGGTGACCGTGCCGAGTGAGGCTTCGACCTTCGTCGCGCCCAGACCGGTGCGCAGGCCCTGGTAGTACTGGTCGAAGTCGGCCGGCGGCGTGGCCGTCGCGGTCCGCATCGCCGTCAGGTCGCCGCGCCGCCACCCGGCGAGGAACTCCTCGGCAGTCGCCTCCGGGCTCCCCTTCGTGCGCAGCAGAACGTACGCCCCGCCCCCCGCGGCCCCTACGAGCACCACCGCGACGACGGCGACGATCAGCCAGAGTTTCTTCTGTCTCATCAGCTGTCTCATCAGCCCCGATTTTCCCCTACGTTAACGTCCCCCGCCCGGACAATCGTAATGGCCGCCGTCAAAGCAGGCCCGACATCGAAGATCACCATGTCTTGCCCGCCTACCAAGCGTGCGCTAGCTTGGCAATCGATGGACCCGCGCCCGCTGCCCCGGCCGAGCGCGCTGACCGCGCCTTACTGGGAGGCGTGCCAGCGCGGAGAACTCGCCGTCCAGCGCTGCCGCGCGTGCGGACGCCGCGTCCACCTCCCCGAGCCCGCCTGCCCGCACTGCGGCGGCACGGACCTGCCGTACGAGCCGGTGTCCGGGCGCGGCACGGTGCACACCTTCAGCGTCGTCCACCGGGCGTTCCTGCCCGGGCTCACGACGCCGTACGTCCTCGCCTGGATCGACCTCGAGGAGGGCGTCCGGGCGTTCGGTGACATCGTCGGCGACATCGCCCCGGAGGAGGTGCGCGTCGGCATGCCCGTCCGCGCGAGCTTCGACGAGCTCCCCGGATTCGGCCGCATCCCCAACTGGAGGCCAGCGTGAAGATCGGCAACGTCCTGTATCCGGTGAGCGACGTCGACCGGGCCGTCGCCTTCTACCGCGACGGGCTGGGGCTCGCGGTGAAGTTCACCGATGGCGGGCGATTCGCCGCGCTGGACGCCGGCGGTACGACGCTCGCCCTGGCCGGACCGGCCGAGGACGTCACCGGCGGGGACCCTGCCGCGTCGTTCAAGGTCCCCGACGTGGCGGCCGCCGTCGAGCGGCTCACCGCCGCGGGCGCGCGGCTCGTCGCCGGTCCGGACGAGGGACCGCACGAGACCAGAGCCGTGCTCCGCGATCCCGACGACAACCCCCTCGTCGTCTACGCACCGCGCTGATCGCTCACCCCGACGCCCACCCTCGACCAGGCCACGGACGACCGCTCCCATCGATCAGCCCCCTCCCCCGCACCAGGAGACTCCAGTGGCGCGATCACCATTCGGCAACTACGCCTACGCGATCCTCACCGCCGGCGCGCTGCGCACCCCGGACAAGGTGGCGCTCACCTACTGCGGCGAGACCAGCCTCACCTACGACGGGCTCAACCGGAAGGTCAACCGGGTGGCGCACGCGCTGCTGGAGGCGGGGATCGGCCCCGGGCAGCGCGTCGCCTCGCTGATGAACGAGACGCTGAACGTCGCCGAGGTGTACCTGGCGCAGATGAAGCTCGGCTCGGTCGTCTGCGCGCTCAACCCGTACTGGCCGGAGGACACCCTCGCCCAGGTCGTCGAGCACTCCGAGTGCGCCGCGTTCGTCTACGACGCGAGCGTCGAGAAGCTCGTCGCGGCCGTACGTCCCCGGCTTCCGGGAGTGCGCCGGTGGCTCCGGGTGGGCGGGCCGGCCGAGGACGCCGTCGACCTCGACGCGCTGGCGTCCGCCGCCACCGAGGACGAGCCCACGCTCGGCGGGCACGGCGACGACCTGATGGCGCTGTTCTACACCTCGGGCACGACCGGTCTGCCCAAGGCCGTGCGGCACACGCACTCTTCCAGCCTGGCCTCGGCGCAGATCTGGCTGGACATCCCCCAAGCCGCCGACTCGGTCATGGGCACCGGCGCGATCATCTGGGGCATCGGGTTCCCCGCGCTGGTCGGCCCGGCGTTCTACGCGGGCATGCGGCTCGTGCTCGAGCAGGACTGGGGCCCGGCCAACTTCCTCAAGGTCGTGCCGCGCGAACGCGTGACCCACGTCAGCCTCATCCCCAGCTTCTTCTCCGCCCTGCTCGGGTCGGACGACCATGCCGACGTGGACCTGTCGTCGCTGTCGGCGATCGTGCTCGGCGGCGAGCCGCTGCTCCCGTCCCTGCGCGAGAGGATCATGAAGCGGCTGCCCGGAGCAGCGATCTTCAGCTACTACGGCCAGACCGAGGCGCCGTACACCTGCATCGGGCGGCAGGACGACGGCAGCCAGGACATCTCCTCCGTGGGCCGGGCCCGCACCTCCACGGCGGTGCGCGTCACCGGCCCGGACGGCGAGCGGCTCGTGAACCGGGTCGGCGAGATCAACCTGACCGGGCCGAACCTCATGCAGGGGTACGACAAGCTGCCGGACAAGACCGCGCAGGTCCTTCGCGACGGCTGGTACGTCGGCGGCGACCTGGGGACCGTCGACGACGACGGCTTCCTGACCGTGCTCGGCCGGCGCGAGGACGCCATCCTCAAGGGCGGCGTCTGGTCCCAGCCGAGCGGCCTGGAGGACACGGCGATCGAGCTCGACGGCGTGGCGGAGGCGGGCGTCGTCGGCGTCCCGGCGCAGGCCGACGGCGAGGACGCGGTCGAGCAGCGGATCCTCGTGGCGATCGTCCCCCGTGCCGGAGCCGCCCTCGCCGCCGACGAGGTGAAGGCCCGGCTCGCCGGCCGGCTGCCCGCACACCAGGTGCCCGACCTCGTCGTCGTGGCGGACGAACTGCCGCACACCCAGGACGCGTCCGGCGGCCCCGGCAAGCTGTTGCGCCGCGAGATCCGCGCCCGATACGCCGACCTGCTGGAGCGCCTGTGAGGAACGGTATGGAGTTGCCTGTGGCGACCGCCGAGCATGTGGTGAAGGAGTTCGTGTCCGGCTTCGGGATCGCCGTGCCGCGTGGGGCGACGGCCCGGTCCGCCGAGGACGTCGCCGTCGCGGCGGGCGGGCTGACGCCGCCTCTCGTCGTCAAGGCGTACGGTCCCGGGCTGGTGCACAAGAGCGAGGCCGGTGCCGTACGGCTCGGGCTCGGCTCTCCGGTCAAGGCGGCGCGGGCCGCGGCCGAGATCCGGGCGGCGCTGACGGGATCCGGCGTCACGGTCGAGGGCTATCTCGTGGAGGAGCAGGCGCCGCCCGGCGTCGAAGTGATCGTCGGGGCGGTCCGCGACCCGTCGTTCGGGCCCGTGCTCCTGGTCGGCCTCGGCGGGGTCTGGACCGAAGTGCTGCGCGACACCGCGCTGCGCCTGTGCCCCATCACCGAGGACGACGCCCGGCGGATGCTGGCGGAGCTGCGCGGCGCGGCCCTCCTCGACGGCTTCCGCGGGTCGCCCGCGGTCGACCGGGACGCGCTCGTCAAGCTACTGCTCGCGGTCGGCGGCCCCGGCGGCGTGGTCGAGAGCCTCGGCGAGGGGTTCACCGAGTTCGAGCTGAACCCGGTCATCTGCACGCCGGAAGGGGCGGTCGCGGTGGACGCCCGTCTCCTGGGCCCCGCCGACGTGACGCCCCGCGAATGCGCGGAGCCTCTCTCGCAGAACTTCGACCTGCTGTTCGCGCCGCGCGGCGTGGCGGTCGTGGGCGCCTCCACCAAGCGGCCGAACTTCGGCAACATGTTCCTCGGCTTCTACCGCGCGGCGGGCCACACCGGTCTCGTCGCCGTTCATCCGACGGCGGACGAGATCGACGGGGTGCCCTGCGTGCCGTCCCTGGAGGGGGCCGACGTGGACTACGCCCTGGTGGCGGTCCCCGCCGAGCGCTGCCCGGACGTCGTGCGCGAGGCCCGTGGCATCCCCTTCGTGCAGGTGATGAGCGGCGGTTTCCGGGAGACCGGCGCCGCGGGCCTGGAGGATGAGCTCCTCGCCGCCGCGCACGACGCGGGCGTGCGCCTACTGGGTCCCAACTGCATGGGCGTGTACTCCCCGGCGGGCGGCCAGACGTTCATCGGCGGGCGGCCGGGCCGCCCGGGGCGGATCGCGCTGATCTCACAGAGCGGCGGGCTCGCCGGGGAGGTCATCAAGGTCGGCGAGCACCGCGGCCTGGCCTTCTCCAAGGTCGCCACGGTCGGCAACAGCGCCGACGTCGGCCCCGCGGAGCTGCTGCGCTACTTCGCCGCCGACGACGACACGTCCGTGATCGGCCTGTACCTGGAGGACCCGCGCGACGGCCGGGCGCTGTTCGACGCGCTGCGCGCGGTGTCCAAGCCGGTGGTCGCCCTCGTCGGCGGGCGCTCCGCGCAGGGCCACCGGGCCGCCGCGTCGCACACCGGGGCGATGGTCGGCGACGCCCGGGTCTGGGAGGCCCTGGCAATGCAGGCCGTGCTGCCGCTGGTCACCGCCCAGGACGACCTGATCGGCGCCCTCGACCTGCTCGACCTGCACGCCGGGCGGGAGGTGCCCGTCTCCCCCGACGTCCTCGTCGTCGGGCCGAGCGGCGGGGCCAGCGTGCTCGCCGCCGACGCCCTCGACCGGGCCGGGCTGCGGCTCGCCCCGCTGCCCGGAGTCGACCTCGGCCTGCCCGTCGGCGCCGTCCCCGGCAACCCCCTGGAGATCCCGGTGGGCCCGCGCGGCAAGCCGGACCTCGTGGGGCAGGTCGTCACGGCGATCCAGCGGGAAGCGGACCGGCCGTACCCGGACGTGATCACGCACGTGAACGTGCAGAGCTTCTTCACCTTCGGCGACAGCGCCGACCCGCTCCTCGCCTACGCGCGCGGCGTCGGGGAGCTGCAGCGCGAGCTGACCGGCACGCGGGTGATCCTCGTGCTGCGCAACGCCGAGTACGCCCCGGCCGGCGTCGAGGACGAGCTACGGGCGATCGCCCGGGCGGCGGGGGTACCGACCTATCGGAGCGTGGAGGCGGCCGCCACGGCGGTGGCGGTGGCCAAGGTCCGCGACCAGCGGCGGAGAGCGTGAGGTGGCCATGGGCAGGCTCGACGAGAAGGTGGCGCTGATCACCGGTGGCGCCCGGGGCATGGGCAAGGCCCATGTACGGCGGTTCGTCGCCGAGGGCGCCAGGGTGGTGTTCGGCGACGTCCTGGAGGAAGAGGGCGGCAAGCTCGCCGCCGAGCTCGGGGACGCGGTGCGCTTCGTGCCGATGGACGTCACCCGGCCGGAGGACTGGCGGACCGCCGTCGACACCGCCGTCACGGCCTTCGGCGGCCTCACCGTGCTGGTGAACAACGCCGGGATCATCAGGCACCGGACGATCGAGGAGATGACCCTGGAGGAGTGCACCCGGATCATCGAGGTCAACCTCATCGGGCAGTGGCTCGGCGTGAAGTCGGTCATCGAGCCGATGAAGGCGGCCGGCGGCGGGTCCATCGTCAACGTCTCCTCCACCGAGGGCTTCATCGGCGCGTCCGGGCTCGCGGCGTACTCCGCCAGCAAGTTCGGCGTCCGCGGGCTGACGAAGGCGGCGGCGCGCGAGCTCGGCGCGTACGGCATCCGCGTGAACTCCATCCACCCCGGGGCCATCCTCACCGCGATGTCGATGGACCCGGACGTGGTCGCCGCGACCGCCGACAGCGCCGAGGCGTTCTTCAACGCCCTGCCGCTGAAACGGATGGGCAAACCGGACGAGGTGCCGGCGCTGGTCGTCTTCCTCGCCTCCGACGAGTCCGGCTACTGCACCGGCAGCGAGATCCTCATCGACGGCGGCATGCTCACCGGCGCCGGCTACTGACCCGACTTTTGTCGGTACCGGCGCGGGCTACTGATCGAGGACCTGACTTTCGTCGGTATCGACGGGGAGCCACGGCAGGTACGGTTCGCCCGTGCGCAGGTCGGTCAGGGACGGGCTGCTCTGGGGGTTCTTCGCGCTCACCGTGCTGGCGGAGAGGGCCGCCCAGGGCGGCGTGGGCGCGCCCTGGCCCATGGTCGCGGCGGCGTCGGCCGCCCTCGGCGTCATCGTCGCGACCGCGCGGTCCCGCCCCCTCACCGCGCTGTACGGGGCGGCGGCCCTCTCTCTCCTGCAGTGGGCGTACCTCGCGGTGCGCCCGGGCCCGTTCTCGCTGTCGTACGTCGTCGCGCTGCCCGTCATGGGCTACCTGGCGGGCCGCCGCCTGCCGCGCGACCGGCCCGTGCTGCTGTCGTTCGTCGCGATCGCCCTCCTGGAACTCGCCCTGGCCGTGGCCGTCGGGACCGTCGAGGGCTCGGCGACCCGGTGGGTGGTGACCTGGTTCGACCTGACCCTCGCGCTGGTGTTCCTGGTCATGTGCCCATGGCTGATCGGCCGCTACCGGCGGCTCCAGCAGGAGCTCGTACGGGCCGGGTGGGAGCGCGCGGAACGCCTCGAACGCGAACAGCTGATCGTCACCGACCGTGAGCGGCTGCGCGGGCGCGCACGCATCGCCCAGGACATGCACGACTCGCTCGGCCACGAGCTCAGCCTGATCGCCCTGCGCGCGGGCGCCCTGGAGATGGCGCCCGATCTCCCCGAACGCCATCGCGCCGCCGCCGGGGAGCTCCGCGCGGGCACCGCGTCGGCGACCGAGCGGCTCCGGGAGATCATCGGCGTGCTCCGTGAGGGGCCCGGCGGGGATCCCGCCATGCCGCTGACCCCGGCCCGGGAGAGCGTCACCGACCTGGTCGAACGCGCCCGCGCGTCGGGCCTGCCGGTCGAACTGCGGGACGAGCGCGGGGACGGCGGGTCCGTGCCCCTGCCGGACATGGCCGGCCACGCCGTCCACCGGGTCGTTCAGGAGTCGCTCACCAACGCCGCCAAGCACGCCCCCGGCGCGGCGGTGACCGTCCACCTGGCGCGATCGGCGAACGAGACCGTCGTGACGGTGACGAACGGACCGCAGCCTGCATCACTTAGGAATCACCGGGGAGCCTCCACAGCGCACGATCGGTGGTGGTCGCCCCTGACTTTCGTCAGGCGCGGGTCTCAGCGCTCGGCGGCGTTGCGGAGAGCGAGGGTCGTCCGCGCCAGTTCGTCGGCGGAGGGGGCGGAGCCCGCCACCACGCCCACCGTGGAGCCGTCCGCCCACGCGCACCCGGCTCCGCCGCGCGATCCGGGGGCGCAGCGCAGCGTGCCGCCGAGGGGTCCCGCCGGGTAGTCCTTCGGGCCGGACAGCGGCATGGCCGCGAGGGCGGAGTCGACCTCGCGCGAGGGCGGGTTCGAACGCAGTTCCTGGGCGATGGTCGGGTGGTCGCCGGCCGCCAGGCCGATGAAGGCGATCCGCTGGTGGGCGTCTCCGTGCCGCTGGAACACCGCGATCTTCATCTTGGCGGCGAACACCGGGTTCTGCTGGGCCTGGGCCTTGCGGATGTCCTGGATGACGCGCTGGGCGTCCGCGCTGGTCAGCCTGGTGTAGTCGGCGAAGGAGTCCGGAAGCTTGATCGTGCGCTGCGCACCCGCCGGCGACGGACTGGCCGTCGCCCCGTACGCCGCCGTCCGCGCGCCTGGCGACGACCCGCACCCGGCGGCACCGACGACGAATGACAGGGAGGCGAGCACACCGACATGGCCCCTGAACTGCCCGAACGCCGCCATACCCGCCAAGCTACGCGGCCCCGCGACCGCCGATTATCCGCAAAGAGAACAGATCACCTAAACGTCCACCCAAGGGTTCCGTGATCGCCGAGCGCGTCGACGGCTGACGTTCGAACGCCGAGCTGATCACCGGCATGTGCTGCCTCCCATGAGCGGGGGACGCCGATGATCAGCCGGGTGAGGGTCGGCTAGGCGAGCCCTCCGACGCTGCTCGGTGCTTCCGCCGGGCGGCGGTCGGGCCAGCGTTCGGCGGCCTCGAGCTGGGCGGCGAGCGACAGGAGGGTGGCCTCGTCGTTCTCCCGGCCCAGGAACTGCGCGCCGATCGGCAGGCCGGTGGTGCTGAGCCCGGCGGGTACGCCGATGGCCGGCCAGCCGAGGACGTTCCAGGCCCAGCAGAAGGGGCACGCCGCCGCCGCGAGCTTGCCGGTCGCCCACCAGCCGCGGCCGCTGAGCGCGCCGATGCGCAACGGGAGCTGGGCGGTGGCCGGGGTCAGGACGACGTCGGCGCGCTGGAAGATCTTCCCGATCCGGCGGCCCATGCGGGGTTCGGCGCGGCGGCTGGCGGGTACGAGCCGCCGTCCGATGTGGCGGCCAAGGAGCGCCTCGGTGCGGGTGGCCGGTTCGGGGTCGGCATCCGGGGTGGCGTCGAGCCAGTCCGCGACCCCGGCGGTCCCGCGCGGCAGGAAGGCCAGGCCGATCAGGCCGTAGTCCGGGTCGGCCGGGAAGACGTCGTGTCCCAGGTCGGCGAGGACGCCCGCGAGGCGCAGCACCGCCGCCCGGATCTCCGGGTCGACCGCGGACGGCACGCCGAACGGCGAACGGAACGAGACGGCGATCCGCAGTCGTCCGGGCTCCCGCGCGGCGGCCTCACGGTAGGGCTCGGCGGGCGCGGGCGGGCGGTAGACGTCGTCGGGGTGGTTTCCGGTCAGCACGTCGAGGAGCAGCGCCGCGTCCTCGACCGTACGGGTGAGGGGGCCGGCGACCGCGATGCCGTAGAACGGGTCGACGTGCGGCCACACGGAGACGCGGCCGCGCTGGGGTTTGAGGCCGACGAGCCCGGTCCAGGCGGCGGGGATGCGCAGGGAGCCCGCGCCGTCGGAGCCGACCGCTCCGGAGATCAGGCCGGCCGCGACCGCCGCCGACGAACCGGCGCTCGACCCGCCCGGCGTGCGCTCGGAGTCCCAGGGGTTGCGCACGATCCCGAAGCCGATGGTCTCCCCGGTCGGCCACTGCCCGAGCTCGCTGGTGTTGGTCTTGCCCACGATGATCGCGCCGGCCGCGCGGAGCTTGCGGACCACCTCGCTGTCGGCGGTCTTCGGCTCGTGCCTGCCGCGGCAGCCGAAGGGAGTGATGTGCCCGGCCAGGTCGGTGTCGTCCTTGATCGCGACCGGGACCCCGAGCAGCGCGGGGCGTTCCTCCCCGCGCCATCGGTCGGCCCGGTCCGCGTCGTCCAGTGCCTGGTCGGCGCAGACGACACGGAAGGCGCCGAGGGTGTCGCGCTCGATCCGCTCGAGGGAGTACTCCACGAGCTCACGGGAGGAGACCTCGCCCGCGGCGAGTCGCGCGGCGTCTTTGGTGAGTCCTTCGATCACAGGAACCCCCCGAGGTTCGCTATCGTTCGTTCGAACGAACGATAATCCCGAACGGGCTTCGGTGAAAAGGGGCCCGATACGCCAGACTTGTTCTGAGATGGAAGACACACGAGAACGCATCCTGCTCGCCACCCTCCGCCTGATCGGCGAACACGGCGTCGGCGCGGTCACCAACCGGCGGGTCGCGACGGCCGCGGGCGTCGCGCTGGGGTCGCTGACATACCACTTCCCCAACCAGGCCGAGCTCCTGCGGGAGACCCTCAGCCGCTACGTCGACGAGGAGATCCAGCGGATCAGCGAGATCGCCGCGCGACTCCAGGGCATCACCCCCGAACAGGCCGTCGTGGAGGCCGAGCGCGCCATCGCCGACCTGCCGCGCGGTCCCGAGGAGGTCGCTACCCTCGAGCTGCACCTGCACGCCTCGCGCGACCCGCTGGTGCGGGAGGCCGCCGTCCGCTCGATGGAGGCGTACGACCGGCTGGCGACCGCGATCCTGACCGCCCTGGACATCCCCGGCCCGGAGGCCAAGGCGCCCACCGTCGTCGCGCTGCTCTACGGCCTCGCGGTGCGCCGCCTGGCCACCGGCGATTCCTCGGGAACCGCGGAGGCCCTCCGCCTCCTGCTGTACGGCGCGGCCGCACCCCGATCGGACTGACAGGAGGCGGGCGGCAGCCGAAGGTGAAGCGCACCCCAATCGGACAGGCTGAAGATGGGCCGCACCCCGATCGGATGGACCGAAGGTGGGCCGCCCGCCGCCGGGGCCTCCTCTCCCGGCGAGCCCAACGGCGGCGGGCGCGTGCGCGGTGCACCGGATCCGTCCCCTCTCACGGGTCCGGGCGAACCTGCACGTGCGACCGCGTCCCGGAGCGGAAAGGTGACGCCCCGTTGCGGTCGCAGAACGCACGCTAGACGAGCCAGGGTTGCAAACAGGTTGCAACGACTCGATGACCGAAGGCGATGATCGCAGGTCGTCAGTTTGGCCGAACCGCTTGCGGCCGGGGTCTCCAGCCCCAATGCTCGGGGCAGACACGCCCCCATGGAGAAGCACGATGCGAAGCAGCCACGTGTGCGACAACCCCGCGGACTGTGATCGCCGGACCGCCGTGCTGTGCGAGGCGGCGGTCACGGCATCGGTCCTCACCGGCCGCGCGCCGATCCGCGAGTCGTGGCGCCGTTCGCTGGCGGCGGGCGTCGACCCGGAGATGTGCGCGGCGCCCCAGGCGATCGACGCGGCAAGGGTGGCGGACGTCCGGTCCGCCCATCCACTGGACCGGTACCTGCCGCAGCTCCGCGACACGCTGCGCGGCATGGCCGACGCCACGACCCACCTCATGGTGATCACCGATGGCGACGCGCGGGTGCTGTGGAGCGAGGGCCCGAGCGACGTACGGCGGTGCGCGGACGCCGTCGGGCTGATCGAGGGGTTCCGCTGGTCGGAGGAGGTCATCGGGACGAACGGCATCGGCACGGCGCTGAGCACCGGCGCCCCGACGTACGTCCGGGCCACCGAGCACCTGGTCCGCGTGCTCCATCCGTGGTCGTGCGCCGGCGCGCCCATCGTCGACCCGGACACCGGCAAGGTGATCGCCTGTGTGGACATCAGCGCGACGGTCGACGCCCTGCACCCGGCGGTCGTCGCGCTGGTGAAGGCCGCCGCCCGCCTCACCGAGGCCTGGCTGACCCTGGAGATGAACCACCGCGACGAGTGCCTGCGCGCCCGGTACATGCGCCACGTACGCGGGGGTACCCGGGCTCTGGTGACGACGACGGGGCGCATCCTGGCGGCCGTCCCCGACGGCTGGCGCGGCGGGCGGGTCGTCGTTCCGGAGGCCGGCGCCCGGGTGGCGCTGCCCGACGGCCGGACCGCCGTGGCGGAGACGCTGGGCCAGGCCTACCTGCTGCGTGCCACCGGCTCGGAGGACCGGTGCTCGCTCACCCTGCGGCTGCTCGGCGACGAACAGCCCTGCGCCTTCCTCGACGGCCGGCGCATCCCGCTGTCCCTGCGGCACGCGGAGCTGCTCGCGCTGCTCGCACTTCATCCGAGCGGGCTGACGGGCGAGCAGTCGTCGCTGTACATCTACGGTGACGAGGGCAATCCGGTGACCGTCCGGGCGGAGATCCATCGGCTCCGCGGGCAGCTCGGGAACATCGTCCGGGCCAAGCCCTACCGCCTCGACTGCGACGTCGAGGCCGACTTCCTGACCGTACGGCGGCTGCTGGCGGCCGGTGACGTCGCGGCGGCCGTACGCCTGTATCCGGGGCCGCTGCTCCCCCGTTCCGAGTCACCGGCCGTCCACTCCGAGCGGGACGAGCTGACCGCCCAGCTGCGCAGGCAGGTCCTGCACCGCGGCGACGCCGAGGCACTGTGGTGCTACGCGCAGGTGGCGGACGACGATCTGGAGGTCCTCGCCAAGCTGGCGTGCGTGCTGCCGCCCGGGGATCCGCGCCGGGTCTCCGCGCAGCTCCGATGGGACCGCGCCCTGCGCGACGACTGAACACCGCCCCGCACCGGCCGGCTCACGTGCGGGTGAGACGGCGGACGGCCTCGAGTCCCTTCTCGTCGCCGGGCCAGTGGCGGGCGACCGCGTCCGGTCCGGCCCGGCGGATCACCGAGCGCAGCACGACGGCGACGAGGATCGCGTCGTCGGCGTAGCCGAGGACCGGAATGAAGTCGGGGACGAGATCGATCGGCATCGCCAGGTAGGCGAGCAGCAGCCACAGCCGGAGGCGTACGCCGCGAGGCAGCACGGGATCGCGCGCGAGCCGGGCGACGAGCCGGAGCAGGTCGGGCAGCAGGCGTACGGCGTCGCCCAGCGTCGCGCCCTTCGGCCGCGCCAGCGCCAGGAAGCCGACGAGGAGCAGCCAGAGCAGAAGCAGACCGGCCGCTGCCGTGAGGAGGCCGGTGAGGACCTCCGTCAGGAGGCCGGCTCGGACGGGCTCGGCGCGTCCTCGACCATGTCGTCGAACTCGCCGTCCTTGACGCCCAGGATGAACGCCTCCCACTCGGCGGGCGTGTAGTACAGCGCGTCGCCGTCGGGCTTGGCGGCGTCCCGCATCACGACCATGCGGTCGGCGTGCTTGTGCTTGATCGGCACGTCTGCGCCGTCGACGAACAGGATCTCGACGGAGCCGGATTCCTCGCTCATGCCGTCCTTCTTCTGCTCCGGGGGAACGCTCGTGCCGCCGCCGGGAGGCGACGCACCCCAGGCTATCGGGCGGGCGTGTCGGCGGGGGTCCGAATACCGGCGATGCTGCGGCCCGCAAACGCCTCGGCGTGCCGTCCGCGGACGATCCCCGTCTTTCACCCGACGGCACGGAGATGAGATGCTCATCCCAACAGTTACTCGCCAGTAGCAAAGGGGAGACGGCATGATCGAGCTGCGCCGGGACGGGGACGTACGGATCCTTCGCTTCGACGAGGGAGAGAACCGCTTCAGCCCCGTCTTCCTCGACGAGCTCGAGAAGGTCCTCGACGAGCTCGAGGCCACCGAGGGGCCGAAGGCCCTGGTGACGACCGGCACCGGCAAGTTCTACTCGAACGGCCTCGACCTCGACTGGCTGGGGCGCAACCCCGACGAGTGGGGGCCCTACCTGGACCGGGTCCACGCCCTTTTCGCGCGGTTCCTCACCCTGCCGATGCCGACGGTCGCGGCGCTGAACGGCCACACGTTCGCGGCCGGGGCCATGCTCGCGCTGACGCACGACCACCGCGTCATGCGGACCGACCGCGGGTACTTCTGCCTGCCCGAGGTCGACCTCGGACTGTCCTTCACCCCCGGCATGGCCGCCCTGATCCAGGGCCGGCTGCCGAAGGCCACCGCGCACGAGGCCATGGTCACCGGCCGGCGGTACACGGCCGAGGAGGCGCAAGCGGCCGGCATCGTCGACCGGGCCGCCCCGGAGGCCGAGGTCCTGGCCGCGGCCGTCGGCCTCGCCACCCCGCTGGCCGGCAAGGACGGCGGTACCGTCGCCAAGATCCGCACGGTGATGTACGAGACGGTCCTGGCCGCCCTCCGGACGACCTGAGGTGGCGAGATCCCTCAGGCCCTTTACACAGGATTTCCTATTGGTATAGTCGGAAATACGACCAGCGCTCCTGCGGCAGCCATCGCGGGCTGGTCTTGGGACCGTCTCGGCGACTTCGCGCGTCCGGTCGAATGAGACGGTCGGCGGGGCGGCCTCGAGTGGCAGCGAGGCCGCCCCGCCCTCCCTTTCCACTCTCGTGGAGAAAGTCACAAAACCCGGCCTGTAATCCCGCTACCATCCCTTGGTCTCGAATAAGCCAGTCGAGTATTCGACGGAGGTACGCGGAATATGAGGTCGACCAGGCGGATTCTTTCGGCCGGAGCGCTGGCGGGCGCGGCGATGGTCGCCGTTCTCGGCACGCCGGCGTCCGCGAGCGCGAAGGCCGGAGCCGACGGCGTCGCGGCCAGCGGAGCGATCCACTACAACATCGTCAAGGGCGCCACGAGTTACGGCTGTTACGCGGCGATGGACGCCGAGAAGTCAAAGGGCTTCTGGTACGTCCGCGGCCGTTACTACCGGTACCCGAAGTCCTCGACGTGCTATTTCGCACTCGTCCGCCAGCGGCACGGCAAGCGCTATTCCTGGCACTACGCGGACAAAGGACAGAACGTGTGGGTCTACGGCGGATGGCACAAGGACTCCGGCTACAAGGCCTGGTCATGCGCCACGACCGACACGCTCAGCACCAAGTGCACCAAATCCTGGTGACCTCGCCCGCCGACGGGAGAGACCGGCCGAGCCGCGCGTGACATGGCCGCCGCGTCATGTCGCGCAAAAAGGGACATGACGCGGCGGCCCACCACCGTGATCCTGGAGCCGACCGGTGCACGACGGACCGCCGTCGCGCGGCGCAGGGGGCGGTCAGTCCTCCCTCGGGTCCCGTTCGAGCAGGAAACGGGTCAGCTCGGCGGTGTTGCCGATGCCGAACTTGGCGCGCACCCGGCGCAGGTGCGTCTCGAACGTCCAGACGCTGATACCCATCCGCCGGGCGGCCTGGGCGTGGGTGAATCCCTCCGCGACCCAGCGCAGCGCCTCTTCTTCGCGCGCCGTCAGCCGCGGTCGCGCGTCGTGGGGGGCCTCGGCCAGCATGTCGGCCAGATGCGGCGAGAGGTAAAAGCCCCCGTCGTGCACCGTCCGCAACGCCTCCACCAGGACGTCCTCAGGCGCGTCCTTCGTCAGGTAGCCGGACGCCCCCGCGCGCAGGGCCGCCAGCACGTCGAAGCGACGGGAGGACGCCGACAGGACCAGCACGCGGCAGCGTCCCGACAGGTCGCGGATCGCCTCCAGCGCCGGCCGGCCCTCCCGGAGATAGAGGTCGAGCAGCACCACGTCCGGGGTGGGCGGCCCGGCCAGTTCCGCGGGCTCCGCCACTGCGGCGACGACGTCGAGGAGGTCGCGGGAGGCGAAGACGTGCTCGATGCCCCAGCGGGCGATCGGATGGTCGTCGACGATCGCGACGCGGATCATGTCGGTACCCACAATTCGACCCGTGTCCCCTCGCCCGGAGCGGACTCGATGAGAAGGCCGCCGTTCACGGTCGCGAGGCGCGTCTTGACGGAGTCGGTCAGGCCCGTGCCCCACGGCACCGCGTCCGGGTCGAAGCCGCGGCCCGTGTCGACGACGGTGACCAGGACGCGATCCCGTTCGACCACCGCCCGCATCACCGCATACGCCGCGCCCGAGTGCTTGGCGACGTTGTTGAGGGCCTCGCGGGCGGCTTCGGTGAGCGCGTGGACGCATGGCTCGGCGATGGCGACCGCCGGACCGCGTGCGGAGAACTCCACTCGCAGCCCCAGCCGTTCGAACTCCTCCGCCACGGACCACAGCCGGTCGGACAGGGAACCGTCCTCACGCCGGCCGCCCTCCTCGATCAACCGGCGGAGCCAGCGCGCCTCCACGGCGACGTGTGAGCGCAGCCGCGGGTCGGGCAGGACGCCTTCCCGTGCGAGGGTCTCCATGGTCTGCAACACCCGATCGTGCAACGAGGCCATGTTCTCGAGCCGTTCGCGCTCGGCCGCCAGCGCCGTCTCGGTGGCGGTCAGCCGAAGCGCCGCCACCTCCTGTTCGTGCCTCGCCTGCTCCCGGGCCTGGGTGAGCTGTTCCGCCTTGCCTACGGCCTCCTCCTGCATGACGTCCAGGCGTGCGCCGAGCGCCCCCGCCTCGGTGCCGAGCCACCGCGCGACCCAGGCGAAGGGGACGTAGGTCAGCATGTCGATGGAGATGTTGACCGCGTAGGCCGGGTCCATCTCGTGGAACCACGCCATGCCGGCGCCGTACGCGAACGCCAGCGTCGTACTCGCGGCCATGGTGCCGCGCATGGTCGCGCACATCGCGGCCAGGACCGCGCCACTCGACACGAGTGTGAAGGGATACATCGCGTTTCCCCAGAAGTGCGAGGCGTTCGGAGGTGCCGACCAGGCTCCGAACACCAACGCGGCGACGCCGAAGGCGACGTCGGCGACGGCGACCATCGGCCTCGGCCGTCCGGGGCCCGTCAGCAGGACCCAGGCGAGCCACGCGCTCTCCGCGACGGCCGCCACGATGAGCAGCCCCTGGACGGAATGAAACCCGCGGCCCTCGACGAGCACCGCGAGGCAGAACTGCGCCAGCAGTGCCGCCCGGATCACCACGCAGGCGTGGGACACCAGCCGATCGGCCTGCTGCGCGCCGACGGGATCCGGGACCATGCGGCACTCCTCATCCATTCACGGGACGCCTTCGAGATCGTGCCCACTCCGCCGCCGACGCCGGACCGCATCGACCCACCGTGACGCACGGCGCACCGGCCGTCATGTCCCAAGATCTTGGGACATGACGGCCCGGCTCACTATGGCGCACGTACGGCGGACCGTCATGTCCCCCAAATTGGGGACATGACGCGACGGCCCACTCTCACGATCCTTAGAACCGAACGCCGGCGTGCGGTCACGCCCGTGACCCCGACTCCAGTTGAAAGGCGCGCGTGGATTCCAGATTCTCCCCGTTGGGGCCGGGCGACCCTCGGATGGTCGCCTCCTATCCGCTGCACGCGCGACTGGGCGCCGGCGGGATGGGAAACGTGTATCTGGCGTTCACGCCCGGAGGACGGGCCATCGCCATCAAGGTCGTCCGCCCGGAGTTCGCCGCGGACGAGGAGTTCCGGCGCCGGTTCCGGCAGGAGATCGCCGCCGCGCAACGCGTCCAGGGCCTGTACACCGCCACGGTCGTCGACGCGGACGCCGACGCGCCCACACCGTGGATGGCCACCGCCTACGTCGCGGGCCCCTCGTTGCAGCAGGCCGTCGCCGGGCAGGGTCCGTTCGCGGCGCCCATGGTGTTCCGGCTGACCGGCGCGGTCGCCGAGGCGTTGTCCACGATCCACGCCGCGCGCCTCATCCACCGCGACCTCAAGCCCTCGAACGTCCTCCTCGCCAGCGACGGTCCCCGGGTGATCGACTTCGGGATCGCCTGGGCCGCCGACGTGACGGCGGTGACACGCCCCGGGGTGCGTGTCGGGACTCCGGCCTTCATGTCCCCCGAACAGGTCCGGGGCCGGCCCGCGACGCCCGCCACCGACGTGTTCGCGCTGGGCCAGCTGGCGGTGTACGCGGCGACCGGCCGCCCGGCGTTCGGCGAAGGTCTCGAGGCCGCTCTGCTGTACCGGATCCTCAACGAGCCTCCGGACCTCGACGGCTGCCCTCCCGCGCTTCGCGACCTGGCCGCTCGTTGCCTCGCCAAGGATCCGGAGACGCGCCCGGACCTGGCGGAGATCATGGAGGTGGCGCGCGCCGAGTCCGGCGATCCGACACCGGATCTCGCCGGATCCTGGCTGCCGGACGCGCTCGCCGCGACGCTCCCGGCCTATGATCCCGTACGGCCGCCGGAGGAGCGCCCGGCGACGCCCGTCCCCGGGGCGGCCGGTGGACGCCCGGCTCCGTTCGCCTCACCCCAGCCGTCGGCCGCCACCCCGCACGCGTCGTCGCCTGCCGCCCCGCACACGTCATCGCCTGCCGCCCCGGCCGCGTCGTCGGCTGTCATGCCGCCCGCGTCGTCGCCGGTCACGCTGCACGCGTCGCCCGCCACCCTGCCGGTGGCGAGTCCCCCGCCGAGACGTGGGATGCCCACGGCGGCGGCCGTCGGCATCGCTGCGGCGTCCGTCGTCCTGACCGCCGTCGTCGTCGGCGCGCTCGCATCAGGGTCGGGTCACCCCGGCATGAGCCCCACGACCGCACGCGGGCCCGCCTCCGGCGCATCCGTCATCGGGAGCGGCGGCTCCCCGGCGGCCGCCCCGACCCCGGCGCCCACGCCCGGATACAGCCGGGAGTTCACCGACGTCCGGTTCACGCTGCCCGGTGGGGGCTGCTTCAGCGACGGCTTCGACTTCGACGAGGAGGGGCCCACGGTCACGACCGACGTGGCCGGCGCTGCCGGCATGCCGCTGGAGTACCTCGGTTGCGGATTGGGCTCTCCTTACATCCAGGTGCACTCCGGCGAGGTCGCCATGGTCACAGGCGACCTGGACGGGGCCGCCTGCGAGACGGCGGTGACCCGGCAGCCCGCGAGCGGCGGGCCTTCCTTCAGCGGCCTGCACCAGGGCGCGGAGATGTGCTTCATGAACGACGACCATGTCGTCCTGATGAAGCTCGTCGGCAGGTCGGCCTCCTCGTACGCGCTCACGTGGAAGGCGACCGGCTGGTCGCGCCCGAAGAGCGGCTGACGCGATTCCAGGCGCCCTGGCGCCGCCTACCTCGGCGGATCAGCGGCCGCCGAGCTCGTACTGCTCGGCGAAGCGTTTCAGGGCGCCGAGGGCCTCGCCGGTGCGCGTCCAGGGCCGTACGATCAGCCGGTCCGCGCCCAGTTCGGCCCACGCACGGACCTCGTCCGGGCCGGACAGCTCGTACGCGTGCACGGTGATCTCGAAGGGGCGGTCGTGCGGCCGCTCCGCGAGGAGACTGCGGAGCCGGTCGAGCTGCGGACGGATCGACTCGACGGTGTGCGGCATGCTGATCCACCCGTCGCACCGCGTGGCCGCGCGGCGCAGCGCGGCGAGTGACTCGCCGCCCGCGAGAATCGGGATGCCGTGCGGCCTGGGCTCGAAGGCGACCTCGTCGAAGTCGTAGAAATCTCCGTGGTGTTCGACTACGTCTTCCGTCCACAGGCGGCGGGCCACGTCGATGGCCTCGTCCAGCCGCCGCCCCCGGCTCGCGAAGTCGATCCCGGCCGCGTCCCACTCCCCCGCGTACCATCCGGCGCCCACCCCCGCGATGGCACGCCCGCCGGAGACGTGGTCCAGCGTCGCGAACGCCCGTGCGCTCACGAACGGATGACGCAGCGCGAACAGGTGCACGGCCGTGCCGAGCCGGACCCGTTCGGTGACGGCGGCCAGCGCGCACAGATAGGCGGGCGCGTCGAACAGCGGCGTGGACGGCACGATGCCGGGCCGGTCCGTCCCCGGGTACGTCGCGGTCGACAGATCGGTCGCGAAGACCAGGTGTTCGGGCATCCACACCGACTCGAAGCCGAGCCGGTCGGCCTCGACGGTCAGGTCCCGCCAGATGCCCGGGTGCACGAGACCGAGGGGGACGCCGAATCTCACCGGATGACCCTCCCGTCGAACAGCTCCCACCGGACGCCCACGTGCACGAGACCGAGCGAGACACCGAACCTCACCGCGTGACCCTGCCGTCGAGGAGGTCCCGCCGTACGGCCTCGGGGTCGCGTTCGGCCGGGTCGCCGTATCCGCCGCCGCCGGACGTCTCGACGACCAGGGCCTCGCCCGCGCGCAACGGTGAGCGGGTCGCCTTGGCGGGGAGCGGTTCTCGGGTCCCGTCGAGGCGCTCGCGGTGGTAGCCGCCCGCCCGGCCGGGCCCGCCGCCCGCAGCTCCGGCGGGCGGGTGGCGCAGTCGGTCGCCGCGCGTGTCGACCCGCGCGTCCTCCAGCACCCGGATGACCGTACGGGTGCCGAGCCCGCCCCGTCGGCGACCGAGTCCCCCGGAGTCGGGGATGAGCGTGACCTCCTCGACCCGAACCGGCAGCCGGGCCTCGATCGGTTCGACCTGCGGGATGATGTTGCGGCCGCCGCCGAACAGCGCGCCTGTCGCGTCCGGCCCGTCCCGTCCGTACCGCGCGCCCATGCCGCCGAGCTCGAACGCCATGTGCAGCCACGGGCTCGTGGCGCCGCTGAGGCTGAAGGCCTGCAGGATGCCGGAGGCTGCCGCGCCGCGACCGGGCAGCGCCTGCGTGAGCGCCGCGAAGATCGCTTCCTCGGCGGCGGCGACCGTCCCCCACCGGCCCCCGCCCGGGTACGGCTTCGTGCAGTTGACCAGGCTTCCCTCGGGCATCCGCACGTCGACCGGCGCGAAGCAGCCCTCGTTCATCGGCAGCGACGGGTCGACGAAGCAGCGCAGCGCGTACAGCACGCCGCCGAGCGTCTGCGAGAAGCCCGAGTTGACCGGCTTCGGGACCTGAGGGTCGGTACCGGTGAAGTCGACCAGCACCCCGTCCCCGTGGACGGTCACAGCGACACGGATCCAGTGCCGCTCGTCCCCGTCCTCGACGGCGTACTCGCCCTCGTAGGTGCCCTTCGGCAGCCGCGCGAGCTCCGCGCGCATCCGCTTCTCGGTGTGCGCGAGATAGGCGTCGATCCCGGCCGCGAGGCCCTCACCGGCACCGATCCCTTGACCGGCCGCAAGGCCCTGACCGTCGCCGACGCCCCTGCCTGCTACGAGGTCCTGACCATCGCCGAGTCTCTGACCGTCACCGAGGTCTTGTCCGTCGCTGAGGCCCTGGCCTCCGCCGAGTCCTTGGCCGATGGCGAGGCCCTTGCCTCTGGCGGGTCCCTGACCGTCAGGGGGGTTTTGTCTGTCGCTGAGGCCCTGGCCTCCGCCGAGTCCTTGGCCGATGGCGAGGTCCTGGCCTCCGACGGGTCCCCGACCGTCGCGGAGGTCTTGTCCGTCGCTGAGGTCCTGGCCTGCGGTGAGGCCGGGTCCGGTGGCGAGTTCCTCGAGGCGGCGGGCGGCGACGTTGACGCCCGCGACGAGTGCCCGCAGGTCGCCGAGCAGCCTGTCGGGGGTGCGGCTGTTGGCGGCGAGCACCCGCGTCAGGCCGTCGTCCCAGCCGTCGGCGGTGGCGATCCGGACCGGCGGCAGCTGCAGTCCTTCGAGGAACACGTCGGTGGCGTCGCTGGCCATGCCGCCGGCAGACAGGCCCGACAGGTCGGCGACGTGGATGAGCGTGCCGGTGAAGTAGGCGGGTGTCCCGTCGAGGAAAACCGGCCGGAAGACCAGCAGGTCGTTGGCGTGGACCCCGCCCTGGTACACGTCGTTGAGGCAGAAGACGTCGCCCGGGCTCATGGTGTCGAGCGGGTAGGCGTCGATGACGTACGGGAGGGCGCTGCGCAGGCTCGCGCACTGGATGAGCGCGGTGGACAGCGAGTGCGCGACCAGGCGCCCGCGCGCGTCGAGGACGGCCGCCGCCGCGTCCGCGCCCTCGACGATGAAGGTGGAGTACGCCGAGCGGACCACGACGATGCTCGCCTCCTCGGCGGCGACGCGCAGGGCGTTGCGGAGGATCTCCGCGGTCAGGTCATCGGTCACCTACGGTCTCCCTTCTCCACGGACACGGCGCCGTGCTCGTCGACCAGGCCGGTCCAGCCGGGCGGCACGAGCAGCGACGCCTGCGGCTCGGTGATGACGCACGGCCCGGTGAACCGCTCCCCGGCGGCGCAGGCGGCCCGTTCGCGCACCGGGACGTCACGGAAGGCTCCCTCGAACCACACCCGCCGGACGCGGTCCGGAGCCGGCCGTGGCGCGTCCGCCGCGCGGACGTCCGCCGCGCCGGCGGGCAGGGACACGCGCGCCCGGGCGACGGTGAGCTCCGCCGGGTCGCGCAGGTCGATGCCGTACGACTCGCGGTACCGCGCGTAGAACTCCGCGACGGCGGCGTCGACGGTCTCGCGGGTGACCGGTCCGGGGACCAGCTCGACGGTGAAGGCGTGCGCTTGCCCCGCGAACCGGAGCCCGACGGAGCGCACGACCCGGCCGCCCGCGCCGCACGTGCCGAGATCGGCACGGCCGCCAGCATCACGCACGCCGAGATCGGCACGGCAGGCCGTCTCCAGGTCGGCTAGCACGGCCTCGAGCGCCGCCGGGTCGGCGTCGGCCGTCCGTGCCAGGAAGGTCCGCGACCGCTCGATGGCCAGGTCGGCGTGGAGCAGTCCGGCGGCCGACCCGACGCCGCAGCGGGCGGGCACGAGTACCCGGCGGATTCCGAACCGCTCCGCGAGGCCGACGGCATGGGTCGGGGCCGCGCCGCCCAGCGCGACGAGCGTGAAGCCGCGCGGGTCGATGCCGCGCCGGACGGTGACGACGTGCACCGCCGTGCCCATCTGCGCGCCGGCGATGTCGTGGATCGCCGCGGCCGCCTCGACGACCTCCACGCCGAGCGGCTTGGCGACGTGCCGGGCGATGGCCTCCTCGGCGAGGTCGGGGCGGAGCCGGAGGTCGCCGAGGCCTTCCGGGTCGAGGTATCCGAGGACCAGGTCGGCGTCGGTGACCGTCGGCAGCGTGCCGCCCCGCCCGTAGCACGCCGGGCCGGGTGCGGCGCCGGCGGAGCGCGGTCCGACCCGGAGCGTGCCGGACTCCACCCAGGCGATCGAGCCGCCGCCCGAACCGACCTCGGCCAGGTCGATCGCCGGGACCTTGATGGGCACGCCGGTGCCCGGCCGCCGTCCGCCGAAGCTGCCCGTGCCGCCGACCTGGAACTCGTGGGTGACGCCCGGGCGGCCGCCCCGTACGAGGCCCGCCTTGGCGGTCGTGCCGCCCATGTCGAAGGAGATCAGGTCGGTCAGCCCGCGGCGCGCGCCCTCCCGGGCCGCCGCGACGACGCCGGCCGCCGGGCCCGACTCGATCGTGTAGACTGCGCGGGAGGCGGCCAGTTCGGCGGGCAGGACGCCGCCTGCCGACTCCATGACGTGCACCGGCGCGGTGATGCCCAGCTCGCTCAGGCGGTCGCGCAGGCGGCGGAGGTAGGCGGCCATGACGGGGCCGACGTACGCCGACATGAGTGTGGTCGTCGCTCGTTCGTACTCGCCGAGTTCCGGCCAGACCTCCGAGGAGATGACGACGGGCGTGCCGTCGGGGAGCCGTTCGGCGATGAGGGACGCCAGCCGTCGCTCGTGCACGTCATCGACGTGGGAGTGCAGCAGGCAGATCGCCACGGCCGCGACACCGAGTCCCGCGATCCGCTCGGCGACCCGCCGCGCGGCATCCTCGTCGAGCGGGGTGAGGACGGTGCCGTCGGCGGCGAGGCGTTCGGGCACCTCGAACGTGTGCGTCAGGGGAACCGGCGGCTCGCCCGGCGAGAACGCCAGGTCGTACCGCTCCTCCTCGACGCGCGCCTGGCGGCCGAGCGCGAGCATCGAGCGGAAGCCGCGCGTCGTGACGAACGCGACGGCGGCGCCCCGGCGCTCGAGGATGACATTGGTGGCGAGGGTGGTCGCGTGCGTGAACCGGTCGACGGACCCGGGCGCGACCCCGGCGTCGGCGAGCACGCGGCGGACGCCGCGCAGCAGTCCCTCGGTCGGATCGTCCGGGGTCGTCAGGGTCTTGGCGACGTGGACGCGGCCGTCCGCGACCAGGACCACGTCGGTGAAGGTGCCTCCGATGTCACTGGCCAGTGCCGCCACGCAGAACCTCCACCCAACCTAGCGCCCGCTTGGTGAGCGTAAGGAGCCGTCGAACCGCTGTCAACGCCGCTACCTGTCAGGTAATCGACCAGATGACCTCCCGCACGCGAAGGTTGCCGCATGACGACGACCTTGGAACGCCCGGTCCACCACAGGACGGCGGCCCCCGGATGGGCGCCCCTGCTGGTCCTGCTGACGGGCACGTTCATCACCACCCTCGACTTCTTCATCGTCAACGTGGCCATCCCGGCGACCCAGCGGGACCTGCACGCCGGACCGGCCGCGATCCAGTTCATCGTCGCGGGGTTCGGCCTGGCGCTGGCAGCGGGCCTGATCACGGGCGGGCGCCTCGGCGACCTGTACGGGCGGCGGCGAATGTACGTCCTCGGCCTCGGCCTGTTCACGCTCGCGTCGCTGGCGTGCGGCCTCGCCCCGACCGCCGGCCTCCTGATCGGCGCGCGTGTCGTGCAGGGTGCGGCGGCCGCCCTGCTGATGCCGCAGGTCCTGGCCATCGTCAACACGGTCTACGTCGGGGAGCACCGCGCCCGGGCGTTCAACGCGTACGGGCTGGCGATGGGCCTCGGCGGAGTGTTCGGGCAGCTGATCGGCGGGCTGCTCATCCACGCCGACGTCGCCGGGCTGGGCTGGCGGACGATCTTCCTGATCAACGTGCCGATCGGCGCGGTCGCGGTGCCGGCCGCCCTTCGGATGGTGCCCGAGTCGCGGGCCGGAAACGGCACCCGTCTCGACCCCGTCGGCGCCACGCTCGTTACGGCCGGCCTGGTCCTGGTCGTCCTTCCCCTGGTGATGGGCCGGCAGCAGGGCTGGCCGCTGTGGACCTGGCTCTGCCTGGGCGCCGCGCCGGTCGTGCTGGCGGTGTTCGTCCTCCACCAGAGGCGGATCGGCGAACGGGCCCTGATCCACCTCCCACTGTTCCGCGGGCGGTCCTTCGCCGTCGGGGCCGGCCTCGCGCTGGTCAGCCAGCTGGCGGTGGCGTCGTTCTTCCTCGTGCTGGCGCTCTACCTGCAGGACGGCCACGGCCTGTCCGCCCTCCGATCGGGTCTGATCTTCGTGCCGCTCGGCGTGGGCTACTTCGCGTCCTCCAGCCTGGCGGCCAGGGCCGCGGCCCGGCTCGGCCACCGGGTCCTGGCGGTCGGCGCCCTGACCATGGCCGCGGGATACGGCCTGCTCGCCGCGACCGCCGCGGAGACCGGCACCCAGGGGAACGCCGGATGGCTCATCCCCGGGCTGGTCGTCGCGGGCGTCGGCATGGGACTGCTGCTCTCCCCGCTGGCCGCCGTGGCCCTGTCGGAGGTCGGTCACCGGCACGCCGCCTCCGCGTCGGGCGTCGTGTCGACCGCCCTGCAGTCCGGAGGCGCGATCGGGGTGGCGGTCGTCGGGGCGGCGTACTACGGCGTGCTCGGCGCGGGCCATCACACGGCGGCCTTCACCGTGAGCCTCGTCATCGCCGCGGCGATCTGCTGCGTGACCGCGCTGATCGTCAGGCTGCTGCCGTCCGGGCGGTGAGCAGACTCCGGAGTCGACCACCTCGCACGGATACGGCCCTCGCCCACAGGACGTCGGCGAGGGCCGTATCGATGTTGGTCAGGCCACGGTCAGCGGCGGGTACCCGCGGTGGCGCTCGGGTACTTCTTCGTGGTCGGCAGCGCTCCGGGGCCCTGATGCTCGACGGAAGGCATGCGTGCCTTCATGCCGCGGGTCGAGGGTGCGCCCCTGGCCTGTGCGCCGCCCTTAGCGGCTTTCGCGGTCTTCGGCCAGGCTCTGGTCTCCCAGAACCTCCAGCCCTCCCGGATGGTCGGGAAGGTGGCGACGCCGGAGTTGACCCGCAGCCGGCCGCAGTTGTGGAAGATCCGCCACTGGTCGAAGCCGACCCGGAGACCGAACACCCGGTATCGCAGATGCCCGATCATTCCCTTGCTGACGTGGGTGGTGTACTGGTGACCACTCTCTACCGTGTGCTCTTCTTCGATCTCAGGCCGCAGGTTCTTCCTGATGCGTGCGATGAAGTTCTGAATGTTGAAATCGACGCCCACTTCTTTCTCGAGCTCGACGTGGAGCCGGACCAGATGCACCCGCCTGATCCAGACCTGCATGTCACCGCCCGGACCATCGATGTAATACGAATTCGGGACGAACAGGTCGACCGGCTTCTGGAAGCGGACGGAGAAGAAGACCCCCGGCTCACACGGCGGCACCACGAACGTCTTCAACCGCGGACGATGAGGGATCGGGAAGGCCGTCGGCGTCGGCGTCACCGTCCCACTGGGCGACGCACCGACCGCGACATTGATCCCGTCCGCGGTACTGGAGGCCGACGCCGACGCGCTGGGCGACGCGGACACACTGGGCGACGCGGACACACTGGGCGACGCGGTCACGGTACGCGACGCGGTCACGGTACGCGACGCGGTCACGGTAGGCGACGGGCTGGTGGTGGCCGTCGAGGTCGTGGTCACGGACGGGCTCGGCGTGGGCGTCGCGCGCCTCGTCCGGCTCGGGATGATCGCCTGCGCCCCATGATGGCGGTGAAGCGCTTTGCGCACCTTCGGCCACGCGCTCGCACCGGGCTCATGAGTGTCGGGCCACGGGTCCTGACCGGCCGCGGCCGCCGGGCCCCCTGGGGACGCGGTCGCGGGGGCGAGCGAGGAGACGGCCGCGGCAACAATAACGCCCAGAGAACCGGTCGCGACCGAAACCGTCACCCTCTTCGCCATCGAGGGTGGGACCGCGCCGTTTATCCGAAAATTGCGCATGGTGCATCTTTCCTGTGAAAGGCGGTTTCCCGCCGGGAAATACCGTACCGACGGTCATCAGGCTCGGATCACCGGTGGGCGCCTGCGCCCCCCGCGATATGACGGCGCAGCAGCCCGCGGTGCCCCTGGGTCACCTCACGGAAGAGACGGTTCTGACGGGCCTTAGGAGCACCCGTTACGGCGTGCTTTTCAGCCTTCGGCCAGCCTTTGGTCTCCCAGAACATCCACCCCTCCCGGATCGTCGGGAACGTCGCGACGCCGGAGTTGACCCGCAGCCGGCCGCAGTTGTGGAAGATCCGCCACTGGTCGAAGCCGACCCGGAGACCGAACACCCGGTACCGCAGATGCCCGATCATTCCCTTGCTGACGTGGGTGGTGTACTGGTGACCGCTTTCCACGGAGTGTTCTTCTTCGATCTCCGGACGGAGGTTCTTCCTGATGCGTGCGATGAAGTTCTGAATGTTGAAATCGACGCCCACTTCTTTCTCGAGCTCGACGTGGAGCCGGACCAGATGCACCCGCCTGATCCAGACCTGCATGTCACCGCCCGGACCATCGACGTAGTACGAATTCGGGACGAACAGGTCGACCGGCTTCTGGAAGCGGACGGAGAAGAAGACCCCCGGCTCACACGGCGGCACCACGAACGTCTTCAACCG
>NZ_JBFAJC010000019.1:0-180151 GCF_040655075.1 Actinoallomurus sp. NPDC050550 | reverse complement strand
CGGCGTTCGGGTTCGGCATGGCCGGCTTCGGGGCTGCCAAAGAGGCCGGCCAGTACACGGCGGGCCGGTTCGGCCGCGACGGTGGTGGGTCCACCGATGGCGGTGGCGGGTCCACCACCGGTAGCGGTGATGACGGCCAGGTGCCCAGTGGACCCGTCCACAACATCACCACCCTGCCCGAACACCCCACCGGTGGCACCGGCGGCATGCACGGCACCGACCTCGCGTCTGTCGGCAGGCAGGAATCCCCCGGCGGCGGGACGAGCAACCTGCCCGACTCACCGCTCACGGGCGGGCAGGGCAGGCTGATCACCGGCGGCGACACCGGGCACGGCGGCGGTGACGTGGGCGGCACCGGTGGTCCCGACCGCGGGCAGGCTACGCCGGGCCAGCCCGGCCCGGCCGCGCTCCCGGCACGCCCCGGCGAGGCCGGTCCCGCCCGCCCCGGTGAGCCGGCGCGCCCGGGCATCGGCGAGGTGTTGAACCGCGATGGCAAGGCCGGGCCCCGGCCCGACACCACCGGCCATCCCGAGGGAACGACCGGCAACGGCCCCCGGCCGGGCGAGACCGGCCCGGGATCCGGAGAGGGCCCGAGGCCGGGCGAAAACAGCAGCGGCACGAGACCCGATGAGGGTCCCACCGGCACCAGGCCGGACGACCCCACGGCCACCACGGGGCGGACGCCCCACGCGACGCACGACCCGGCCGGCATGGCACGGAACGCGATGGACGAGGCACGGCGGGCGGTCGCGCCGGACGCCCTGCCGCTACGGGACGGCGGCGTGCGGGTGACCGGCGCCGACGGCCGGTCGGTCCACCTGCCGTACGAACGCCTGCGCGAGGCGCAGGACCGGCTCACGGCCCGCGCGGCCGAGGGCGCCACGGGCGAACGCCTGTGTGCCGAAGCGGCCAACTGGCTGGGCGCGGAGGTCGCCCGGGCGACCGGTGGGCACCCCCTCGAAGGCGGGCTGGACGCGCTGCACCAGCTCGCCGAGCATTCCCCGGAGACGCGGCCGGTCGCCACCGAGCTGGCTCACGAAACGCTGTCGGCCCACCCGGAGCGGACGGACCTGGCCGCGACCTGGCCGACCGGCGAGACCAGGCCCGAGCCGAGCCCGGTGATGCGGCCGGGCATGCACGAGCCGGCGACGCAGACGATCGTCCACCAGGCGGAGGAACTGGCCTCCACTCTGTCCACCGCCACCGTGCCCGAGGGCGCCTCCTCGGCGCCGCGTACCGGGCCGGAGGGCAGCGCCCCCGGCGGCGTCCATTCGGCACCGGACGCCGGCGGGAGCACGGTGCCCGCACCGGTCCGGCCGGCGCACCTGAGTCCTCTGTCCATCGAGGAGATCGGGTCGGCGATCGCGGAGCTGAAGCCGTCGCATCTGGGCCGTGGAGTGACCGGCCTGGAGTGGAATCCGGACACGGCGACGCTGCGGGTGCGGACCGAGTCGGGCGCGGTGCACGAGTTCCACATGACCGTCGGCGATATGGACGGAGCGGCGGCGCGGACACAGATCGGCGCGGACGGCCGGACGCACGAGGTGACGTGCGCCCCGTGGATGATGTCGAAAGAGGCGGCGCAGGCCGCCCACCTGTCGCCCGAGCGGGTCGCCGAGGCCGCGGACGAACTGCCGCGGGCGCTGCTGCACCAGACGACGGACACCCTGCAGCGGGTCTCGGCCGCCGAAGCGAGGGCCGAGCAGGGCATCATCCGCCGCTGCCTGAACGCGATCGGTCCGGGACGGCACGGGGACCGGTCGGCGTCGGGCTACAACCAGCATCGGTACCTCGCGGACAAGTGGCTGCACGCTACCGATCCGGTGGAGCAGGCGCACTACGTGCGGGAGATCAACGATCTGGCGGGTGACCTGAAGGCGAAGGGCAGTACTCCTCCGTCGCCGCCGTGGGTCAGCGGAGCCGACGGCGTGCTGCCGGCGGAGCGGCCCGCCGCTCCCACGCCCGAGGCCGCCCGGCTCGCCGAGCTGACCGGCCAGGTCGACAAGATCCACGAAGCGTTGCAGAACGACGTCACGGCGCTGGAAGAACGGGTGGCCGAGCATCGGAGGCTGGCCGACGAGGCCGGCAAGGACGTGCAGTCCGCCTTCGACAAGGCCACCCAGTGCGCGACGGAGCGCGACCACGCCGCGGCCACGCGCGCCACCGACGCGGTGGCCGACGGCCAGGCGGCGCTGGATCGGCAGGTGCGCCACACGAAGATGGCCGACGGGTATGAGAAGGCGCTGACGGAGGCACGGGACGCGAAGATCACCTACGATGCGGCACGCAGCTGCTTGAAACAGCTCGCGGACGGGCCGGACGCCTCCACCGCCCGGGTGACCGCGAACGCCGCCGTGATCCTCGTCAAGGACGGCGCGGAGGCGATGGCGTCGTACGGCCACGCGCTGGATAAGACCGCGCCGCCGGACGCAGCCCTGCCCGGCGCCAAGATCATGGGCCCGCTGGCCCATCGGGACAAGCTCACCGAGACCACCAATGAGGCCGTCGAAGCGGCCGGTTGCACGACCAAGTTCGCGCCCGACGCGCTGGAGAAGACCCTGCGCGCGAGCACCCACGATCTGCTGTCCGAAGGGGGAGTGCTGATTCCCCTGGACAAGCCGGGCGCGTTCGCGCGGATTCGGGCCCAGGTGACCGACCTGGTCGAGGTCACGCCGGCGATGAAGCCGGCCGAGACGATGAGCGGAGGATTCGCGGAGGGCGGCCACGGACACGGGGCGACCGCCGCGCACAACCAGACCACGGCGGTCTCCGTCGACTCGTCGAAGCTGGCCGCGCTGATCCCCGATGGCGTCCACCCGATCCTGGACGGCGCCAAGGGGGTGTTGAAGGTCTTCGGTCCCGGCGTCGAGGTCGACGTCGGCCGGGGCCGGTCGATCAGCGGGAACGGTCTGCAGGACGCGCGACCCGGAGCGGTCGTCGACATCAGGAACGGCGAGCTCCGGGTGCTGGACGGCCGGGTCAAGTACGACGTGTCGGTGATTCCGGGGCATGACGTCCCGGAGACGCCGGCCGCACACGTCACCGAGGGCACCCGCGACGACGCCCCGAGCATGCAGGTGCTGGTGTCCAACAGCTTCACCGGGCGGGACCTGCCGCACAGCGTCCAGCTTCCTCCCGGCGAGGGCACCGGGAAGATGCCCCACCACGCCGCGGTCGAGCTGAACGGCCTGGAGAAGTGGCACGACGACGTCGTCGAGTCCCTCACCGACCAGGAGGTCGAACTCGACCCGGTCACCCGAGAGCAGCTGCGGACCATCCTGACCCAGGAGGCCAAGGAATATCTGCAGCCGATGGTCAACAAGGAGCACGGCGAGCTTCGCATCATCCCCGGCGCGGACCTGGCCCTGCGGATGAAGGCCGAGTTCGATCCGACGAAGTTCGTCGCGCTGCCCTCCAGCAAGGTGGACTTCCTGGAGAAGGTCGACGTCGGTTTCCTGGGCACGTCCGGGAACGAGTCGTTCAACGTGTCCAGGAAGGTCGGGGGCTCGATCCCGCTCCAGATCGACAAGTTGTGGGGCGGCCCCAAGGACCTGATGCCCGGGCCGCATGAGGTCAACGTGGGCCTCAGCGGGAAGCTGAACGGCGACCGCGGCGTCACGCACTCCGAGACGGTGAACGTCGGAGGCACCTCCGTGCCGGTGTCCGTGGAACGCACCGTGGCCGAGACCCAGCCCGAGCTCTTCCAGCGGGGCGGGGTGGTGGTCAAGGCAGAGCTCTACTCGCTGTCGGAGAACCGGTCGCTGGGGAGCGTCTCGGCTGACCTCGGCGGAGTGATCCGGATGTCCGCGAAGGACGCCGCCGAGGCCGGCCTGCCCGTCGACGCCGCGGCGGTCAAGGTCGACCCGTCCGGCGAGATCGTCCGCAACCCCGACGGTTCGGTGGCCACGCCGCATGACCACGGCCCGGTCGCCCCATCGGAGCAGAAGGGCATACCGGTACACGTCGGCAATGGCCCCGGCCAGCTGCGCGGTGCCGGTTTCGCGCTGGTCCGGGACATCACGGGCATCGGCGAAGCCGTGAACAAGGCGATGCCGAAGCTCCAGGAGCTGAACCTCGTGCCGAAACTGGACGGCGACGGGATGCCGAGCGCGCCGAAGCACCCCGACCAGATGGAGTTCCTGCACAAGCTCGCGACGGTCCGGAAGCTGGAGGACTTCCCCGAACGGTTCTTCGACCCGCACTACGACCAGCTCTGCCAGCGGGGCATGAAGTTCGAGCTGGCCGACGGCCACACGCTCACCGTGCGGCTGAACCAGCGCTTTGACGAGTTCACCGACCTCGGCCCGGACACGACCAGGAACCTCGTCGCGCTGAACATCGACTCCCAGTCGTTCAGCTCCAATGCCAGCGATTCGGTGGCCGTCTCCGGCGGCGGTGGCCTGTCCGCCTCGTGGAAGAACTTCGGCGATCACAAAGCCGGCTACGACGCGAACGTCGGTGGCAGCGGCGGAGTGAATCGCGGCCACTCCACCGGCCGGACCGAGTCGGTCATGGTCAACCACGTCGGGCTCAAGGAGCTCAAGCAGCTCCGGCGCTTCGAGGGGCAGCACGAGGCCGTTGTGGAGATCCGGGACCGGAACGGCAAGCTGGTCGACCAGTTCAGTGAGCACGGCAAGGCGGACATCGCGTGGCCTAGCGAGATCCTGCCGGACGCCCAGTCCCGACCGGCCGAGGTGGAGCGTCTCCGCTCGCCGGAGGGCCTGCAGCCGACGCCGGAGAAGCTGGTCGACAAGGCGTATGTCGAGCACGTCGATGCCGGTCGGCTGATCGATGAGATCGACCGGAAGACGGGCGGCAAGCTGCGATCGGCCGACGGGAACGAGGCGTTCCTCAACTCCGCGAGTCTGCGCGGCGTCAAGGTCAAATTGCTGGGGAGCGGATACGAGACCGGCGTCGTCGTCGATCCGCACGGCCTGCGGCCGCGCAGCTACACGATCAAGGTCGAGATGGACGGGCTGGGGCCGTCCAAGGCCATCGATGCACACGACTCGGTGAGCGGAGACATCAACCTGACCGTCGAGGGCACGTCGACCTCCTCGTCGCACACGAAGGGCGGGAACGTCGGCGGCTCGGCCGGCGGCGGCCACCACGGTGCCGACGGGTCGAGCCTGGACGGCGGCGCGGACCTCTCCCGGTCCACGAGCACGACGACCGGACACTCGGAGAACTCCTCTTCAGGGCTTGAGCGGCTGGACATCCAGGTCGGCAAGGACGTCGGCGTCCACACGACGGGACACATGAAGATCACCGTCACCGACGACCTCACCGGCAAGAGCTGGGATGCGTCGGGTGACGTGCCGATGCGGCTGGGGGCGCGCGAGGCGGACGTCCTCCAGATGCACCTGGACGACGAGTTCCACCTTCCGCTGGACCGCATGTCCGACGTCGTCGAACGGCTTCGTAACGGAAACCTCGAACTCGACCCGAACCTCGCCGTCAAGGTGGTCGGCCGGTACGCCGAGGACCTGGCGGCCGCCCATTCCGGGGCCGGGGAGCTGCCGCCGCTGGCCGGGGAGCACACGCCGGCGGTCCTCGGCGACGTGCTTGAGAAGGTCACGGGCGTCGGCCACAACCTGACCGACACGCCGGCGGAGCACCATCTGAACGAGGTGGCCACTCACGCCAGGGATCTGGAGTTGGCGCCGGTGGAAGTGGCGCTGCCCAAGCCCAACGAGAAGGCGATGGGCCTGAGCCTGTACGACGACGTCGTCTTCGACAAACCCGTCCACGAGGCGGTCCTGGAGGCGGTCGAGCAGCGTTCACCCGGGTTGCTGGACCGGGACCCGACGCTGCGGCAGCGGCTGTCCGCCCTGTACGAGGGCGCCCGCTGGGAGGGCCCGAGCGACAACATGTTCGACCCGTGGGGGGCCAGAGACGATCTGCGCGTGCAGGTGGACTCGACCGGCCGTACCGAGGTGCTGCCCATCAGCGTGAAGGCCGAGTGGGACGGCAAGCCGGTGCTGCACGGCAAGGTGCCCGGGAAGGTACCGATCTTCCAGTCGTACGGCTACAAGGGCCACGGCGAGAACATGAACGCCGGCCACACCATCAGCGGTGACGTCAACGCCACGGACGGCGGTGCGGCCGGTGGCTCGACGAGCGGTTCGCTCGGGACCGCCCGCAGCAGGTCGGTCGGCGCGTCCATCGGGCACGAGGAGATCAGGCTGAAGCGGCTGATGTGGACGGACGCCGACAGCCCAGCGGCGAACGCCGCCAAGGAGGCGAACGATCCGGGCAAACGCAGCCTGCTCGACGACAAGAAGGGCATGGCGCTGATCACGCACCCGATCAAGCTCACGGTCACCGTCGACCAGGTGCCTCTGGAGCCGGGACAGGTGAAACCGCCGACCGGGGAACGCCCGGAACCCGTCACGGTCGAGGTGCACGGCACGGTGAGTCGCACACTGCCGGCGCGGATGCTCCGACCCGCCGACGAACCCGCCCCCACGACCGAGCACGTGCCCGACCACCGGCCGCTCGAGATCGGCAACGACTTCGCCGTCGACCACGTGGAGCCCGAAGGGCCGTACCACGCCATGCGCGAAAACTTCGTCGACCTACTCGGCAAGGGATCGCAGTGGGAGGTCGAGCGGCGGCTCCAGCACGACTGGTCGGCGCTGCAGCGGCAGGCCCGGGTCGAGCAGATGATGGGCCAGGACGGCTACCCGATCGACATCAAGGTCGGGCGGCACAATGTGCAGGCCGTCGTGCGGATGGAGCTCTCGGACCCGCAGATCCGCGACATCGGCGGCGCCGAGATCAGCCAGGTCGACCGGCGGGAGTACACCGAGTCCTCCACCGCGTCGCGGAGCCAGCTGCTGCCGCCGAGCCGCAGTGTCGGAGTCGGCGGCGAACTGGGCCTCGGGGTCAAGCAGTCCTCCGGCGCCCAGGCGTCCAGGTCCATCTCGGACAACGGCGGCGCCCGGTACGAGCACAGCGTGTTCGCCACCACCAACGAGGCGCACAGCGGTGAGTTCGCCGGGAAGTACAAGATCGCCTTCTACCGGGACGGCAAGTTCGTGCACGAGGCCGTGGCGCACGGCGCCGTCCATCTGACGGTCGCCGGGCATGAGCTCGAGGCCGCGCAGGCCCGGCAGGAGGCGGTACCGCCGCCCGAGCTCCCGGGCGACGGCGCGCCGGCCGTGGGACCGAGTCGGCGCGACGCCGGCAACGGCCGCTGGGAGCCCGTCCAGTTCGACCCGGCGGATCCGGAGGCGCCGCTACGGGCTGCGCTCATGCGGGCCCGCCTGGACGACACGGAGGTCCGGATCGAGGTGACCGGCGACGGCGACGAGCCACACCGCTACATCGCCGCGCCGGACGGCACGCTGCGCACGGAGGGCGCCACCTGGTCCGACGGAGGATTCGCCCAGGCGTTCGCCCGGCTGCATCCGGCCCTGTCGGTCGTCGCGAGGGACCACGGGATCGACCTGCGCCCGGTGTTCAACCGGTCCACCGAGGGCACCTTCGCCGACCGGGTGCGGGCCGAGCTCACCGCACGGGGTATCCCGATCCCGGCGGAGGCCGACGCAGTGGCATCCGGCTCAGGCGGCCCGGCAAGCCCGGGCCGGGGTGAGGTGACCGGCGAGGGCGGCATCGCGCCGATCACAGGCGGCGCGTGAGCCCGCTGCCGGTCTAGGAGGGAGTACGACGATGCCGTTCGCGGTGGCGCGGACCCGGGACGAGGCGCACCTGTACCTCGACCTGCACCCGTGCGAGGACTGTGGGTCGGTGGACACGGCCTGGGACAGCGCGCTGGTCGACGTCGGCGGCGAACTGGCCAACCGGTACGCCGGCACATGTGCGGGGTGTGGCCGGTCGCGCGAGTACCTGTTCGGCCTGCCCGAGCGGGAGGTCGCGCCGGTCGGCTTCCCGACGTTCGGCGGTCCGGAGCCGTCGCAGGTGGTGGATGCGGGACAATGGCTCTGGGTGGCCGACCTGTCTGCGGAGGGGGCGGCTGCGGAAGACCCGGAGGAGGCGCGAGGGACGCTGGCCGTCGCGATCGCCGCCGTGGAGGAGATCCTCAAGTTCATGGACGCCGGCGCCGAGCGGGTGCCGGAGCGGGCGTTCTGGTCGGAGATCGGGCGGCGTGTCCGCGACCAGGACCCGGCCCGGTTCACCCGCGCCCGGCTGGTCGAACAACGCGAGAATCTTTCCCGGCGAGCGGCCGGCGGCCCCGGTACGGCACGCGATTGAGGAGTGGGCTGAGACGTTGCGATACGCGAGGACCCTGGTCGAGGCGTACCTGTACTTCGACCTTGCGGCGGCCGAGTCCGGTGCGGCCGGCGACGTACGGGCGCGGACGACGCTGACCGAGGGCCAGGACGCCTGGACGCTTCGCTTCGGCGGCGCGGACGACGCAGGCCAGGGCGATGACGCCGACCAGGCCGGTCAAGGTCAGGGCAACCGGATTCTTGACGCCCTTCAGGGCGATGATGCCGACCAGGCCGGTCAAGGTCAGGGCAACCGGATTCTTGACGCCCTCCAGGGCCATGACGCGGCCCGGGACCGGCCGGAACCGATCGAGGTGCGGGTGCGCTACTCCACCGAGGAGGCGGCGCGACGCCGGGGCCTGCGGTTCGGCTCGGACACCTCCGAGCTGATCGACGCCGGTCAGTGGATCCAGCTCAGCACCGTCTACGCGCGGCGGGCGTTGCGGGAGGGCATCGCGTACGCCCAGGACCCGTCGGAAGAACGCCACCGCGACGTGGTGGCCGACTGGGAGTTCGCCCGGGACGCGGCGATAGAGGCCGCGAAGCACCTGCCGGAGGACGCCGACGAGATCCCCGACGAGGCGATTTGGACACCTCTGGGCGCTGAGACCCGCCGCGCGGCCCCGGATCGCTTCACGCGCGACCGGCTGGACCGGGACATCGCGTTCTACCAGCAGAGCCTGGAGGACGCGCGCCGTCAACGCGGCGGAGCCGCCTGACCGTATCGCGTGCCCGACCCACCGGGGTCAGGAGTTGCGCTTGAAGATGTCCTCGAACAGGCCCATGGCCTTGGACATGGCCTCCTTGGGGGACCCGGGCCCGTCCGGACCCCCGGCGCCCCACTCCTCGGCCAGCTTCGCGGGGTCCCCGAACGCCGGCTTCATCAGCTCGTTCGTCTGGTCGGTGAGGTCCTGGAACGCCTTGCCGGCGGCCTCGAGGACGGCCTCGGCGAGGACTTCGGAGCCGAGCTTCATGGCCCGCGGGTCGATCTGCACGCTCCTCAGGGCGCCGCCAGGTGCGACCTCGACGACCACCTTGCCGTCCGCGGCGTCACCTCGTCCGCGTGTCTCGGCGAGTTTCTCCCGCATCTCCGCGAACCGTTCGGCCTGCTCGGTGAGCTGCTTGCGAATGCCTTCCATACCCTTGCTCGCGTCGACGGCTCCCTCGTAGGGCGTCATGCGACTCCTTCCTCTTGGCGCGGCACGGCGTGGTGGATCTCAGGAGTTGTCCGCCTCCAGGTGGGCGGTCTGGATGAGCCGGTGCCCGGTCCGGCGTTCGACGAAGGTGCCGCGGCCCGGCGGCAGCGGACTGGGCCGCACGTCGAACAGCGCGCCTTCGTCCTTGTTGCCGGACATGATGAGCGCGGGCGAGGCCATGTCCTTCAGCCGCTGGATGATCGGGTCGTACAGCGCCCGGCCCGCGCCACCCATGTTGCGCCCGAGGACGACGTGCAGACCGATGTCACGGGCCTGGGGGATCAGATCGGCGAGCGGCTGCAGCGGGTTGCCCGACGGGGTCGCGACGAGTTCGTAGTCGTCGATGACGATGAACAAGTCCGTGCCGGTCCACCAGGAGCGGTTCCGCAGCTGGTCGGGGGTCAGGTCCGCCGGCGGGAGCCTCTTGATCAGCGCGCCGTGCACGTCCTTGATCAACTGCGTCGCGGCCGTTGACGACGCCGCGTAGCCGATGCGGTGCTCGGTCTCCGCTGCGTCCAGGAGAGACCGCCGGAAGTCGAGGAAGACGAGCCGCGCCTCCTGCGGCGAGTAGCGCTCGACGATCGAGTCGGCGATGATCCGCAGCAGGTTCGACTTGCCGGACTCGTTGTCCCCGAACACGACGAAGTGGGGGTCCGCGTCGAAGTCGAGCAGCACCGGACCCAGGTTGTCCTCGTCGATGCCGATCGGCACGCGGCGGCCCGTCTCCTGTGCGCTCGGCAGGGCCGCCGGCGACAGCGACGCGGGCAGCATCCGCACCTGCGGGGCGGTGGGACCCTGCCAGGACCCCGCCACCGTCTCGACCAGTTTCTGCACCCCGTCGGAGAGGTCCTCGGCCGTGGACCGGCCGTCGATCCTGGGCAGCGCGGCGAGGAAGTGCAGGCCCTCCCGGGTGATGCCGCGTCCCGGGCGCCCCTCGGGGACGTTCGCGGCCATCTTCCGGTCGAACTCGGACTCGTACGGGTCACCGAGCCGCAACTCCATCCGCGACCCGAACAGGTCACGGATGTTCATCCGGAACTCCGACCACTTGTTGGTGGCCGCGACGACGTGGATGCCGTAGCCCAGCCCGCGCGCGGCCAGATCGGTGACGGTCGACTCGACCTGCTCGAAGTCCTGGCGGGCGATGAGCCAGTTGTCGACGACGAGGAAGATGTCGCCGAAGCCGTCACCGGGGATCTGGCCGGACGCGCGCATCCGCCGGTAGGTGGCCATGCCGTCGATGCCGCGTTCGGCGAAGTAGCGTTCGCGCTCCTCCAGCAGCCCGGCGACCTCGGCCACCGTCCGGCGTACGCGGTCGCCGTCGAGACGCGTCGCCACGCCGCCCACGTGCGGCAGGCCGGCGAGCGCGGCGAGGGTGCCGCCGCCGAAGTCCAGGCAGTAGAACTGCACCTCCTGCGGAGTGTGCATCAGCGCCAGCGACGTGACGATCGTGCGCAGCACGGTCGACTTGCCGCTCTGCGGCGCGCCGACGACACCGATATGGCCGGCGGCCCCGGACACGTCCAGCCACATCGGGTCGCGGCGCTGGTCGAAGGGGCGGTCGACGATGCCGACCGCCGCGTGCAACCGGCCGCGGCCGTCCCATCCCGCCGTGGTGTAGCCGTACTCGGGCGTCGCCTGCAGGTTGGGCAGCATCTGGTCGAGCGTGGACGACTCGTCCAGCGGGGGCAGCCAGATCTCGTGCGCCGGGGGACCCTGACCGGCCAGGCGCCGGACCACGATGTCGAAGAGGGTGTCCTGGTTCTTCTCGTCCTCCTCAGGCTTGGCCTGCTGGGGATCCTCAATGATCTTCGGACGGATGTAGTCCGGCACGAAGGGCACGATCTGCTGGACCACGCGTGGGCCGGTCTCCTGACGACCGGCGTGGCCGTCCGGGTTGTACGCCCCGGACACGTACGCCGCCTTGAACCGGATCATGGCCTCGGTACCGATCTTCAGGTAACCGTTTCCGGGCGCCTGCGGCAGTTCGTACGCGTCGGGCACGCCCAGCACGACCCGGGACTCCATCGCCGAGAACGTCCGCAGGCCGATGCGGTACGACAGGTGGACGTCCAGGCCGCGGAGCTTGCCCTCCTCCAGACGTTGCGAGGCCAGCAGCAGGTGCACGCCGAGCGACCGGCCGAGGCGGCCGATCATCACGAACAGCTCGGCGAACTCGGGCTTGGCGCTCAGCAGTTCGGAGAACTCGTCGAGGACGACGAACAGCGTCGGCATGGGCGTGAGCTGCGCGCCCTGCTCCCGGGCCTTCTCGTAGTCGCGCAACGAGGCGTAGTTCCCGGCGGCCCGCAGCCACTCCTGGCGCCGCACCATCTCACCGTGCAGCGCGTCGTACATTCGGTCGACCAGGGGGAGCTCGTCCTCCAGGTTGGTGATGATGGCCGAGACGTGCTTCAGACCGTCCATGCCGAGGAACGTCGCGCCGCCCTTGAAGTCGACGAGCACGAAGTTGAGCACCTCGGACGAGTGCGTCATCGCGAGCCCGAGGACGAGCGTGCGCAGGAACTCGGACTTACCGGAACCGGTGGCGCCGATGCACAGGCCGTGCGGGCCGAAGCCGCCCTGCGCGGCCTCCTTGATGTCGAGCTCGACGGGGCGTCCATCGACGTCCACGCCGACGGGCACGCGCAACCGGTTGCGGGGCGCGCGCGACCGCCACGTGACCTGGGGATCGACGCTGTAGGGGTCGTCGACTCCGAGCAGCGACGTCAGGTTCATGCTGCCGGACAGCGCGTCGTACTCCTCGCCCGCGGCCTCGCTGGCCCGCAGCGGCGCGAGCTGACGGGCCAGACCCTCCGCCTGCACGAGGCTGAATTGGTCCGGTTTGCCGATCGCGGTGGGCACGTCCTTGCCCGTACGGTCGCGGTTGAGCATCTGCATCCGGTCGGGCGTGATGTTCAGCCGCAGCATCGTGTTGTCCGAGGTGGGGCTCACCGAGCCCGTGAGGTCGATCACGCAGACGCCATCGATGCCGTCCGCCCCGATCTGGGAGTCGGGAGTGACCATTCCGCCGTCCACGATGACGATGTGGTAGGGCAGGTCGTCCTGGGTCAGGCCGGGGCTGAACCTCGGCCGGTCCTTCACCTCCTGGCCGAGCAGCGACTCCAGCTCCGACAGGCTGCGGGTGATCAGCCGGACCGGGCCGGCCGCGTCGTTCTCGCTCGGGTGCATGGAGTGCGGCAACCACTTGACCCACTCCCAGTGCGACATGCGCTCCGGTGACGCGCACACGCAGATCCGCACGTCGTCGGGCGAGTGGAACGACGCGATCTGGGCGATCATCGCGCGGACGAGGCCGCGGGTGGTCTCCGGCTCTCCCATCGCCTGGATCCGGGCGAACGACGCCAGCGAGACCGCGACCGGCAGCTCGGGAACGGTCGAGTGGGCGCGTACGAACCTCCGCAGCGCACCCGCCGTCATCGGCTCCAGGTCCTCGACCGGCTTCGTCTCGGGCACGATCAGCTGCACGGCGAGCTGCTGCGGACCCGTCCCGACGCGGACGTTGGCGAAGTCCCCGTCCCGCGCGCGGCGTTCCCACAGCCGGGCGCTCATCACGAGGGACCACAGTGAGTCGGGGGCGGGGCTGTTCCACTCGAGCGCCTCACGCTGCTGCTTGGCCGCCCGGCGCACCTTCCGGCGCGTCTGCGCGAGGTAGCGGTAGTAGTCGCGGCGCTCGCCGTTCAGCTTGAACTTGCGGTCACCGGCTCCACGGCCCATCTGGCCCAGCATCATGCCGCCCATGGCGAGGGCCATGCCACCGCTGCTGACCATCGACAACGGATTCGTGACACCGCCGGCCGCGACCATCAGGCCGCTCATCCCCGCCATCGCAGCCATCGGCAGGTACATCATGACGGCCTGGAATCCGCCGCTGGTCACCTCGGGGATCTCGGGCGGGGATTCGAGCAGGATCTCGCCCTTGGGCATGGGCGGAGCGGGCCGCCTTTCCTGACGGCGTACCAAGATCGTACTCAACCGGTGCCTCCGCGGCCGTTACGCTGCTGTGGCCAGATTTTGTTTGCAAGTATTCGGGGTCATCCTATGAAGAGTGTGACGCATAGGTAACCCGAGCCGTGTAGCCGAAGAGGATGGAAGACCGGTGAGCTCGACGGCAGGAACGGAACTGAGCCGGGTCACGATCGTCGCCCCGCACAGACGGATCGACCTTTCGCTGCCGGCGGACGTCCCGCTGGCGCACATGCTGCCGACGCTGCTGCGCGTGGCCGGCACGAACCTGGCGGACGCCGGTCTGGCGCACTCCGGCTGGGTGCTTCAGCGCCTCGACGACGCGCCCTTCGAGCCGGGGCGTTCGCTGTCCCAGCTCGGGATCCGCGACGGTGAGGTGCTGTACCTCCGGCCGGGGATGGCGCAGATCCCGGAGATGTCCTTCGACGACGTCGCCGACGTCATCGCCACGGGGATCAAGGACCGCTCCGACCGGTGGCGGCCGCACAGCACGCGCAGCTACGGTCTCGGCGCGGCGGGGGCCGCGCTCGCCGTCGGCGTCGTCGCCGTCGCGCTGTCGGGTCCGCCGTGGACGGCCCCGGCCATCGCCGCCGGCATCGTCGCGATCCTGCTGCTCATCGGCGGCCTGGCCGTGTCCCGCGCGTTCGGCGACTCGGGCGCCGGCGCGATCCTCGGCTACGCCGCCGTGCCGTACGCCTTCCTCGCCGGCCTGCTGGCGCCGGCCCGGCGCGGCGTTGAACTGACGCACGTCGGCGCCCCGCACCTCCTGGCGGCCTTCGGCGCGGCCATGCTGGTAGCGGTCATCGCGGCGTTCGTGGTCGCCGACGGCGTGCCCGTCTTCCTCGGCGTCGCCATCGCCGCCGCCATGGGTGCCGTGGGCAGCGGCCTCGCCTACGCCTTCCCGAGCCTCCCGGCACCCGGCGTGGCAGGGACGGTCGCCGCCGTGGTGATGGCGTTCACCGCCTTGATCCCCGCGCTGTCGTTCCGTCTCGCCCGGCTGCCGCTGCCGCCCGTGCCGACGAGCGCGGAGGACCTGCGCCGCGACACCCAACTGGTCGAAGGCCGCGCCGTGCTCAAGCGCACGGTCGTGGCCGACAGGTTCGCGACCGGCCTGGTCGCCGCCGTCGCCCTCGTCGCCATGGGCGGCATGCTCTTTCTCGCCTCCTCCGACAAGTGGTCTGGCCCGACGACGGCGGCGGCCATGGCGGTCTCGCTGCTGCTGCGCGCCCGGATCTTCCGTGGCCGTGGCCAGCGCGTGTGGATGCTGACCGCGGGCCTGGTCGGGCTCGGGGCCCTCGACATCGGCCTGGCCCTCCGCGGCGACCAGGTGAGCACGCTCGCGGGCGTGCTGCTCCCGCTCCTCGTTCTCGCCGGCGTCGTCGTGGGCATGGCCATGTGGCTGCCCGCCCACCGGCCGACCCCGTTCTGGGGGCGCGCGGGCGACATCGTCGACATGATCCTGATCATCTCTCTGATCCCGCTGGCGCTGGCCGCACTCGACATCTACTCCACGATCCGCGGCCTCAAGGGCTGAAAGGGTTATCGATGCAGACCCGGCGCGATGTCTACCAGGCCCACAAGCTGATGATGCAGCGGGTCGGCCTGGCGCTGCTGCAAGGGGAGCCGGACGTCTCCGAGTCGCCGATGCGGCGGCTGTCGGTGGCGGCGTTCTCGGGTGCCATGGTCGCCGTCCTCCTCGCCGCCGTCTTCGGTGTCATGGGATTCATCTCACCGGGCGGGGCGAAGGGCCTCGACCAGGGCGGCATGGTCATCATCGAGCGCGAGACCGGCACGAAGTACGTCTACGACACGAACGGCAAGCGGATGCTGCCGGTGCTCAACTTCGCCTCGGCGAAACTCGCCCTGAACTCCAGCACCACCCAGCAGCGCGTGGTGTCGCGGAAGTCCCTGTCGAAGTTCACCCGCGGCCCGATGATCGGCATCCCCGGCGCGCCCGACTCCCTCCCCGACCCCGACCACCTGGTCAAGAAGCCGTGGTCGGTCTGCGTCCGCAACGGTACGACCACGGCCGGCGGCACCCGTCCGGTGACCAGCCTCGTCGCCGGCACGAACGTCGGCGGCAACTTCATCGGCGTCGACCAGGCGGTGGTCGTTCAGGTGTCGGGCCAGCCGTACGTCATCTGGCAGAACCAGCGGATGCACATGACGCTGCCGCCGGACCAGGCGAGCAGCGTCACCAAGGTCCAACCGGCCGAGGTCTCGCGGGCCTGGCTGAACACCGTCGACCCGGGGACGGATTTCGCCGCGCCACCGGTGGGGAACCGCGGTCAGGACGTGTCCGGCGTCGGCAGCGTCGGCCAGGTCTTCAAGGTGCCCTCGGGTGCCTACTACGTCCTGACGTCGGATGGCTTCGCGCAGGTCTCCGGAACGCAGGCCATCCTGCTCCTCGCGGAGCCCGACACGAAGAGACTCGCCTACCACGGTCAGGCCGCCGTCGCCCGTGACACCGACTTCGGCACGGTGACGTCGAAGCCGTCGAGCCAGCACCTGCTGGACAGCCGGCTGCCGCAGACCCTCCCGGACTTCGTGCCATGGGATCCCTCGGAGCCGCTCTGCGCGGTCTACTCCGACACGGACAAGGGCTCGACCTCCGCCCGGCTCGCGATCGGCGGCTCGCTGCCGAACATCCAGGCGACGACCGCCGATCAGGGCACGACCGTGGACCAGGTCATCCTTCCGCCGGGTGGCGCCGCGCTCGTCGGTCTGCTGCCCGGACCGAACCAGCTCAACTCGATCAACTCCTGGTACGTCGTCAACGACGCCGGCGTCTGCTTCCCCTTGTCGTCGAAGGACACCGCTGACAAGCTCGGCTACAAGGTGGCGAACGCCGCACCGATCCCCAAGAGCGTGCTGCAGCTGATGCCGACCGGGCCGACCCTCGATCCGACCAGGGCGCGGCAGCCCGCGCCGGCACCTAAGGCGAACGGTTGAGGATGGACATTCGACACCTAATCGGGTTTAGACGCAGGACCGCTCAGGACGGTTCCATGTCGGCGAACGTGATTATCGCCATGCCGTCACGACGGTTCTGAAAGATGTTCGGATCTAGGCGGTAACCGCAGGTCAGAGGGTCGTTGGTCGGTCGTCGCCCATTCGTTGGCGTGCTGTAACCGGGCGATAACATTATTCGCTAATGGTCGGGCCGACTGGATTTTCGTATGTTGCTGGACAGATCGCGACAAGCGCCGTAAGATTGGCGACGATTTAGGGTAACGGGGTGTTCTCTAAGCCGATCGTTCTTCCCGCTCGGGTGGCGCGTCGCGGTGGTGGGACGCTGAGTACCGCACGTAGCCGATCACATGGAGGTGACGACTGTGGCGCAGGAGTCGGCACAGAATCGCGCGGCGATGAGGGTGGCAGCCGGTCACATCGACGACATCGCCAGCCAGATCAAGGGCCAGCAGATCAACCTCAACGGCCACAAGGACGCCGTCCTGGTGGGCTGGAGGGGCGATGCCGCAGGTGCCTTCGGCGCCGCGTTCACCGCCTTCGACGAGGACATGACGAAGGTGCTCACCACGCTGGGCCGCCTTCACGAGAGCCTGGTCCACAACGAGATCAACTACAAGAAGAACGAAGAGTCTCAGAAAGAGGCCGTCAACAACATCCACCAGTTCATCAACGGCGTCTGACGGATCTGACACTGGCGGAAGGGGACCCTGATGTTGTCCGATGAGTTCACCCAAGTAAACTTCGCCGCGCTCAACACCGGTGAGCAGGATTTCGTCGCCGTCCACAACGCCGTGGTGGGCCTGCTGGAGGAGCTCGACACGCAGCTCCAGCAGAACCTGGCGCAGTGGTCCGGTGACGCCCAGGGCCAGTACCACACCGCCAAGGCGCAGTGGACGGCCGCAGCGAACCACATGACGGTGGCCATGAACAAGCTGGCCGCGGTCATCGGCACGGCGCACGAGAACTACACGGCGGTCGAGAAGGCCAACGCCCAGATGTGGTGACCGCCTCGACCGTGTTCGAGAGCGAGACGTCATGACGATGGCCCCGGTCGGCACCACGCGACCGGGGCCATCGTCGCCTGGTGACGGGAACCGGATCGCCACAGGGACCGTCATAACGAACAGCTGATGTAACGTCGGCCGCCGTGGCCGACAGGAGGTCATCGTGGCACCTAAGGACAATGGCGGCGGAGACGCCCTCCCGTCCCCGGATCTTCCCCAGGTGGGCAAGGGCATCCAAACGCACAGGGACAAGCTGCACGATGTGTGGAAAGCCCTCCAGGGTGACCTGGACGACCTGAACAAGCATGTGACGAAGGGTTCTCTCTTCGAGTTGCAGTCGATGGACGGATCCACCGCGAAGGGCCTGCTGACCCAGCAGGACCTGGGCGAATACCCCGCCGCGACCGGCGTCTACAACACGACCAAGACGGCTTATAACGTTATCGGTGGCGTTTACAGCCAGTTCCTGGACTCGTACCAGGCGATGATCGACACGATCAAGCGGGCGGCAGGTAACTACGACAACACTGAAGCCGCTAACGTGCAGAGTGCCCGAAACGCCCAAACTACGACGAATAACGCGCCAACGGCGTAGTCGTTCCGGATGGGGAAGGAATAACGACGATGGCGCCGCAGAATCAGAACATTCGGCAGGATGCCCAGGCCGGGAGCTGGGGTCACTCCAGCTGGAACTTCTGGGACAACGACTACGAGGGCCTCCTGAAGATCGTCCGGGCGATGAAGCCCGCTCGGGTGGGATCTGCGGGCGAGGCCTACAGCGACATCGCCACCCGGATGAAGACCAGCATCGAGCTCATTTACAAGCAGGCCGGCGTCCTGGCGGACAACTGGAACGCCGACTCGACCGACGCGGGTATGAAGCAGCTACAGAAGCTGTACGACCAGGCCCGCGAGCTCCACGACAAGAGCTTCACGACCGGCTCCGCGCTGAACGACCACGCGGCGATGCAGAAAAGCTGGAACGACAGCCTCGGTGACGAGCATTGGTACGGCGTCAAGGAGGGCACCGGGGGCACCGGCTGGGGCGACTGGTTGGACGGCGACAGCTCCATGGGCCGGAAGCTGATGCAGAAGCTCCAGGACCAGACGGTCGAGTCCAACAACAAGTTCCCGAGCGACATCCAGCAGGACATTCCGACGACGAACAGCTCGCCGTTCGACCCCAACACTTTGAACGGTGGCCCGAACGGCGGGCCGACCGGCGGTCCGAACGGTCCCGGGGGGCACATGCCAACTGGCGGAAACCTGCCCAACGGCGGACATCCGCCCAACGGTGGAAACCTCCCCAACGGCGGTCACCTGCCTAATGGCGGAAACCCGCCTAATGGCGGCAATCTGCCCAACGGCGGTCACCTGCCCAACGGCGGTCACCTGCCAAATGGCGGGAACCTTCCCAACGGTGGCCATCTACCCAATGGTGGGCACTTCCCCGGCGGAAACGGCACGAACCTCGCGGGCCTTCCGGGCGGTGGCCCGGGCGGTGGCGGCCTCCCGAACGGCACCGGCCTCGGCGGCGACCCGTTCGGCGGAACCGGCCCCGGAACGATGGGTGCGGGCACTCTCGCCAACGGTGCCCTCGGCACTGGAGCCGGCGCGAACGGACTGGCCAATGCCGGCCGCATGGGCGCCGGCGGCATGATGCCGCCCATGCACCCCGGCCACGGTCAGGGAGAGAAGGAGCGCGAGCGCGCGACCTGGCTGACCGAGGACGAGGACGTCTGGGGCGGCGACGGCGACGCCGTACCTGGACAGATCGGCTGAGCGTTCCTACGTGAAGCGCGGTCCGATGATGGGCGGGCGGAGCGATGGCTCCGTCCGCCCACACGGCTGTTCTGAGACCGTCAAGTCAATCGAGGTGAGTCAGTGCGAGGGTTGATCCGATCCACGCTCGCGGCAGCACTGGTATCGCTGACGGCCTTGGTCGCCGTGGGCCCCACAGCGACCGCCGCTTCCTACCCGGCCCCCCTGGAGAATGAGTGGTGGTTCACCAGTTGGCAGCTCCAGCAGAAGGTCTGGCCGGTCAGCCAGGGCGACGGCGTCACCGTCGCCGTACTCGACACGGGAGTGCAGGCCGACCTCCCAGAACTGAGCGGCGTAGTACTCCCCGGATCGGACTCGACGGGCAGCGGCGACGGTCGCACCGATAGCGAGACGGGTCCGACGGCGGGCCACGGCACCGCCATGGCGGCTCTGATCGCGGCACAGGGCGGGCCGACGCGCTTTCTGGGCGCCGCACCTCGATCGAAGATCCTCCCGGTGGACATTCACGCGTCGAGCGCGGCGATCGTCCCGGGGATCCGGTTCGCGGTGGACCACGGCGCCAAGGTGATCAACATCTCGCAGACGGTACAGGGCCAGTGCCCGGACGCACTGCAGCGCGCCGTGGGCTATGCCGTCGACCATGACGTCGTGGTGGTCGCCGCGGCCGGTAACGAAGGGCAGGCCGGCAACCCGTCGGAATACCCGGCGAACTGCGCCGGCGTGCTCGCGGTCGGAGGGGTCTCGGTCTCCGGGCAGAATTTCGTTCCCTTCGTGAAGACCGAACGGCAGGCCTATGTCGCCGTCGCCGCGCCTGCCGGTGAGGTCGGCAGTGTGCTGAAGGACGGCCGGTTCCACACATCCGAAGGCGGCACCAGCAGTGCGGCCGCCTTGACGTCGGCGGCGGTCGCCCTGGTACGGGCGAAGTACCCGGACATGCACGCGCGTGAGGTCGTTCAGCGCATCGTCGCGTCCTGTCGTGACATCGCGCCGGCGGGCCGGGACGACAGCACCGGATACGGCCTGCTCCGGCCGATGCAAGCATTGAACGACACCGTGTCGAAGGACGCCCCCAACCCGGTCTTCGCCGCGTACGAGAAGTGGAAGTCGGGGCAGGGCGGCAGCACCGGCCAGAGCCCGGGGAGCGAGCCCACCAAGACGCCGAGCAGCCGCCGATCGGCCACCGAGCTCACACTGATGGCCCTGATTCCGATCATCCTGATCGCCGCGGTCGTAGCCCTCATCGCCCGCGCGCGGCGCGGCCGTACCCGGCGGCCCGCCCCCACTCCGGGTCCGTCCGAACATGTTCGGTACCAGGATCCGCGTCACGCACCCCCGCCGTCATTCGGACCGGCGGAGACGCAGGAGCCGCCACGCGACGGATCGAGGCCGACCTTCGAGCCGCCGGATCACGGACCACCCACCGGATACGGCCGGTAGCGGCGTACGGCGCTCAGAACGTGGACCGGTCGCCTATCCACAGCGATGAGCAAGCCGGGGTGCCGACTCCGGTGGACACCCGATCCGTCCGAGGCGTTGTCATGCTCCCCGTGACGTCGGTGCGCATGGCCGGTCGCCATCTGGTGCCGCTCGCAGCCTGGTTCAGTGCGGGATACCTCGCCCGTTACCTGCTGACGTGGGCCGGTGTCGTGGTCGGCCATGGGCAGTACGAGCAGTGGCGCCGGATGGCGGCGACCCTCGTCTTCACCGCGCTCGTCACCGTGACGCTCGCCACCGTGATCGGGATGCTGTGGACCATCCGGCGGCCGGACGACGAGTCGTTCATCGACGCGATCGGCCGGGCGTTGTTCCCATTCGTCGTCATCTACACGGCGTGGGGGATGTACACGGACGACGTGCGGCTGTTCAGCCGGGTCGATGTCGAGCACAATCTGCACAGCGCCACGCACGGTGCGGTGGCCGGTCAGGCGCTGTTCATCTCCGACGTGTGGATCGCCCTCCTGGCCGCGGCCGTCGCCTGGTCGCTCCGGCTCCTGCTCGAGCGTCGTCGCGAAGATCGGTGGGCCGGGCCGGTGCTCGCCTACACCGAGATGGCGTTCAACCTCTTCGCGGTGTCGTCCGTGTTCCTTCTCGCCGGGAAGGCCGCCGACTGGGTGACCAGCCGGCGGTTCTGGCCGGCCGGCCTGGACACCCATGGTCCGGCGATCGGGTTCGGGCTCGGCACGTTCGCCCTTCCGCTCGTGTGGTTCGCGATGGCGGCGGTGGTCGAGGGCATCGGCGTCGAACCGGACGACCATCGGGCGGCGCTCGAGGGCACCCGGCTGCACCGACTGGCCGTGGCGGGCGATCGCCACCGGGTGCTGGTCGGCCTGACGAGTAGTCTGCGCGAACGCTGGGTGCCGCTGCTGCACGCGACGCGCCTGATCCTGCGGGCCGGAGCACCCGCTCTGGGCGTGTTCTGCCTCTGTTACGTCACGGTGGACGCGGCGGTCGCGTACGGCTTCCGCGGCGCGCTGTACCTGATCGGACCCGACCACGACCCGGCGGCCTGGAAGCCGATCCTGGTCCCGCTGGAGTTCACCCGCGAGCTGCTGAGGAACGTCCTGCACGTCGCACTGCTCGCGGCCGCCGTCGGCCTGGTACGTACGGTCAGCGACGAAACCGAAGCACCGGAACCGGCCGCGGCTCCGGCTTGAGCGGGGAGTGGCGCACCTCGGGTTCGACCTGGTCCGCGACGTCGGCCGGAACGTCACCGCGCAGAGTCATCGTCTCGGCGTGCCCAGGCCTGCTGAAAGCGCCGCTCAGGTCCTGCCGGAGCATCCAGCGCCGGCCGCTTCGATCCCGTACGTCGACGACGACTTCCAGGTTCGACACGCCGTCCTGGTCGAGCGGGGTCTTGGCCAGCCGTACGCGGACGCCTGTCGCCGTACGACCAAGGCTCAGCAGTCGCCAGGAGGCGTGATCGAGGACCCCGGAGCCACCCGGCGGCACGGTCGTCACCGCCTCCCGTACGCGATGCCGGTCGTAGTAGCGAAGCTGCTCCCACAGCGGGGCGCCGATGGCGAGCGGCAGGAGGACCGCGAGTGCGACGGCGGCGCGGGCGGTCACGTGCCGGCTCCTGGGATGGTCACCCGATCGGGGGCGTTCGCGACCAGGCGCCGCGCCCGTGCCTCTCCGATGCGCAGGGCGATCTCCGCCTGCGCGGTCAGCTCGAAACCGTAGGGCGGGAAGCCGCCCGGCGGATCCTTCTCGTTCACGGCGCGGTCGGAGACCACGAGTGTGGATCCGGCCAGTTCGGACGGGGGGACCTCGAAGACCAACGGGCCTCGCCGCCAGAGTCCCGGGCCGAGGATGAGGCCGCTCAGCGGATCGCCGTTCTGAGCGATCACGTTCTTGACGCTCTCCCGGTATTCGTAGCCGTTCCGCGTCCGCAGGTACGCGGTCGCCAGCCGCGCCGGAACGCGCCGGATCGTCGCGGCGGCGGTGACGATGACGAAGACACCGTCGGGCCGGAGGACCTCTTGCCCGTCGGGTGTCGCCGATCGGGCGACCGTGACGCCGTCCACCCGTACCGTGAACGCACCTGCGGTGACCGGAGCACCGGAGTGCCCGGTGGAGACCAGCGGAGCGTACCGGTGGTCGTAGTCGTCCGGTGTGTGCGCCTTCACCCATCCGGCGACGAGCACCAGCACGAGCCCGAGGAGGATCGCCGCGACGCGTCTCACAGACCCTCCCGGCGGAGCGGCAACGGCACGGCGAACTCGGCGCTTTGGCGGCTCTTCGGATCGGCGGGCTTGCGCGACACCCACTCGACATGGCCGTAGAAGAAGTCCTCCCGGTGGTCGTACCGCCACAACGCGAGACGGGCGTGGAATCCCGGCGGGGGCACGGTGCCACGGGGCAGGACGTACCTCAGTACGACCGTGACGGGCACGCGCGGCGGCAGCATGTTCACGTCCGCCCCCTGGCTGGTCGCCTGGGCCATGGCCGCGGTGACCGCGGGCCCACCGGCGGACTCCAGGGACAGGGCGTTGATCGTGAAGTCGTCGAGCAGCGCCGACCTGCGCTCCTTGTTCTTCACCCCCAGCGTGACGAGGAGCGAGACCACACTGCCGCGTGCGGGACGGCGGAGGACGGCATCGGTCACCGTGACCTCGTAACCACCGAGATCGATCGCGGTCGCGGGCCGTCGGATCCGCGGTCGGGGAGCCGCACGCAGACCGCCGGTCGCCCATACGCCGATGAGCAGCACGACGGCCAGAGCGACGGATATGGTCCACAACAACGGACGCGTCGCGATCTGCCCCGAAGGCCGCGAAATCGGCACGGCCGTGAGGCTACCGAAATTGGCCGTCGGAGGTCAGGATGACCGACAAGGCGGTTAGCGGAGTGATCGACCGGAGGTCCGGTCCGCGAGGAGGGTGCGCGAATGGTCCAGCACAGTGCGATGTTCTCGCTGATCCGGCTCGCCATCTACCTGGTCATCTTCTGCGTGGTCGCAGTGATCGGCCTGATCGCACGGGCGTCGAGGCGACGCAGTATGGCCCAGTACAGTCACGTTCCGCAGCAGACGTGGCAGCAGCCGGGGCCGCCTCCTGGGGCGCCGTACGGTTCGTGGGGCGGCCAACCGCAGCAGCCGTACCCCGGGCAGCCGCCGGCCCAGGGGTACGGCGCTCCGCCCGCGCAGGGATACGGAGACCCGGCAGGACCCGGATACGGGGCTCAGCCGCCACCCGGGCCGGGAGGGCAGCCGTACGGTCCCGGCGGGCCTCCGCCCCAGGGTCCGAGCGGGCAGCCGCCGCAGAACCCGCCGTACGGCTCCTGGTGACCTCGATGAGGACGGCGCGCGTCCGCGCGAAGCGCGCTCGTCCGGCCGTACGATCAGTGATCGTCGGTGTCGTGGGGCTCTGGTCGGCCGGTGGCATGCCGGCCGGTTGAAACAGACCCCCGTTTCGGGCGAAGCTTTCTACGCTTGCCGCAAGGACACTCAAGGAACACGGGGCGTGGTCGATGTGACAGCTCGCGAAACCCGGTTACTGCAACCGGGACGCGTGTACGTCGGCTGGCGTTACGCGCAAGTACACGACGACCCCGGGCCGCCGCCGAAGCGTCCGACTCCGCCCGAGGTCGAGACCGTCACGCCCGAATGGGTGATGCCGAAGCAGCGGGAGGACAACCTCTTCAACCGCCCTCTCAAGACCGTGATCGGCGCGGCGGGGGTCGGTGCCCTGCTGTTCGTGCTGCTCGGAGCCACCGGGATTCTGCCGTGGGCGTTCGCGGCGGCCGGGCTGGTGGCGTGCGGAGTGGTCGCCGCCATCATCGCCTACCCCATCTGGCAGGGCGAGAAGTCCTTGCGCGCCAAGGCGGTGGAGGAAAGGGAGCGTCTGGAGCACCGACGTGAGGAGCGCCGGCGCCAACTCGAGGCCGCCCACGCCGAGCACGCCCGCGCGTACCGGGAGTGGCAGCACCGCCGAGAGGTGTTCGAGTCGCAGCACGAGTGGTACGCCGTGACGTTGCCGCAGGGCGTCGACCGGGTGGACGTCGCCGGCGGCACGCTGGCGGGCTGGTCGGCGATGGTGACCATGATGGGCGCGGCGCGGCTCGCGGCGGGGTCTCAGGTCACCGTCCTGGACCTGTCCGAGGGCGCGGTCGCCCGGGAGCTCACCGAGCTCGGCAACGACCAGGGCGAGCGGCCGCAGGTGTGGGTGCTGCCGAGCGACCTGCCGCAACTGGACCTGACCCATGGCCTCGGCTCTGAGGAACTGGCCGACGTGCTCTCGCTCGTGGTGAGTGTGAGCGAAGAGCAGGGCAGCGCCCGGGACCTGTCCTTCGACAACGCCATCCTCGAACGCGTCCTCGGCGTCTTCGGCGGACGCGCGCCGATCCCGCGGATCACCGCGGCGCTGCGCGCGCTCGCACAGGTCGGTGACCCCCGCGATGACCTTCGCGCCGGTCTCCTCACCGATGAGCAGCTCTCGAAGATCACGACGATGTTCGGCCGCGGTGCGGCGGATCGCGTCGTGATCGAGCGTGCCTGGGCGCTGGAGTCGCAGCTGCGCAAGCTGGAGAAGCTCGGATCGAGCCCGACCCTGATGCCGCCCAGCCGGCTCCGCGTCATCGCGACCGATCGCCGCGCCGGGGTGCTCACCAACCGCGTCCTCGGCACGTACGTCACGGCGGCACTGACGCACGTGCTGCGCAACTCCCCGCAGGGAAAGCCGTGGGAGCACACCCTGCTGGTGTGCGGCGCGGAGAAGCTTCGCGGTGACGTCATCGACCGGCTGATCGACTCGTGCGAGGCGACCTCGACGGGGCTGGTGCTGATGTACCGGTCGATCGGACCGCACGTGAAGGAGCGACTCGGCCGCGGTCACGCGGCCGTGGGCTTCATGCGCCTCGGCAACGCGGAGGACGCCCGCATCGCGGCGGAGCACATCGGCGCGGAGCAGAAGCTGGAGGTCGCCGAGCTCACCGAGAAGGTCGGTGACGCCGTGAGCCTCGACAAGGACGACTCGTACGTCAGCACGGTCGGACCGTCGGCTCCGCTGCCGGTGTTCAACGGCAACGAGCCCACGGACGCGGCGCTTCCCGACGGGATCGGCCGCGCCACCGCGTGGGGGGAGAGCACGTCTGCCGCCGCCGAGGCGGGGAAGGGCGCACGCGAACTCGCCGTGGACCCGCAGGAACTGCAGCAGCTTCCGCCCACCGCGATGATCTTCACGCACGCGGAGACGTCCGGACGGCGCATCCTCGTCGTCGACGCCAACCCGGGCATCATGACGCTTCCCACGGCCAACATCCAGGAGTACGAAGAGGCCACCGACCCGTCGCGGGCCCGCCACGCCAAGCCGGACGTCATGCCCGACGACGGTACGCGCCCCGGCCCCAACCTCGGCCCACCGCCGGAGCGTCTCGACTTCCGGAAGAAGAAGCGTTAGGCCGCCCGCTGGAGCCCGCCTGGTGCCCGCGGCGGCTCGCCGGGGCGGCGGCTGAATTCTTGTTGAACGATCAGCCGCCATACGCCGAACACCGCCTACCTTCGGGGTGCTCAAAGTCGCGTCTTTGCAGGTCATGACCCTAGATGAGCGACCCTTTCCGATGGGCGCCGCGCGTTGACAGATCGCCCGGTATCGGGACGATGGGCCAGGAAGATCAGGGGATCTGGAGTCGGGGAGACAATGCAGACGCCCGTGCAGGACGTCATCGTCAACTACCGGGAATGGCTCAAGGAACTTCGGCGGCTGCCGCACAGCATCCGTGACCGCGATCGCCCAGACAAGCGCCCATCTTCGTCACGATCGGTCCACGCGTCGGGACGCGCGGCAGCCGCTTCGGCCCCCTGCGTTCCAGAGCATGAACGCCGAGCCGCCGGCCGCACGGCGATGCCCCGCCGAATCGCGCCTTGGGGTGAGTGGTGAGCGTCGGTCTTGATGTCAATTTCAAGTCGTGGGGGAAGTCGGGTCAGGGTGTTTCGGGGTTGTCGTACACGCTGGCTTCGGCGGTGAACACTTTGGTGTCGGAGTTGTCGGGGGTGGGGGCGGCGTGGGGTAACGATGATATTGGTCAGGCGTTTTTGAAGGGTTCGGAGGGGTCTCCGGGGTTTGGTGCGGCGCGGGATGGGTGTTTGGACGCGCTTGAGGATGCGGTGAATTTGGTGCGGGCTACGGGTGGGATGTTGGGTTTGGCGGGTCAGCAGTATCAGTTGGCGGAGTCGGCGTCGACGGTGGGTGCCGATGTTCCGAAGGGTGCGGATCATGGGGCGCAGGCGGTGGGGGATCCGTATACGCGGGCTCGGCCGGGTTTTGATCGTGCGGTGGGTGAGTTCGATGAGCTGCCCGGGTGGGTGCAGCAGGGGTTGTTCTTTTTGGAGATGTTGGTGGGGGGGTGTCAGTGGCCGGATGGGGATATGGCGGGTCTGGCTCGGATGCAGTCGGCGTTGAGTACGTGTGCGGATGTGGTGGGTCAGGCTGCGGGTGCGTTGGATGATCATGCGGGTGCGGTGACGAGTTTGAACGCCGGTGAGGCGACGGACAAGTTCAAGACGTTCGCTCAGGCGTTGTCGGGTGCGGGTGAGTTCGGGGGTTTGCGGTTTTTGGAGGGGACGTTGCAGGGGTTGGCGTCGGCGGTGGAGGGGTTGGCGGCGCAGAAGCGGGCGGCGCGGTTGCAGTTCGAGATTTCGTGTGGGTTCATCGTTTTGACGATGGCGATCGGGTTTGCGTGGTCGTTTTTCACGGCGGGCGCCTCTGAGGCGGTTGCGATGGCGGCGGCGCGGGCTGAGGGGTTTTCGTTGAAGTTGTTTCTTCAGCGGATCGCGGTGTGGGCTGGGGAGCATCAGGTTTTGAGTGCGGCGGTGGTGGGTGCGTGGTTCGGGGCGGGGATGGATGCTTCGGGGCAGTATGCGCGGATTCATGAGGGGGTGCAGAAGGGCTGGAATTGGGGTGAGTTCGGTAAGTCGGTGGGGATGGGTGCGGTTGCTGGTGGGGTGATGGGGTTGGCGGGGCGTGCGGTGGCGCGACAGGCCAATCCGTTGACGACGAAGTTGGCGGATTGGATGGCGGCGCCGGGGATGAAGGGGGTGGGTGCGCGGTTCGGGTTCGCTGGTACGACGGGTACGGCGGGGAACCTGGCCGGTCAGGCGGTTTTTGATCCGAGTCACATGAATGTGGGTCAGGCGGCGGCGTTCGGGTTTGGTATGGCCGGGTTCGGGGCTGCCAAGGAGGCCGGTCAGTACACGGCGGGCCGGTTCGGCCGCGACGGTGGTGGGTCCACCACCACCGGTGGCGGTGATGACGGGCCCCCACCACCCCCGCCGCCTGGAGGCTCCTCACACGGCGATGACGGGCCCCCGCCTCCCCCGCCGTCTGGAGGGTCCTCACACGGCAATGACGGGCCGCCACCCGGCGGGCCATCGTCCGGCGGGTCGCGGTACGACACCCCTGCCGGTGGCGGTGGCAACTCCCAGGGCGGCACCCCGGGCCATCAGGCGCAGGGAACGAACCTTTCGGGCCTCGCGCCCGGGGACGGGCGTCCCGTGGAATCGCCCGGCGCGACCCCGGCTCCGCCGGCCTCGCAGCCCCTGTCCGGCGGCCCAGGGGACGGCGGCGTGGGTGCCGGCGCAGCGCACGGCCCCGACGGCACCTCGACCGTAGGGATCCAGCCGGGTGCTCCGGGTGCTCCGGGTGCTCCGGGGGCCCGGGCGGCGCTCCCGCCGCGTCCGGGTGAGCCGGTGGTCCGCGGCAGCCGGCCGGCCGAACCGTCGACTGGGGGCACCGGTCGCCGCGACATCGGCTCTCTTCTGAACGGAGACGGTTCCGAGCCGCCTCGTCCGGCGAACGCGGGGACGGGCACCTCCGGCCGGGGAACGACCGAGCTCGACAGACTGCTGAACCACTCACCCGAACAGACGGGGGATGGGCCGGCAGATCCGTCCCGGCCGGCACCCGGTTCGACGCCGGACGGTTCTCCCGCGCATGCGGAGCCGGGTGAGGGCCGACCCACGGAGCCGGATCCGCTGCTGCAGCCGGAACAGTACGAGGACACGGGACAGGCGATCACACACCAGGTCGTCCAGCTCGACGCCGACTCCGCGCCGACGACGGCGTCGGCTCCGCCGGACCCCCACGCGCCACGGGCCTCGGACCCGGCCGGAACCCCCGAGGGGGAGGCGACGGCCACCCCACATGCGGAGGTGACCGCGCAGGTCGACAGGCTCGCCGGTTCCCTGCGGCGGGACGTCGGGGTTCTGGAGGAACGCGTGGCCGCCCACGAGGCACAGGCGCGGGAGGCGGGAGCAAAGGCGGAAGCCGCCCTCAAGGACTCGCTGACGGCGTTGGCGGAGGGCGGTCACGGGGCCCAGGAACGCAGCGACAGGGCACTCGCCGAGAGCAGGGCCGCACTGCGTGACCAGGCACGTCACACGGACGACGCCGCGTCCTGCCGCAAGATGTTGGAGAAGGCCCGTGAGGCGCAGATCGGCTACGACGCGCTGCGGAACTCCCTCCAACACGCCGCCACGAATGAGCACCCCTCGGAGTTCGAGGCGCAGGTGGCCGCCGGCACGGCCAGAAGGCTCGCCGAGAACGCGCAGGATCGACTTGCGGCCTACAACGACGCGAGGTCTGAGACGCCGCCGCATCCGTCTCAGAACACCGACCATGGCGAACATGGAGACCGGACGACGGTGGAGGGCGCCCGCCCGCCGACCGAGCCCGCCGAGGCCGGCCGAAACGAGCCGACCGGTACGTCGCCGGCCTCGCACGCCGATCCCTCCAAGCCGGCCGAGGAGCCACGAAGCGAGTCGACCGGCGAGCCGCACATCGAGCCGACTGCGACGCAGCACACCGACCTGAGCACGGAGGCGGACGGGCAATCGCCGCTCCCGCACGGCGAGTCCGGCGAGTCGACCGGGGAGTCCCCTGCCGCGCACCCCGATACGCCCGAACCGACCGGGGCGTCCTCGGGGCACGCGGGGTCGTCCGAGACCACCGCGCCGCGGACCGAGACAGGTGGCGGGGAGCCTTCCGCGGAGCCGCGGCCCGAGATCCACCCGCCTCGGTACACCGACTACGGCGCGCTCGGAGACGGGACGGGGGTGGAGGGCGTCCGCCTGCCGACCGATCCGGCGGAGGCCGCGCGGCGGTGGGCCGCGGACCTTCCCGAGTATCTCCCTCCGAAGGTCCGTGCCGACGTCGAGGCATACGTCCGCGACCTACTGTGCGATCCCAACCCCGACCGCTGGACCGACCTTCTCCAGGACGGCATCGCGTTCGAGTCGCACGGACACGTGGTGTGGATCAAGCCGAGGCTCGACACGTACACGCATGTGGAGACGCCCGAAGGCCCGCGTCGCTACACGGTGTCCTTCGGCGGCTCGGGCGCGGGGGCGAAGGAGGCCGGGCGCGTCCATCGTGACGAGTCCGGCGGCGTCGTCGAGTTCCTGGACAACTCCGACGGGCTGGAGAGGGTCAGCTTCCCAGGGCCGAGCGTGGGCAAGGTCTCGGGTCACGCGCACGGCTCTTCGACGGAGGTCATGGCCGGTCACAAGTCGGTGGCGTTCAAGCACGACTTCTTCGACTGGACGGCTCGCATCGAGGCCCACGTCAATGGGGCCGAGCCGGGGTACGGCGGGGTCGTTCCCGACCTGCGCCTGACCGTTCCCTTCCCTGAGCAGTTCCACCGCGAGGGGCCGTCCGTCGGCGCCGATGACCGTCCTCCGGCGCCGCGTCACATGGTGACGTCGGACCGGGCGCCTTCGGTGCGCAAGCACGACGTGGTCGTCACCGCCGTCCAGACCGACAGGCTGGTGACGGACTTCCAGCGCCGCGCGCTGCAGGCGGGCGTACCGCCCAAGCGGATCGCGGAGTTCGTGAACCGGGACCTCAACGGTCACCTCGGTCAGCAGATCTTGCTGAACCGCAGCCGGGACCTGTTGAACGGCGAGCTGCCGACCCCGGACGGCACCGTCAGATCGCGCGTCCTGCGCCTCGAGCGGCTGCCCGACAGCGACACGCCGATCCGCCAGGCGGTGCTGCGCGACGACCAGGGCCTGCTGACCACGACCAACGACTCCCACCAGTTCGGCCACAAGTGGGGCTTCAACTTCGGGTTGAAGCTCGGCATGGACAACCCGGCGGCGAAGTTCTTCGCCCGGATCGGCGGCAACTACCAGGGCGGCAAGAACCACGTCGTCTCGTACTCGCACACGACCCTCCCGAAGATCACGCTGGTGCAGAAGACCGATGTCGCCCGGTACCACGCGATCGTCCGGATGGAGGTCGAGACCCGGTTCGGCAGCTTCCCGGTCGACGTGCCGATGGAGCTGGCCGTGAAGGAGAGCGACGCCGCTCGGTTCGAGACGGACCTTCTCGGCGGCGTCAAGACGGAGGGTGTCCTTCCCCCGGGCTCCGGCGAGCACGCCACCCACCCGTCATTGCCGCAGGGGGAGACGCCTCGTACGAGCGACCCGGCGACGGGAGACGAGGGCCACCAGGTGCCGGCGGGCCACGCCGTGCCCGACCGCCTGGGAGGCGAGGCCGGCAAGGGCACCTCCCCGGTTCCCCACGAGAGCGAGACCGGCGAGCAGGCACCGTCGCCCCACGAGAGCGAGAGCGGCGAGCAGGGCCCGTCGCCCCACGGGGCCGAGACCGGCGAGCAGGGACCGTCGGCCCACGAGGGTGAGACCGGCAAGAGCACTTCCACGGCTGAGGCGCCGGGCCACGGGCTCCCCGTGCACGCCGAGCCGGCGAGCTCCCCGCCCGTCGCGCCGCACGAGCCGCACCCCGCTGAGCCGGCGCAACTCGCGGCGGGTCGTGGGGCCGGGATGGGCACGTTGACCGGTCTCCGGGGTGCCGAGCGCGTCGTCACGGAACTGCGCAACGAGATCGACGCGGCACTGCCCGACCTCCCAGAGCGTGCACGGCGTCAGCTCGCGCTGGATCTGGAGGCGCGGTTCGGCCGCTCTGCCATGGAGGGCCGTACGCTCGCCGACCTGCTGCACGGCGACAAGCACACGATCAAGGTTGGGAAGCACACGATCGAGATCGCCCACCGGGCTCAGCTGGGCGAACGCCGGAACGTCGAAGAGTTCGACATGACGGTGAACGACCGGAAGGTCGCCGGCTCTGGGACGGCCGTCGGGCAGAGCAGGCACTCCGGCGGCGGCGCGGAGGTCGCCGGGAACGTGCGGTTCCAAGTGGGGGAGGTCGGGGTCGACGCTCCCAAGGTCGCCCTGCACGCAGGCGGGAGCAAGTCGAAGTCGGTGACCTTCCTGGGCGGCAACACGGAGTACCGCCGGACCGAGACCGACGGGCCCGTCACCGAGATCACCAAGGAGATGCAGCACCACGTCAAGCTGCGGGTGAACGACGGGCGGAAGCAGCTCACCGAGCGGTCCTGGGCGGTGAGCGGCGACGACGTCTCCGCTCGCGTCGTGGTCCCGCAGGAGCACGCGCCGGCGGCCACGGTCACACCGGATGAGGTCGCGAAGGTCGGCCAGGTCGAGCGGGTGGACACGCTCCCCGACGAGCACATCGACTTCGCGGGCCAGACCACCGGCGTCTTCCCGAGCTTCGGGGCCTCGCACGACCTTCCGTTCGAGGTGGCGCGGGCCGAGGCCGAGGCGAACGGCCGGCCGGCGCCGACCGACTTCCTGGATGTTCCACCGGAGATCCTGCACGCCACCCGGCCGTCGGCGCTGGAGGCGCACCTCGCCGACCTGACCTCACGGGACGGCTGGCGGATCCAGGTGACCCAGCCGGACGGCAGCACGCGCGGCATGACGCTGCGGGCGCACTTCGGCACGCCGGAGCACGCCACCGCTCGGACGGGCATCGAGATCGAGCACTACCGGGCCGCCAACTCCCGGATGAAGGACGCGGCGAGCACGGACCTCCGCGCCGAAGGCGAACTGAAGGCCGGAATCCGCGGCAAGCTCAAAACGGGTGGCGCCGAGCTCAAGGGCGTCGGCGAGGCCGGCGGGATGGGCGAGGTCGGCCGCCGGACCGGCGGCAGTGAGTACACCGGCGCGAGCGACGTGATTCGGGGCACCTACAGCAGCGACGGGCTGACGCACTCTTTCAGCGGCTCGGACCTGTACCTGTCGGTCACCCCGGACGCGCCGGCCGGGCAGCACCCGCAGACCGTTCACCTGCGCGTGCACGACGGCGCGGACTTCATGATGCCGGACCGGATCGCCCACGATCACCAACTGGCGACCGCGCCGGACGTCCACGGTCAGGACGGCGACCCCGTCGTGCCCAAGCCGGTGAGCGAGCCGCGGACCTACCGGCCCGACCTCGCCATCACCTCCGCGCACGTCGAGCGCTTCGACGGCCAGGCGGTGCTGCCGAAGGTCGAGAGCATGCTCGAATCCCGCGGTCTGCTGCCCGAGAGCGGCCCGGCGAGGGAAGTGCTCCGCAACGCGTTCGGCGAACCGGCCCTGGCCGCGAACATGCCGTCCCTGCGCAGGGGCGTCGTCCAGTGGTACCCGGTCGAGTCGGCCTACGGCTTCACCCGGCACGTGGGCGTCCGCGTCCGGGCGGAGCTGGAAGGCGGGGCGCACACGGCCGAACGCCCGGACGTCAGCCACATGGCGCGTGTCCAGGGCCTCAGCGGATCCGAGACATCCCATGGGCACGGCTCCGGCCACGGCCTCAAGGGCCTCGTTCGGGGCATGGCCGAGGGCAAGACGGGCTCCAGCCGCGGAGGCCAGGTCGGGGGCGGACGGGTCCACCGGTCCGAGACCGAGCAGAGCGACGGCACCGGCGTGAAGGACATCGACCGGCGCCAGACCCGCGAGGGCTCGCAGGAGTTCACGCACGGACTCAAGTACGAGATCGAGATCGTCGAGACGAAGGATCCGCCGCACGGCCTCGAGCACGGCATCAACGCGATCCGGCGCGGTGCGGACGCGGTCACGCGGCTCACCCACAACGACGCCGCCTCGCGGTACTTCGACGGCCTCCATTCGGCCGGGACCGAAACCGCGACCGTGGACGGCAGCGTCCGGCTGGTCGTCCCCGATCACCTCACGACGGTCGCCGGCGAGGGCGAGCACGTGTCCGGATGGGCGCCGGTCAGCGGCGAGTTCCCGCGATGGCAGACGCACACGGGGCCGACGGAGGTCAACGGCACCCTCGGCGACATGGTCGGCCGCATCTCCTTCCCCGGGGCGGAGATCGTGCACGAGTACGCCCCGGTGGCGGCGCTGCCCCCGGAACGCCGCGGCCCGACACCCGCGGAGACCGACCGGCCCAGCGGGTTCGAGCTGAGCAGGCCGCAGGGCATGAAGCTGTGGAAGCAGACCGAGCCGGCGACGATGCTGTCGCAGGTCAAGTCGCTACTCGACCACTCGTACACGGTGGACGGCCTGCGGCCGGGCGAGAAGATCACCGTGGGCATGAACGTCACCGGGCTGAAGGAGGACGCCCAGGCACTGCTCAAGCGGCGGGAGTACTCCCAGACCGCGACCAACCAGCGGGACGGCGGAGCGCACGGGACGGACTCCAGCGTGCGAGGCGGAGGATCGGGCGGCTCCTCCGGCGGCCACGGCCTGATGGTCTCGCACGGTCAGGGGAAGGGCTCGTCCGTCTCGCACGAGGCGGACAACGTCAACATCCGCGAACGCAACATCGAGGTCACCGACCAGAACATCATGTACGGCGCCGACGTCGTCCTGGTGTTCCACCGGGAGGGGGCCCCGGACCTGCTCGTCGACGTCTCGGACGCGCTGCACATCAGACTCACCGCGGACGACGCCGCCGAGCTGGAGCGCCGCCACCCCGGCCTGGTCCACCGGCCCGCGAGCATCGAGAACCCACCGCCGACCGTCCCGGGCTTCCCGACGGCGCCCGTACGGGAGCCGGAACCGGTGGAGCGTCCGCAGGAGGGCGAGTAGTGAGCGCGTCGAAGTGATCGCGGTGGCCGACTATGGCCGCGATGCCGCCGCGTGCGGCGGCTGGAGTCGCCGATCCATGGCGTCTACAGTTCTCGATCACCGGTCCCACCGAAGCCGGATGTCGGTGGGGCCGGTTACCGCACCGCGCTCTCCGCTGGTGGCGGCATCCCATGCCCGGCCCGCCCGGCCGCCGGCGCCTTTCCGAACGCTCCTCGTAGTCCATTGACGGCGCTCCGGTGTCGGCCTTACGTTGACCGATACCGACTGGTCGGTATGTACGCCATGGGAGGCCCTCCATGCCCACTGTCGAGACCGTTCGCGGCACCGTCGACGTCTCCGCGCTCGGCCGGACGCTGATGCACGAGCACGTCTTCGTGCTCGCCGCCGAGCACGTACAGAACTACGGCGCCGCGGCCTGGTGGGACGAGGAGGAACGCGTCCAGGACGCGGTCGCCAAGCTGCGGGCGGCGGTGGCGAAGGGGATCACCACGATCGTCGACCCGACGGTGTGGGGCCTCGGGCGGTACATCCCGCGCGTCCAGCGGATCGCCGAGCAGGTGCCGGAGCTCAACATCGTCGTCGCCACCGGCTTGTACTGCTACGACGAGGTCCCGCATCAGTACGAGCACCGGGGGCCGGGCCTCCTGGTCGACATGCCCGAGCCGATGGTCGAGGACTTCACTCGCGACATCGTCGAGGGCATCGCGGGCACCGGCGTGAAGGCGGCGTTCCTTAAGTGCGTGGTCGAGTCGAAGGGCCTCACCCCCGGCGTCGAGCGCATCGCCCGCGCCGTCGCCCGTACTCACCGGGAGACCGGCGCGCCGATCACCGTGCACACCTCCAGCCCGGCGCAGGCCGGGCGCCTCGCCGTGGACCTGTTCGCCAAGGAGGGCGTCGACCTGTCCAAGGTGGTCATCGGGCATGCCGGCGACACCAACGACCTCGACTACCTGATGGAGCTGGCCGACACCGGCGCGATCCTCGGAATGGACCGGTTCGGGCTCGACGTCTACAACTCCACGCCGGACCGCGTCCGGACGATCGCGGCCCTGTGCGAGCGGGGTTACGCCGACCGGATGGTGCTCAGCCACGACGCGAGCTGCTTCATCGACTACTGGGCCGGCGCCCACGACCAGGTGCGGTCCACGATGCCGCACTGGCAGTTCGAGCACATCAGCGACGACGTGCTGCCCGCGCTCCGCGAGCTGGGCGTCTCGGACGTGCAGCTCGACCAGATGCTCGTCGGCAACCCGCGGCGCTACTTCACCCGGGGGATCTGATGTTCGACGCTTCGGGAGTGGTGCGCGGCTCCGACGGGATCGCCCGGTACACCGGCCTGCCCGACAGCGTCGTCCACATGCTGCGGGCGGCCGTCGACGCGAACCCCGACCGGGAGGCCGTCGTCGAGACCGGCGGCGGCCCGCGGCTGACGTACCGGGAGCTGTGGGACGGCGCGGCGCGGGTGGCCGGCGGCCTGCGGGCGGCCGGCGTCGGCCGCGGCGACCGCGTCGCGATCCGGTACGGCAACGGCGTCGACTGGGTGCTGGCCTTCTTCGGCACGCAGTTGGCCGGGGCGATCGCCGTCCCGGTCAACACGCGGTTCGCCCAGGAAGAGGCGCGCTACGTCATCGACGACAGCGGCGCGGCGTACGTCGCCGACGGCCCGCTCCCGGACGGCGCCCCGTACGCGATCGAGGACCTGCGGCCGGACGACCCGGCGGCGATCTTCTACACCAGCGGCACGACGGGCTTCCCGAAGGGCGCGGTCACCACGCATGCCAACTTCCTGTCCAACTGCGAGAGCTGCCGCCGCGCGAAGGGGATCCAGAGCGGCGACCCGACGCGGAACCTCGTGTCCGTGCCGCTGTTCCACGTGACCGGATGCAACAGCCAGCTGCTCCTCACCTGCCATCTGGGCGGCACGACGGTGATCATGCCGAAGTTCGAGGTGCGCCCGTTCCTGGCGGCGATCGAGGAGGAGCGCATCGACGTCCTCACGAGCGTCCCGGCGATCTACTGGCTGGCCATCAACGACGCGGCGTTCCGCGCGACCGACGTCTCGACGGTGCGCTACCTGTCGTACGGCGGGGCGCCCATCGCTCCGGACCTGGTCGGGCGGATCAAGGACGCCTTCCCCACCGCGCGGGTCGGCAACGGCTTCGGGCTCAGCGAGACCTCGAGCCTGACGACGTACCTGCCGCACGAGTACGCGGCGGCGCACGCGGACTCGGTCGGCTTCGCCGTGCCAGTGTGCGACCTGCGGCTCGACCTGCTCGACGGTGAAGAGGAGGCCGGTGAGCTCCTCGTACGGGGCCCGAACGTCGTCGCCGGCTACTGGAACAAGCCCGAGGCCACCGCCGCCGCGTTCGTGGACGGCTGGCTGCACACGGGCGACATCGCCCGCATCGACGCCGAGGGGCTCGTCCACATCGTCGACCGGGCGAAGGACATGATCAACCGGGGCGGGGAGAACGTCTACAGCGTCGAGGTGGAGAACGCTCTGGCCGGGGCGCCCGGTGTGTTCGACGCGGCGGTCGTCGGCGTGCCCGACGAGGTGATGGGCGAGAAGGTCGGCGCGGTCATCGTCCCGATGCCCGCCACCGACCTCGACGTCGACGCGGTCCTGACTCACCTGCGCGAGCACCTCGCCGACTTCAAGGTGCCGCAGTACATCGCCGTACGGACCGACCCGCTCCCGCGCAACCCCGGCGGCAAGCTGCTCAAGCGCCGCGTCCGCGACGAGACCAAGTGGGGCGGCCCCCTGCGCTGAGCGGCGCTACCGGATGGAAGAGCCGCCGCACTGAGCAGGCGCGGCCGATGCCGCATCAGATCCTCTGGCATGGCGGGCGCGGCCCTGAAATCCTGCTCGGGTGGCAGGTGTGATCGGGGGACTCCAAGGGCCGTGGTACCGCATTCAGGCGATCCTCTCGCCGGCGCACGCGGCGTCGGCGGAGTGGGACTTCGTCACGGTGCTGCCGGCCGTGCTGTCGGCCGCGCAGAGCCGGCGGCCCTTCGTCGTGGGATGGATGTCACGGGGCGGCGGCGCGCCGCTCCAGCTCATCACCAATGCCGGGCCGCTGAATCTGACGCACGACCGGCAGCAGGGGCTGCTGTTCCCACACGGCGCGCGTGGCGTACCGATCGGTGAGGAGTGGCTGGACGACGCGGCCGCGATGACGTGGACGCGCTGCCCGGCGAGGCTGGCGCCGCCGCTGGCCTCCTCGCGGGCCGACACCGGGCCGGGCCTGTTCGAGTCGACGCTGGTGACGCTGATGGACCGGCCGTTCGGCTGGCTCGTCATCGCCGACCAGTGCGGCGAGCAGGTGCTGCGCGACCAGGTCACCGACCTGCAGTACGAGCTGCAGATGCGGCGCCGGGGCGACGACGAGCTCGCCGTCGAACGCCTGGAGCGCCGGCTGGCCGAGCTCGACGCGTTCCAGGAGGCGGGGCTGTGGAACGTCCGGGTCCTGGCCGGCGCGGAGTCGGTCCAGGCCCTGGAGCAGATCGCGCCGGTGCTCGTCGGGTCGGTGGAGTTGAGCCATCACCCGTACCGGCTCCGCTCCGGCGAGCGCGCCGTGCGCTTCCATGAGTCGCTGCACGTCGACACGCAGGACCAGGATCTGCGGTCGCCGTTCGTCGCGACGGCGGGCGCCCTCTCCGCGCTGGCCGGTCTGCCGCGTCGCGAGGTGCCGGGGCTGCGGGTGCTCGACGCCGGCTACTTCGACGTCACCTCCGAGGTCGGCGGAGAGGAAGACGCGGCCGGGGTCGCCCTCGGTGCGATCCTCGACGGCCAGGACCGGCAGGTCGGGACGTTCACGGTGCCGCTGCAGACCGTCAACCGCCACGTCTTCGTCACCGGGTCGACCGGGTCGGGCAAGTCGCAGACCGTTCGCCACCTGCTCGAACAGCTCACTCGCAGCGGCATCCCCTGGCTGGCCATCGAGCCGGCCAAGTCGGAGTACGCCGCGATGTCCGGCCGTGTCGGCGCGCCGGTCACCGTCATCAACCCGTCCGACCCAGCGGCCGTGCCCCTGTCGGTCAACCCGCTCGCGCCCGAGCCCGGGTACCCCGTGCAGGCGCACATCGACATGGTGCGGGCGCTGTTCCAGGCGGCGTTCGACGCCGAGGAGCCCTTCCCACAGATCATGTCGCAGGCGCTCCAGCGGGTGTACGAGGCGAACGGCTGGGACGTCGTCACCGGCCGGGGCCGCCCCGGATCCCCGATCGAGCCCGCCATCCCCACCCTCGAACAGCTGCAGAACGCCGCCCTCGACGTGATCGGAGACGTCGGCTACGGCAAGGAGCTGATGGCCGACGTGAAGGGCTTCGTCGACGTACGGCTCCGGTCCCTGCGCATCGGGTCGGCGGGCCGGTTCTTCCAGGGCGGCCACCCCGCCGACATCGAGGGGCTGCTGAGCCGCAACATCGTGCTCGCCGTCGAGGACGTAGCCAACGACGAGGACAAGGCCTTCCTCATGGGAACGCTGATCATCCGGATCGTCGAGCACCTGCGGCTGCGCGCCCGCCGCGGACGGACCCCGCGCGGCCTCGGGCACGTCATCGTCATCGAGGAGGCGCACCGGCTGCTGCGCAACCGCGGCGAGAACAGCGCGGGCGCGCACGCGGTCGAGCTGTTCGCCGGGATGCTCGCCGAGATCCGCGCGTACGGCGAGGGCATCGTCGTGGCCGAGCAGATCCCCACCAAACTCGTCCCCGACGTCGTCAAGAACACCGCGCTCAAGGTCGTGCATCGGCTGCCCGCGTACGACGACCGGCACATCGTCGGGGCCGCCATGAACCTCGACGACCGGCAGTCCCGCGAGGTCGTCTCCCTGCGTCCCGGCGTGGCCGCGGTCTTCGCGGACGGCATGGACCGCCCGGTGCGGGTCCGCGTCCCGCTCGGCGAGGACCGCGAGCGCGCGCTGCCCGGCCCCGTCCCGCCGATCGCCGGCCGCCGGTCGGCCGCGTGCGGCTGCGAGTGCCGCGACGGCCGGGCGTGTTCGCTGTACGAGCTGCGCGAGGCCGACCTGCTCGCCTCGGCGGCCGCGTGGGCGTGGCTGCGGGTCTGGGCCGACGCGCTGGTCCTCGCGTACGTCGTCGACCGCTCGACGCCGGCCGCGCCGGCCGACCTTCACCGGGAATGGGCGGCGCAGCCCGCGCGCCTGCGCGAGTGCATGCTCGCGACCGTCCTGGACCGCGCGGTCGGCCGCCGCTCGGAGGCACTGCGCACCGCGTACGCTCCGGAGAAGCTCACCGCGACCGTGGCCGGTGCGGCGGATCGCCTGCTGGGCGGCGAGCCCGGCCTGGCGGGCGTCCGGCCGGGCGCCGAATGGGTGATCCCGCAGCTGCGCTGGCTGCACGAGATGGACCGGCTGTTCCCGCCCGGCCAGGGGGTGCCGGACAAGTACGCACCCGCTCCGCCGCTGGACTACGAGCTGCTGGGGCTGCGGGAGCCCGCCGAGCCGCTGTTCGGCCACCGCGTCCGCGCCCTGCGCCGCCACCCCCTGTCGATGGCGCTGGAGGCGAACCGGCCCATCGCCCGTACGGCGATCCTGGGCGCCGACGACCACGCCGAGTTCGACCGCGACCTCGCGGTGGTGGCGGTCGGCGTCGACGCCGACGAACGACTGCGGCACATCGCCGACACGATGCGGGCGGCGTGGCTGCCGCACGTGCTCTCCTGGCCCGAGCACCTCATCGACGGCCTCGCCGACCCGGACGGCCCACCGCCTTTCGCCGGCTGACTCGCGATGTCACGATCGGAGATCAACTCCAGGCTTCGGCCGATACCGGGAGTCGTCGGACGTTTACCATCCCCGCATGGTTGCGGAGTCGGTGCGGACCGAGAGCCATTTCCAACACGCGCGACGGGCCGCGATACCCGGGGTGATGAGCAACGCGACCCGGTATCTCTGCGCCGCCGCCTACCTCGACGAGGGCTTCTGCCGGAAGGTCATCGGCGAGCTGGTCGACCCCGAACACCGCGCCATCGTCCCGTCGTACGGCTTCGACGTCGGGCCGGTCATCACGCACTGCCTCCGTGCCCGCCGGCTCCAGCTCATCCGCGATGTCACGATCTGGGCGCTCCTGATCGGCTGCGCGCTGATCAGCCCGCCCGCCGCGTTGACCTACGTCATGCTGGCGCTTCCCTTCGCCATGGCCCGGCTCGTCCCCTGGCGGCGGTTCGGCTGGCGCCGGCGCCTTCAGATCGCCTGGGCCCTGGCGGGGACCTACTTCCTGATCTGGCTGTTCACTCAGGCGGGAATCCTCGTCTGGCTCTTCCTGGCCGGACTCGACTCGACGGACTCCACGGACGCGTGGTCGTACGTGTCCACGAGCCTTTGGGGGAATCCGGCGCTGTACGTCGCGTGCACCTTCCTGCTCGGGATCGCGATGCTGGTGATCTCCTTCGGCTGGCAGGTGCTCGTCTTCCGGATGATGCGGACGGATCTAGCCCCCGGCACCAGGACCCCGCCGCTGGACGTGCTCACCGGGCGCGCGCGGCGCCGTGCGGCGCGGCTGGTCGAAGCCCAGGTCGGCAACGTCACGCTGTACTCCGACGGCAACCCCTTCATCGGGTCGGGGGCGCCCGACTCGGCGTGGGCACGCGCGTGGTCGATCGTCGCTGAACTCGATCGCCCGGCCACGCCGGACGCGACGCCGCAGACCATCGACCCGGTCGCGCTGCACGAGCATGTGCGCCGCCGGCTCATGGCCATGAGCGAGGAATGGCCGACCGCCGACGGCGATCGACCGGACCGATCCGACCCGCGCCGGCGTCTCCCCCCGAACGAACGGATCGCCGGGCTCAACATCGACTATCACGTCGTGGCGCGCGGCACCTGCACGCAGTACCCGCGCGCGTCCGAACCCGGCTTCAACGTGCCGGACTACGCCGGGCATCCCCTGATCGACGGATCGGCGGGCATGCCGTACTCCAAGGCCACGGCGGCATGCCGGGAATCGATCATCCGCTACCCGCAGGGCGGCGTCCGCTGCTATCAGCGCGTCACCATCGGCGCGGAGGGCCAGGCGGTCCGCGACGCCGACGACCGGATCGTCGCGCCCGCCGAGGATCCGGACATCGTCGTGTCGGTGTTCATCTACCTCGCGGTGGAAGGGCACATGCTCTACGCGCAGTTCGTGGCCGACGTGCTGCCTCCCATTCGCCGCGAGTACCACCTGATCGACCACCTGGCCTCGTGCACCGACGCCTCGCTCATCGCGATGGCGATACGGCGCCGCTGGCTCTCCGCGCTGAGCGACGGCGTCATCGGGCCGTTCCGGGCGATCCGCACGCTCGGCCAGATGGCGGCCGCCCGGCTCCAGGACGACCAGCACCCCGAGCGTCTCACCGCGTACGACTACGGCGCCCGGCTGAGCGCGCGGGAACTGGCCGCCGAGGACACGCTCCCGACGTACCTCCAGGTCCTCGACGCGCACAAGTACTCCCGGCTCGTCGAGCGGCGCCTGAACGAGGCCGTGCTCGACCATCTGCGGAGCCAGGACATCGACGTGTCGGCCTACCGCATGCAGGTCAACCAGATCATCGAGCAGAGCGTGATGATCAATGGCGGCAACTACGGGCCGATCAACACCGGGTCCGGCTCGCAGGACAACCGCGGCATGACGATCACGTAGGAAAGGACGGTATGGGCGACTTCTCCATCAGCGGCGGTAACTACGGGCCGATCAACACCGGCTCGGGATCACAGGACAACCGCGGCATGACCATCGGCTCGGCGGAGTCCGCCGACGCCTTGGCGCACCTGGAGCGGCTGCTCGACGAGCACGCGCCCCGGCTCGAAGAAGGCGACGAGGCCCGCGAAGACCTCGCCGACGTACGCGAGCAGGCCGGCAAGGAGAAGCCGGACAAGCGCCGGCTGACCGACACCCTCAAGCGGCTGTCCGAACGCGTCGCGGCCGTCGGCACGCTGGCCACCGCGGTGAAAGAGGTCGCCGACAAGCTCGGCGTTCACCTGCCCTGACGGCGTCCTACAACGCGCCCCACGCGTAGACGGGCAGTCCCTGGCTCTGCGCGATGGGGCTCCACAGCGCGACCACACGGCGTTTGGCGGGGCCCGCCTTGTCATTGGCGGCAATGGCGGCATCGTGGTTCGCGGACTGCGGGGGCTGGCCCCCGGCGCATCCCGCGGCCTGCGCCTCCTGGGCCCAGGCGACATACGCCTTGTCCGCGTCCAGGGAACTCGCGTAGGCGTCGATCATCGCCTGCTTCAGGTCGGCGCCGCCGGGCAGTTGGTCCGTCCGCAGCTGGCGGGCCTGTGCGAGTTCGCTCTGCCGCTCCTGGACGACCTGCTGGAACGCCGGGGCCGCCGAGACGAGGTCGTCGCAGGTCGCCATGCTAACGGACAGCCTGTCGTGCGCGTCCTTGCCCGCCTGCAGGATCGTGTTGACCGCGGCGGCCTGGGCCGCGGCGCCCGACGGTGAGTCACCGGCCTGCGGCGTGTCGAGCTGCGTTCCGGTCGATTGAAGCGCGCTGGGCCCGGGGCCGGTACGGTGCTTCGGCGCCGGATGAGAGCCGTTGGACAGATCGACGACGAGTGCCAGGCCGACCGCCGTCACGGTGACGAGGCCGGCGGCCACCAGGGGGATCGTCCACCGCCTCCGCGCACTCCCCTCGGGGGTCTTGCGGTGCCCGTGCCGCTCCCCCTGCGCGGCCGCGTCGTGGGTGGTCGGCGGAGCCCCCCAGTGCCGCAGACCGTCGGCGTCCAGGTAGGCCGTGTCCGACGACGGGGCGCCGCCGTGGAGGAATGCCTCCGCCTGCGCCGCCATGCGCTCCTCAGTGGGGGCTTCGAACGGCGCGGTCGAGGCGTCGAGAGGCGTCTCGACCGGCTCGTATCCGACGGTCTCGCCGTCCTGCGGCTGGAAGGGACCGCGCTCCGACGGCGGCGTCTCATACCCCAGGGGCGGATCACCGAATCCTAGGGGTGGGGTCTCCAGTCCTGAGAGCGGGTTCTCCAGCCGTGTCGGTCGGATCTCCGGCCCAGAGGGCGGGATCTCCACTCCCGGCGGTGAAGCCTCCTGCCCAGGCGGTGGTGAGGCCTCCTGCTCGGGCGGCTGTGGGAGCGCCGGGAGCGACGCCCCGCAGCGGGTACAGGTCGGACGCCCCGAAGGCGTATGGCTGTCGCATGCCGGACACTTCATGCACTGCCCCCTTCCTCGGAAGATTCTGCCGACTGACGATCACATGTGGATCGCCGTAGGACACGCCTCTGTCACGAAGTGTGCGAAAGGTGCGGCGAAGAGCCGGGGCGGGGCTGGCGAATTGGGGCGAAGAGGGGGGCAGACCAAGTAAGCCGGAAAGGGGCAACGGCGCAGGTCCGCCTTGCCTTGCTCACGGTTCCGTGAACTGTGTGATGTTAGATGGTTGCAGTCAGTTACGGTGCGCAGGTCCTGGTTCGACGCGGTTCGGAAAGGCCCCGCGCTGTCCACGGCCGGGTTGGACGGCCGGTCGATGTTCAACCGGCTCAAGAAGCCCGCGCAGCGCGCGACCTGGTCGCGGTTCAAGGCGCAGGCCGAGTACCTGGACCAGGTCGAAGAGCTGGGTGACACGGCCGCGTGGATAGAGGGGGTCTCCCCGGGCAAGATCGCCGATTTCGCTGGGGAGGCGGCGGCCAGGACGTCGACACGCTGTCGCGGTATGAGCCGACCAAGCGGCTGGCGCTGGTGGCGTGCCTGGTGCACACCGCGCGGATGCAGGCCCGTGACGACCTGGCCGAGATGTTCTGCAAGCGGGTGGCGGGCAACGTCAAGAAGGCCAAGACCGAGCTGGAGGAGATCCGCCAGCGCCAGCGCGCGACCTCCGAGCGGCTGATCGGCACCTATCGCGGCGTGCTGGAGCACCTGGACCCCGACCGCCCGCAGACCAGGACGGCGACGTCACGGGTGAGGAGGCGGGCGGTCCGGAGCCGACACCGGAGCGGCCGGATGGGGCTTCCCGCGCGGTGGAGGTGGTGCGGCAGGCGGGCGGGTTCGCCGCCCAGCTGGCCGACATCGAGGAGGTGTCGGCCTTCCACGGCGACAACTACGAGGTGCTGGTGCACCGGTTCTTCCGCAAGGACCGGGCGGTGATGTTCGAGCTGGCGGGAACCGCCGGAAGTAAGCGTTGCCATGACCGCGCCGCCGGCGGGACGTCGACGCGGTCATGGTCAACCGGGCTGGGGGCTGTTGCAGGCGTTAGCCTTGCGCGAGTTCGTAGCTGTAGTACACCAGGCCGTCACCGAGCTGTCGGGTGTTGACCAGGTGCAGCGGCTTCTTGGCGCTGGCCTCGTCGAACAGACGCCGGCCGGTTCCCACCACAACCGGAAAGACGACCAGCCGCAGTTCGTCGAGCAGGTTGTGTTCGATCAGTGTGCGTGCGAGCTGGTAGCTGGCGTAGATCAGGATTTCCCCGTCCACTTTGCCCTTCAGCTCCGAAACCTCCTTGACCGCGTCGCCGCGCAGGACGGTGACGTTGCTCCACCGAGGGTCGTCGACAGTCGAGGACACGACGTACTTGGGCATGCTGCGCACCCTGTTCGCCCACTCGGGGCCCACACGGCCCTCCGCCAGGTTCTGCTCTGTCATCCGGTCCGCGAACCACTCATTGGTCCGCCCGCCCAGCAGCAGCACCTCGGCAGCCAGCGCCTCCTGCGTCTCGCGGACGGTCCAGTCTTCGAGGTCCTTGGCTCCCACGAACTGGTGGAACCAGCCGCCGTGTTCGAAGCCCTCCGCGCCGTCCGGGTCTTGGACCACTCCGTCGAGTGTGACGTTCGAGGCGAGGACGATCTTTCCCATTTTCCGCGCTCCTTGACGATGTTGTCGGTTGTCACGGGTATGGACGCCGCGCCACCGGAAAAGGGGGCGCTGCCCGAGCGCCCCCTTCGTGCAGCGGCCGGCGTCCATACAGGGGTGGAACCGCACACACGGAGAGAGGCGGCGGGAGTGGAGTTGGCGAGAACAGACCTGATGTCGAGGGCGCGGGCCGGCGACGGCGAGGCGTTCCGAACGCTGACCGAGCCGCTCCGTCGCGAGCTACAGGTGCACTGCTACCGGATGCTCGGATCGTTTCAGGATGCCGAGGACGCTCTTCAGGACACGATGTTGGCCGCGTGGCGTGGCCTCGACCGATTCGACGGCCGCGCCTCGGTTCGCACGTGGCTCTACCGCATCGCGACCAACCGGTGCCTCGACGTGTTGCGCGCCGAGCGCCGGCGTCCCGCGAAGCAGTGGGACGTTCCGGGAGTAGAACCGCCGGAACCGACGGGCTTCGGCGAAATCCATTGGCTCGAGCCCTATCCCGACACCCTTCTGGACGGTGCGATCAGTGTGCCGCTGGGTCCGGAGGCCCGCTACGAGCAATCCGAATCCATTTCCCTGGCGTTTGTGACCGCCCTGCAGATCCTGCCGCCTCGCCAGCTCGCCGTTCTCATCCTGCGCGACGTCCTCGGATTCCACGCCAACGAAGTAGCCGACATGCTCGACACGACCGTCGAATCGGTCAAAAGCGCCCTCAAACGCGCACGTGCGGGCATGCAACGTCGACTGCCGGTGACGGCTGCCGGGGCCCAGCCGCCCGCCGCCGACTCGCCTGCCGAGAACGCGATCGCGGCGAAGTTCGTCAGCGCCTACGAATCCGCCGACATCGATGCGTTGGTGGCGCTGTTGACCGACGACGTCTTCATGTCGATGCCACCGATACCGTTGGAGTACCGGGGCCGAGACAGCGTGGCCCGCTTCTGCGCCCTCGTTTTCGGCTCGGCACCAAGATTTGAACTGGTGCCGACGCGAGCCAACGGTCAACCGGCGTTCGGTGTCTACCGACCCACCTCCACCGGTAGTCAGGGAGTCGGCCTGTTCGTGCTCACCCTCGCCGGCGACCGAATCAGCGCCATGATCCGCTTCGAAAAGATCGTCCTCCCTACGTTCGGGCTGCCGCCATCCCTGCCACGTGCACGGTAGAACGCCGTCGACTCATGCCACGTACCGCCGTCACACCGCCCCCGGCCGGCGGCGCCGTCATGTCCACCCGATTTTGTGGCGCGTGCCGCCCAGTTTTGCCCGTCGGATGGGATCTATCTGGGTGACGAGTCATCCGGCGCACCCCGCCGTCACCGACTGACAGGAGTTCGTATGACCCCCGCATCTCTGACGTTCGTGTTGGTCCATGGCGCGTTTATGACCGGCGATATGTGGAAGCAGACCGCAAGCGTGCTGCGCGGCGACGGGCACATCGTGCACACCCCGACCCTGGCCGGGCACGATCCGGGCGATCCGATGACGTTGGCGCACGCCGACGCTGTCGCCTCCCTGACCGGGTATCTTCACGACCATGACCTGTCCGACGTGGTCCTGGTCGGCCATTCGATCGGGGGCGCCTACATCGCCCAAGCCGCCGCACAGGCGCCGACGCGGATCAAGCGGTTGGTGTTCTTGAGCGCGTTCGTTCCCGGTGCCGGCCACGCACTGGCCGACGAATTCCCACCAGCGGACGCCGCCTTCTTCGACATGACCGATCCGGCACAGGGTTTCCTGCTGCCGTTCCCGGTGATCCGCGAACGCGCGTGCAACGACATGGATTCCGCTGCCGCGACAGTGATCTACGCCCAGATGTCGCCCATTCCGGTCAGATATTTCACCGACAAACTCGACCTCGACACGTTTCACGAGCTGATCGCGTCGGGCGGACTGCACGCCAGTTACGTGAATCCGATCAGCGACATGGCGCTGCCGCCCGGCGAATACGCCTCCTTCCCCCGATTCGCCCAACGTCTGGGTCCGCTTGCCCGGATCCTGCAGATCCCGGGCTCGCACTACGTGATGTTCAACCGACCCGCGGACCTGGCCGAGACGCTCGTCTCGGCAGGCTGCGACTGATTCGATACGAGGACGATGCGGTGACAGCGGAGTTGATCGCCAGGTGCCGGGCCGGTGACGCCGACGCGTTCCGCGAGCTCGTCGAGCCCTTCCGTCGAGAACTGATGTCGCACTGTTACCGGTTCCTCGGTTCGATTCACGACGCCGAGGACGCCCTGCAGGAGACGTTGCTGGACGCCTGGAAGGGACTGGGCGCGTTCGAGGCGCGGTCCTCGGTCCGGACCTGGCTCTACCGCGTCGCGACGAACCGCTGTCTCAAGATATTGCGGTCGGCGGGCAGGAGGCCTCGAATGGCGAGTTCCGGTGAAAGCTCGGCCAGGTTCGAGCTGCCCGAGCCATCCGCGCACGGCGAGGTGGTGTGGCTCGAGCCGTACCCCGACGTCCTGCTCGAGGGCCTCGGTGACCCCGCTCCCGGCCCCGAAGCGCGCTACGAGTCCACACAGGCGATATCGCTTGCTTTCGTGACCGCCGTCCAGCTTCTACCGCCACGTCAGCGGGCCGTGCTGATCCTGCGCGACGTGCTCGGCTACCGTGCCGCCGAGGTCGCCGAATTCCTCGACACCACGGAGGAATCGGTCACCAGCGCCCTCAAACGCGCCCGCGCCGCCATGCAACAGCGGGCACCCCGAGATGTGCAGCAACCGCCCTCGCCCGACTCACCCGCCGAGCGGCTGCTCGTTGAGCGGTTCACCCGGGCCTTCGAAAGATGCGACGTCGACGGCGTCGTCGCATTGCTCGCCGACGACGTTCGCTTGACGATGCCGCCGCTGCCGGTCGAATACCTCGGCCGCGAGGCGGTTACCCGTTTCCAGGCCGCCGTTTTCGCCCAAGTCCCTCGTTATCGTCTGGTCGCGACGCGAGCCAACGGCCAACCTGCCTTCGGCGTCTATCTCCTGGACGCCCGCACCTCCGCCTGGCACGCCACGGGCCTGATGGTCCTCACCCTCGCCGCCGACCGCATCACCGCTCTGACCCGGTTCGACAACAGCATCCTGGCCCGATTCGGCCTCCCCCGCACCCTTCCCGGATAAGCGCCGCCCACTTCTGCGTGGCGGTGGGATCTGAACGGATGACGGCGCACTCCACGGTGCACCGAAACGTTCAGACGAGATCGAAGGAGCCGACGATGGCCAAGTTCGTGTTCACCTACCGGATGCCCCCGGAATTCACCCCAGGCAAGCCCGAAACACTCACGGCGTGGGGTGCCTGGTTCGGCACCCTGGGAGACCAGGTGATCGATCAGGGTTTGCCGACACACGGAGCAACCGCCGTAGGCGAGTGCGGGGCGGGCAGCGTGCCCAGCGGCTATTCGGTCGTGGAGGCCGAGAATCTCGAGGCGGCGGTCACGATCGCCGAGCGCTGCCCGGCCCTGGCCGAGGGCGGCGGAGTCCAGGTCGGCGCGGCGGTCGACCTCCCGGGTGCGGCGCCGGCCGGTGGTGCGGCATGAGCACCGACTGGGAAACCGGCACACCGGAAAATCGACTACGGAGGCAAGCGCTATGCGGAAGATAATCGAGTACGTTCTGGTCTCGACCGACGGGGTCTACGAAGACCCCGTGGGCATGATGCGGGTCGGCGAATACCAAGATGAGGCATACCTGCGCGACGGCTTGGGCCTGCTGACCGCGTGCGACGCAATCCTGTTCGGCCGCAACACCTACGAGGCATTCGCCGAACTCTACGGCGGCGGCGGAACCCACAAGCCGATGTGGGCCGACCGGCTCAACACAATCCCGAAATACGTGTTCAGCTCCACACTGGACAAGGCCGACTGGGGCAATCCCACCATCGTTCGAGGCGACGTCGTCACCGAAGTGACCCGGCTCAAACAGCAAGACGGCGGGAACCTGCTCATCCTCGGCCACGGCCAGTTCGGGGAAACCCTACTGCGGGAACGGCTGATAGATGTCATAGACCTCACCATCTACCCCCTCCTGCTCGGACGCGGCAAGCAGTACTCCCAAGCCGTTCAACCCGCCAAACTGAAGCTCGCAGCCGTGAAAACCTTTTCAAAGGTCGTGAAGCTGACCTACGAGACCACCAGCTGAGACCACGTTGTCACGGGCCGCCGACGACCGGCCCACACTCTGCGGATGCTGGAATCTACGACGACGCGACCAATTCCAAAGATTCCGAACCTGCTCCAGATGCATTACGTCGGAGGCGATCGTGCCGTCCGACAGTCCGGCGGCGGCCCGGGCGAGCACGAACCCGGCCAGCACGTCAGTCTCGAACGCTGCCACCTCGTCGGTGGTGGCCGGCGGGCGGGCCACGCGGAATCTCGTACGACCGCAAGGCTCAACCCGGACCTCCTCGCCTTCACCCATCTCGCACGATCGGTAACGCAGACGATAGGTCTTCAGGAATCCCGAGCTGCCTTCACAAGCCAGAACCCGCATAGATCCAGGAAGAACCCCCCCAGGTCCAGGGGCTACAGAGGCCAGAGGCGGCTCAAGGAACTCTGGGGTTATTTGTTAGTACCGCTAATATCCGTACGCATCACAACAAACCCACCGATTCAACGGGCGGTCTCATGGACGGCTGGCTTCTTCTGGCCCCGGTGCGCACGACCAGAGTCAACAAGGAGGGGCGCGAGTACGCCTTCCATGACTCCACCCGTTTCCTGATCCAAGCGGGCGACTCCACCTCGCCCGAGCCCCGCACCCTCTTTCGCGCCGACCGCGTCCTCGCCCCCTGTCAGGCCGGCAAGGAACTCATCAGGGGGCACGACTTCAACCTCTGGCCAGATGCTCCCGCCGCCCAGCCAGTGGCCACCATCCGGCGCCAGGGGCCCGGCAGCGAGTTCTCCTTCACCTACAACGTGCAAGGTCCCGACGGCACCCTCCTGGGAACCATCACGCGTAAAGGCCTCAAACCCTTCCCGCCCGCCCGGGCCCGCTGGATCCTCCGCCCCGCCGACCAACCCGAGGCCGTAGCCCGAAAAGGCCGCCTCATCCTCTGGTGGCTTTGGCTTTTTCTCTTCCCCCTGACCGTCGCTCTCTACGCGGCCTCAGCCATCTCCAACGGCTCCGGCAGCGCCGCTCCTCCACCCCGGCGCCTCATCCTCCGCGCCAACCGTTGTCCCATCCTTGACTACCGCCCCCGCAAGAACCGCTACCTCAACCCCAACCCCGCCCTCGACCCCCGCCTCACCGCCGCCCTCATCCTCATTCACTCCCGCACCACCCTGGACACCTCCCAGGTCTTCTAGTGGCTCGTCACCGAACGGCGGCCGAGTAATTGATCTTTGGGGTGGGCGTCGGCTCGCCCCCGAAACGGTTCAACGATGCCGAAGCCTCCCTCGCACCCGGTCCGGGTGACGTTGCGTTGGGCGGGACTGTACGGTTTTCGGCACCTCTCTGTGTCAAGCCGCTGCGAGCAGAGAGGTATCCGTATCGCGGCTCATGGTTCGGTAGACCACGTCGCATAGGCGCCGTTTCAGGCAGCGCAGGGCCTCTTTGTGTCTCTTGCCCTCGGCGCGTTTGCGCTGGTAGTAGGCCTGGCCTTGGGTCGGGCGTCGGATCTGGGTGATCGCCATGATGTGCAGGGCGGAGTTGAGCTGCCGGTCGCCTGCGCGTGAGAGCCGGTGGCGTTTCACATCACTGGAGGAGGCCTCCAGGGGCGCGACGCCGCAGTAGGAGGCGAACGCGGCGGCGGAGCGGAACTGGGTGACGCCGGCCGTGCGAGCGAGGATCTTGGCGGCCAGCAGGTCACCGATCCCGTGCAGGTCGGTGAGGGGATGACCGCTTACGGCCGCTTGCGTTCACTGGAGCATACGGACTGTGAGTTCACAGACCAGGAGTGGGATTCTGGCCCATATTTCGGATACCGGTGATACTGCCTGCGGTGCCCACCGGCCGGGGTGGCCCAAAGCGTCCACGGGCGGGGCTTGGCCTGAGCCTCGGTGGGGCCGCACCATCGGTCCATGCGGCAGATCCAGCAGCGGCACCGCTGCGCGGCCCTACAGGTGCCTCCGGCATGCCGCCGCTTCCCGCCCGTTCGCCGCCAGGCTAAGCGGCCCCACTCTCAGGCCAAGCCCCGCCCGAGACCGCCCCGGTCCACCCCTCGCCAGCCATCCCGCCCACCCGCCTGGCGTACTGCCACCTTCCCGCCGTAGCGCCGTGACCAGCAGGAACGGGGCAACCCAGCGGCCCGCGTATGGCCCGTATATGGCCCACGACCAGCGAGTACCAGCGCCGACCAGCGAACACCAGTGAGACAGTTCGACCGACCGAGCCAGCGGGCAGACAGCGAAACCGCAGGTCAACGGAAGCACCGAACAGCAGGAAGGTGGCCAGTACTCCAGCCGCCGCCCTCGCAGACGTACGGTTTTCCGGTGGCTCACGAGATACAACACGATCCGAAGGCATTCGGCATTCGGCATTCGGCGCTCGGCCAGATCAGCCCGATCAACTACGAACAGATGTCACATAAGGTGCCACTAGCCGCATGACAACCGGTGTCCACGCTTCGGGGGGGAACCCCCGTCGAACATCACCTGCCATTGGCCAGGATCTGCACCCGGCGTGCCGGCCACCACACGATCTTCAGATGCCATCTCGATCTCGGTGATCCCGCGGGTGACCATTTGCGTCCTCCTGGCGCCGGTGAGATCAAGGCTCACTGGCGGAGGATTGTCCTGGGCGCTGATACCTGCCTGGATCACACTGTGAAGCCGCCGTCGACTGCGATGGTGGCGCCGGTGACGTAGTCGGCTTGTGCGCTGGCCAGGAAAGCGACGGCGGCCGCGATATCGTCGGGGTCGGCGTAGCGGCCGAGTGCGGTGATCTGGCGCTGGGGGTCGGCGGCCGGTCCGGCGGCCGGGTTCATGGCGGTGTCGGTCGGGCCGGGCTGCACGAGGTTCACGGTGATGCCGCGGGATCCCAGATCCCGGGCGAGCCCCTTGGTGAGCCCGCTGAGCGCGGCTTTGTTGGTCGCATACAGGGTCAGGCCCGGTGAGGGGACTCGGTCGGCTACGGCGGACCCGATGGTGATGATGCGCCCGCCTGCGGGAAGGTGGGCCGTGGCGGCCTGGGCGGCCAGCAGTACGGCGCGGACGTGAATGGCCAGCGACCGGTCGATGCTGGCCGCGGTCATCTCGCCGAGCGGCTGGGCGACATGCACCCCGGCGCTGTTGACCAGGATGTCCAGCCCCCCAAGCTCGTCCGCGGTGGCCTGCACCGCGGCGAGGACGGCGTCAGGGTCGGCGCTGTCAGCTTGCAGCGCGAGGGCACGTCCGCCATCGGCCTCGATCTCCTTGACGATCTGCTGGGCCCGGTCCTGCGAGGTGAGATAGCTGAAGGCGACGGCAGCGCCCTCGCGGGCGAGCCGACGCACGACGGCCCCGCCGATGCCGCGGGTGCCGCCGGTCACCAGCGCGACCTTGCCGACGAGTTCTCCCATGATCACTCCTAATTGTTGATCGATCGACTAACAAGTAGGTACCGCCTGATCGTGACCCAGGTCAAGAGGTATATTGGTCAATCGATCCAGAAATGAGGTGGTGGAGTGAGCTCCCGAGGCCGTCCGCGCACGTTCGACCGGGACACCGTGCTCCGCAAAGCCCTGGATGTGTTCTGGGAGCAGGGCTATGAAGGAACCTCGATGGCCGACCTGACCAAGGCCATGGGCGTCGCCTCGGCCAGCATCTACGCCTGCTTCGGCAGCAAGGAGCAACTGTTCCAGGAGACCGTGGCACTGTACGGCACCATCGCCGGAGAATCACCCAGGCGAGCACTGCGCGAACAACCGACAGCCCAAGCCGCGATCGAGGCCATGCTCCGCGCCACCGCCGACGCGGTCACGCTGCCCGACAGCCCCCCGGGTTGCATGCTCATCCTCGCCGCACCCACCGGAGCGGTGGAGAACACCCGAGTGCGGGCGTTCCTGGCCGATCTACGGCGGGACATGTTCAACCTGATCAGAGCCCGGCTGGAACGCGGCGTCACCGACGGCGACCTCATCGCCCCGACCACCGGGCTCGACGCCATCGCCCGCTACTACACCACCATCGTCCAAGGCCTTTCCGTACAAGCACGCGACGGCGCCAGCCGCGCCGAACTCCAAGCCACCATCACCTGCGCAATGGCCGCCTGGCCCACCCTGGCGAGCACAAACCGGTAGAGACACAAGAACCCGACACCCGCACCAGGCCCGTCATGCGCCTCCACGCCGGCCCCCGCCACCACAACAGCTCCATCAACGACACCGCCAGCAAGATCACGACTTACCACTGGAGTACTAGCTAGAAGGCCCGGCCCTCGGGTTCGTGCGATGGGAGGGCCAATGGCACTATGCGGCCATGAGCGTTCTGAGCGATTACTTCTCAGCCCCTTCCGACGAGGCGGCCGCCCATGCGGTCACTGATATCTCGTCTTACGACGTGATCGAGATGAAGGGCCTCTTCCCGGAGTATCACCTGGTGCCGGTGGAGGTCTTTCTCACTGGCCGCAGTACTGAGGAGATCGAGGAGGGTCCCCGCCACGGCAGACTAGTGGCGTCAGTCGACGACGATCAGGTCGTGGTGGTGACGGTGTCTGACGAGCTCATGGCCGGCCTCGCGGCAGCCAGCGGCCAGCGGCTCGCCGAGGCGGCTGAGTCATGGTCGCGGTTCGAGGACTTCCAGGGGTCGAACACGTCGGGTCTGGTCGACTTCCTCGGGGAACTCGCCGGCCTCGTTAAGCGGGCCACGGCTAAGAACGAGCACCTGTACTGCAAGATGTGCTGCTAACAGCCACTTCGCTTGGGTTGGTGTGATGAGCCCAAAGCGAATCTCTTCGCGCGCAGCTCAGCGGCATGATCCTGCGGCGGGCTACCGTAGATGAGCAGTACGAGCCGACTGTCGCACCGCGAATACGTTCCCGCAGGTCAGCTATAGGATTCGGCGATTGCTGCCGGGACTCCGAGCACTGAGAGGGCTACTGGTCCCGCTGAGTCTCTCGCTGGGCTTCGGTGAGGGTTTTGTGGACGACGCCGACGGAGACTTTGACTCCGGCGGCGATGATGCGGATGGATTCTCCGCGCTGGCGGCGGGCCAGGATCGCGGCGCGCTTGTCGTCGTCGACCACGGGGCGGCGGCCGCCGCCCCGGCCCCGGCGGCGGGCCGCCTCCAGGCCGTTGTTGGTCTTGCGGACGATGTCGCGGCAGCGGTCCTCAGCCAGGGCGAGGGCCAGATCGAGGATCAGGGAGCGTTCGTTGTGCTCGCCGGCCGCGATGCCCTCCAGCACCTTGACGGCGACACCGCGCTGGAACAGGTCGTTGAGGACGATCAGTCCTTCGAGGAGGTTGCGGCCGAGGCGGTCGACCTCCTGGACGGTCAGCATGTCCCCGTCGCGGATGTGGGACAGCGCCTCCAGCAGCGCGGGCCGCTCATCGGTGGCCAGCTTGCCGCTGATCTTCTCCTCGAACACCTTCAGGCAGATCGGGTCCAGGGATGCGCGCTACCCGGCGCCGTACTGCGCGGCGAGGTGCCGCTCGCGGAGTTCCTGCAAGTCCTTGACCTTCACGTCGATCTCTCTCAGGTCGAGATCGTGCAGCGGGAATGTCCATTGGTTGATCACCCGCTGGGTATCGGCCTCGGTGGCGTCGGACAGCACGGCGCCGTCATTGCTGAGCCGGGTCAGCACTTCGCGGTTGAGGTTAGCGACGACGGGCCATTGCGTCGCGTCGTCGATCACCTTCCCGTCCCGCACGTCGGCCAGGACGTCCAAGCCGTGGCGACTCGTTGCCCCCCGCCGGTTCAGCGCCATGACCAGCTGTGGGACCGCTGTGTCGGGTCCGAGCGCCAGCCCGTCATCGAATCTCGCGGGAGAGCTGAGGTAGCGCCGCGGTGAGCGCGCGGCCATCGGCCTTCGCCGGATGCGCAAAAACCATCGTCAGACCGCGCTCGGAGCCGTCCACCAGCGTGGTGCGCAATGTCAGTCCCAACGGCCCCTTCCGTAGACCCTCGGTGCGCACCGCGTTGCGCGGGATCTCCATGACCATCCGGGGGGGGCGGGCGCTCAACCTGTTGACGTCGACGAAGAACAGCCTCCGGTCGGTGAGCGCGATATACATCGACTGCGGGCGCACGGCGAGCATCATCGTGCCGCCAGACAGGATGCCGGTCACCACGGCTGTGACCATCGTGCGGCGCACCGACACCGCACCGACCCCGGCCACCACCATGACCTCGATCGGCTCGTCCGGCTGGAGCAGGGGTCGCAATGTGTCCGCGGTCGTGGCGAGTCTGGCGATGGCGGGGCCGTCGCATGCCTCGACCACCGAGTGGCGAGATGATTTTGCCGGTCGGAGCACTGAACCTCGCCACGGCCCCCCTGGCTACGGCGAAGGAGCCAGCCCCAACGGCACCTGGAAGGTGGGCCAGTGCCGTCTCCTTCGGGGATCCACCGTCGCCATCTCGATCGACCGCGTGCACCTGCGAGGGTTCAGCACCAGCGATCAGGTGCACGGCCGCGCCGACGTCTGGCACAGCAGTTTCGCCTTCATGAACAGCAAGGGCGATATCCTCTACATGGCAGGGGGCGTGCCCTTCGCCTCACCGCAGATGCTCCCCGCCAACGGCTCCTCAGGCCCCAGCAAGGTGTACCGCTGGGACAGCGACGTAAAAGTCTCGATCAACCCCGCCCTCTCCTTCCAGGTCACCAGCGTCAGATGGTTCTCCCAGTGCTAGAACCCCACCTCTGACCCGACAGCTCCAACCCGGAGGAGAACCTGGTACGCCCACCCCCATCCAGAAGACCGTGGCGGGCGTACAGGACACCGGAGGTGCCCAGCAGCGGAGCCAGTCGACCTTCACCATCACCGGCATCTGGAGACGAACCCACCGCTTGTCCCCATAGCCCTCCTCGACGATGACGACGCCTCCCTCCTCCTCACCCTGGTCGCCGTCGAGGCCGTCGACGACCTCAGCAACCCCAGGGCGGCCGTGGTTGACATGGCTTACATCTCTGAAGACCCCAGATAACAAGTAAGCCATGTACCCGCCGACCCACTTGCCTTACATGGCTGAGGGCACTGAAGGACCCCAGATAACTGCGCCGTTGCCCCTTTCCGGCTTACTTGGTCTGCCCCCCGAAGACGCCCGTGCCCGGGGGGTTCGCCGAGCCATCGAGGGGTGATGACTGTCGGTGCCGTATCGGATACTGCACGTCATGTGGAGATGGGCTCTCGCTGGGGCGACGATGCTGACGGCGGTCTGCGGTGCCTTCGCGTGGGACGCAGGGCGCCTGCCGGGAGGCGGCACGGCGCGAGAAGCCGGCCGGCTGCCGGGGAGCGACGCGGCGGTGGGTACGTCCGGGCCGGGGCCGCCACGCGAGGCGCGGACCGCTCTCGTGGTGCGGGTCGTCGACGGGGACACCCTTCTGCTGCGGATCGGCGGCCGACGGCTGCGCGTCAGGCTCATCGGAGTGGACGCCCCGGAGACCTGGGCGCGCCGAGACTGCTACGGCGCCGAGGCGGCCCGCGCGCTGCGCCGACTGGTCCCCGTCGGCTCCGAGGTGCGCGTCATCGGTGATCGCGAGCCGTACGACCACTTCGGCCGGCGGCTCCTCCACCTGTGGACGAGCCGCGGTCGCCTCGTCAGCGCGGCACTGGTCCGAGCCGGATTCGCCCGTGCGCTGGCCATCCCGCCCGACACCCGATACGCCCCGCTTCTGGGTGCGGCCGAGGCCGACGCCCGCCGGTCCGGCGCCGGTCTCTGGCGGGCATGCCGATGAGTCGGCGGAGAGCGGGAACTTTCTCCGTAGTCTGTACGTCGTATGCTGTACGGAGTTCGGATGAAAGGATTTCCATGCAGGTCACCTCTTCGGCGGTCTCGCTGACCGTTGACGACGTCGCGGCGTCCGCCGCCTTCCTGACCACCCACTTCGGCTACAAGGAGGCGATGGCCGCCGAGGGGTTCGCCTCGCTCTGCCGCGACGACGCAGCCATGGACGTGATCTTCCTGAGGCGGGGGATCGAGGTTCTCCCCGAGGGATTCCGGGACCGGCATGCGGCCGGGGTCATCATCGCGCTGGTGGTCACCGACCTGGCGGCAGAAGAGGCGCGCCTGCGCGCCGAGGGTGTCGCCATCACCATGCCCCTGCGAGAAGAGCCGTGGGGCGAGCGGCTGTTCCAGGTCACCGATCCGAACGGTGTGATCGTTCAACTGGTCGAGTGGGTCACCCCGAGCGGGCAGGGCCACTGACCGAAGCTTCCACAGGCTGTGGAAAACCCTGGGGGCTTCGCGCGTGCGGCACCGTACGGTGCCCGCGTGCGGAGCCCTCCCCGGAGAGGCGGTGGCCGGGTGTGGCCTGACTCTGGTGTTGTGGCTGTGGCGCTATGGACGTGATCTTCGCGGCGGCTTAGCGTCCGGCTCATGTTCTGCTGCCGGCCCGGCCGTCGCGAACTGCTGCGCCTGAGCGCGATCGTCTCCGGGTTCTCCCTCATGTCGATGGTCGGGGAAGGTCGGTCGTTCGCGTCCGACGTCCGGCCGGTCAACCTCGAACTCGTCACCCTCACCGAGACCAGCGCGATCTTCACCTGGTACACCGGCGTGGCCGGCACCGACGACGGGCTCGGGCGGATGCGGCCCGCCCCGGCGGACGGGGAGATCCTCTGGGGCACGCGCCCGGACCGGCTGACCCGCACGGTGGGCGGCGCGGCGCACACGCCGTACCACTACGTCGAGGTCACCGGCCTGGAGCCCGGCCGGACGTACTACTACCAGGGGCGGTCGCGGGGCCGGACGGCGTCGCCGACCCCCGTGGCGGGTGCCGCCGGGACGCCGCTGACCGGCGGCACCTTCTCCTTCACGACGCCGCATCCGCCGCCCGGCCGCTTCCTGTTCTCCATCGCGCTCTGCAACGACCTGCACCTGGGCGAGACCGTCGCGGGGCTGATCGGCGGGCTGCCGATCAAGGGCATCTCCCAGGTTCCCGGCCGGCCGGCGTACCCGGAGATCATGGCGAAGGCGCTCGTGAAGGACGCGCGGCATCGCGGCGCGACCTACCTCGTCGCGGCCGGCGACGTGTCCTCGGAGGCGGTGCCGGGCGACCTCGGCACGGCCAAGGGCATCCTCGACGGTTTCGGCGCCTACCGCCGCGACTACTTCGTCGCACGCGGCAACCACGACCGCGCCCACGACGGCACCGCGTACGCCTCCTGCCGGGTCGGCGAGTGGCAGGGGCACGACTGCTTCCGCGACGTGTTCTCCGACGGGCCGACGTACTTCACCCACGACCTCGGCGGCCTGCGGATCATCGGGCTGGACACCTACGACAAGCCGGGCAACGGTGGAGACGCGGGCGGCCTGTCGCCTGAGCAGTTCGCCTGGTTCGAGACGGAGCTGAAGGAGCACAAGGATCAGCCGACGATCGTCTTCGGCCACCATCCGCTGCTGTCCCTCGACGATCCGCTGGCGGTGAGCGGCGGTACCTCGCTGGAGGTCGGCCAGACCGTGTCGATCATGGCGGCGTACGAGCGGACGCCCGGGGTCTTCCTGCATCACGCGGGCCACACCCACCGGAACAAGCGCACGGTGCTGCCCGGCAGCCGGCACGTGACGCAGCAGGAGGTGGGCGCGGTCAAGGAGTATCCCGGCGGGTTCAACCTGCTGCGCGTGCACAGCGGCGGGTACGCGCTGAACTTCTACAAGACCCGTGACGACCTCGCCAGGGAGTGGAGCGAGCGCAGCCGGCAGGAGATCAACGGGCTGTGGCCGCAGTTCTCGTTCGGGCCGTCCGTCGCGGACCGCAACAGCGTCACCGCCCGGGATTTGTCCGGCGTCCGGGCGGCCCGGTGACGGCTGCGGCTCAGTAGACGAGGGCCTGGACGCCTTCGGTGGTGACCTCTTCGACGAAGGTGGGGGCGCCCGCGATGCGGATGCCGGGCAGCACCTCATCGTCGGTGATGTCCCGGCGCGCCGCGCACTGCGTGCAGACCGTGATCCGGCCGGCCGACAGCACGATGCCGAGCAGGTCCTCCAGCGGGGTCGCGTGCGGCAGCTCGAACTCCTTGGCCCGGCCGGGCAGCGCGAACCAGGAGGATTCGCCGGTCAGCCACAGGGATACGCTGACGCCGCTGGCCACGGCGGCCGCGGCGACCGTGAACGCCTGGTTGCAGCGCTCGGGTGCCTCGGCGCCCGCCGTCACCTTGATGACGAGTGATCGTGCCATATCCGGCACACTAGTCCTCCGGGCTGGAAACCGGCACGGTCCTTGAGATGATCAGTGGCCGCAGCCCGCTCTTGGCAAGGACAAGGTCCCCCAGTTCGGTACGGGCCGGGCCGACGACGCGCAGCGGCTCCCCGTCGGTGATCACACGCTCCTCGACGACGAGGCCGATCGTCCGCTCCCGGTGCCGCGGGCGGGGAGGGGCGCCCAGCAGCGCCGCCAGGCGCGCGATCAGCGGGCCGTGCGGCGTGTCCTCGAACTCCGCGAACGCCGGCTCGCCCAGCTCCAGCTCGGCACCGTGCGCGTCGACGCGTACGGCGGCCGTGTCGCCGCTCACGTACAGCGGCCCGCTGAGCTGCTCGGCGACCTTGATGTGGCGGACGACCCTGGTCGGGCCGAGCGGGCCCGGCCGCCACGCCCAGTACCGCTCGAGCACGGTCACGGCGTACCAGACGCAGGGCAGCCCGGACAGCGGTGCCGTCACCGTGCCGCCCGGACCGGTGACCGCGCGCCCGGCGACCTCGCGCGGCCCCCCGGGGGCGTTGTCGACGAGGGGCTCGGCCTTGTCCATCGCCCGCCGTCTGCGCGCCTTGCCGATCGTTTTGGCCATCGCGTCGGCGCCCGCCTCGACGCCCGCCGTGATCAGTGACATCAGCGCGTACAACGGTCCTCCTTGAGAATAGGAAGATCAGACGCGATGCGGGACCGAATGGTTCACCCTGATCGCGAATCGGATCAGGCTACCGCCCGATCAACGCTCTGGGCGCGGAGCGCACGACTCATCCGTTGATCAGCTTGATCGCGAGCCAGGCCAGGCCGCCGGCGATGACCGCACCGCCCGCGACATAGCCGAAGATGAACTTGAGCCGCAGGGACGACGACAGTTGTTCCTCCGACCGCGTCGAGATGAGGAACGGCCCCGCGCCGGGCCGGCGCATGACGAGCCGGCCGTCCTCGGCCCTCGCCGCCCCGAGAACGTACATCGACTGATCGCGGGGGATGATCCACTCCTCGTAGCGGTGGCCTTTCACGTTGCTGAAGTTGACCCGCAGGCGCAGCCCGAACAGGTTGACGTCGCGCCCCGCCGGCTCGTAGTGCGACAGGGACTGTGCGGCGCCGTCCACCGGCTCGCCGTCGTGCACGATGACGATCTCTCCGGTGGCGTCCCGGACGCCGAAGGGGCCGCCGTGGGTCTCGTCGTGCACGGTCCGCTCGCGCGTCGTCGTCCGGCGCTCGCCGTCCCTGTACTCGTGGTGCTCATAGCGGACCGTCACCTTCGTCCGATGCCATACGCACGGCTGCCCGGAGAACGGCGCCTGTACCGGCCCGGCGGGTCCGGGCGCGGCCGTCCCCTTGACCTCGCACGTAACGGGCCGGTCGTACTCGGCGATCTCGGCGCAGCTGCGGGTCGGCGTCGCGTGCATCGCGTCGCGTTTGCGCTGCTGGAGGTACGCCCATCCGGCGATCAGTAGGCCGAACAGAACAACGATCAAGGGAATTACCACGCGCGTACCTCCAGGGGCGATTCGGGCATTGCCCTGCGGCCGACGAGGTGTCGTCGCCCGGGCCGGGCCTACTACGCTGGCCGAACATGGAACCTGAGCTGCATCCCAACCTCGAGCCGTTGGCGTTCCTTCTCGGAGACTGGGAGGGGGCCGGGGTCGGCGGCTACCCGACCGTCGAGAGCTTCCGCTTCGGACAAGAGCTCTCCTTCAGCCACATCGGCAAGCCGTACTTGATCTACACGAGCCGTACTTGGCGGTTGGACGATGAAGGCAACCTCGCGGCTCCCCTCGCGCGGGAGAGCGGTTACTGGCGCGCGCACCCCGGTGGAAAGGTCGAGCTGGTGCTCGCACACCCGACGGGAATCACCGAGATCTACGTGGGTCAGGCGGGGTTCAACCGGGTCGAGCTGATCACGGACGTCGTGGCGCGCACCGAGACCGCGAAGGAGTACACCGCCGGCAAGCGGCTGTACGGGCTGATCGGCGAGGACCTGGGTTACGCGTACGACATGGCGGCGGAGGGGCAGACCCTGCAGTCCCACCTGTCGGCCCAGCTGAAACGCGTGTCCTGAGCGGTTCGGCGGTCGCGGACGCCGGCGGGGTTACCGGCGTCCGCCGAACTCCCACTCGTGGACCTCGATGTCGGCGTACCGGTCCGAGGCCAGGACGGCGCGTGCCGTGTCCGGATCCGGTGCCCTGACCAGCGCCGCCGTACCCAGCCAGGTGGTGCCGTCGTCGGACAGCAGCGGCCCGTAGGCGATCAGCTCGTCCTGGTCGGACGGAACGGCGAGGTCGGCGTCCTTATCCGGGCCGAGGCCGAGCACCAGGAACCGGTTGCCGCCGGTCCGGCCACCGGGGAACTCCCACATCGTGCGGCCCAGCAGGTTGCGCCACCGGCGCAGCAGCACGTCCCGGTACACGCCGGCCTGGTAGTTCGGCTCGTCGAAGGCGAACGCGCGGGCGGCAGCGGCGTCGGGCAGGTCGACGATGTGCACGCTGCCGGTGGGCGTGTCATCCTCGCTGAGGAAGGTCGGGCCGCGGGCGATCAACTCTTTTTCGTACCGGTCCATGTAGGACCAGTGCTCTTCGATCAGCTCGTCGCGCAGCGCTTCGGAGCCGGGCCGGTCGCGGTGGTAGCAGAAGTACTCCATGCCCCGCAGTCTTCGTGTCGTTGGGAGAAATGGAACGACCCCCGGGCTGCTCCTGCTGGTGCAGGGGTCGACAGGACTGGGTCGACCGGCCACGGGGGTCGGGTGTCTGCCTGGTATTCGCCGGCCGCGTCCTCGGCCGGTCTACCTCACCCGCGTCGGGGCGGGGTTGAGGCGGGACTGCGGCTAACGGACAGCCACCTCACGAGTCCTCGTACTATGCATACTTTCGGACCACCTCCTTTCCCGCTTAGCCCGAACGTTAGATCAGTAGCCACGGACGAGGCAAGGGGATTTTTGGCGGTCCGTTCCGCGAGACCCCCGCAGGACGCCCGACGGGACATAAACTCGGCCTCGTGGCGGAACCATGGCACGAGGAGCTGAGAGCGCGGGGCTACCGGGTGACCCCGCAGCGCCAGCTCGTGCTGGAGGCGGTCACCGCGCTGCGTCACGCGACCCCGGAGGAGATCTGCACCGAGGTGCAGCGGACCGCGCGCGGCGTCAACATCTCCACGATCTACCGGACGCTGGAGCTTCTCGAAGAGCTCGGGCTGGTCAAGCACACCCATCTGGGGCACAAGCCGCCGACCTACCATCTCGCCAGCGAGGCCGACCACGTCCACCTGGTCTGCCGGGGGTGTGGCGAGGTCTACGACGTGACCCCGACCGTCGCCAAGGGCCTCGTCGACGTCCTCGAGCAGGAGTACGGCTTCGAGACGGACGTGCAGCACCTCACCGTCTACGGCCGCTGCCGCGACTGCCGGACGACGTAGGCTTGCGGTCATGGACAGCCCGCTGCTGAGCACGCCCGGGGCCGTACCGGCCGATCCGCCGGACGAAGGGGTCGCCGCGCACTACGGCGAGCCGTTCGCCGAGCAACGCGCCCTCGCGTCCGGGGCGGCGATCGTCGACCGGAGCAACCGCGGCGTCGTACGGATCGCCGGCGCGGATCGCCTGCGGTTCCTGCACAGCCTCACCAGCCAGCACCTGGAAGCTCTGCCGCCGCACACGCCGACCGAGGCGCTGCTGCTCAGCCCGCACGGCCACGTCGAGCATCACCTCGTCCTGGTCGACGACGGCGAGGCGGTGTGGGCGCACGTCGAGCCGGGTACGGCGCCGGAGCTCGCGCGCTTCCTCGACTCGATGCGGTTCATGATGCGCGTCGAGGTCACCGACGAGTCCGACGCGTACGCCGTCGTCACGCTCACCGGCGCCGAGCCGCCCGCGGACGCCCTGGTGACGACTGACGGCCTGATCGTGCCCCGCAAGGAGCTCGACCGCGACTGGCAGGCGCGCCCGGCCGGATTGTGGGCGTACGAGGCGCTGCGCATCGCCGCGCACCGGCCCCGGTTCGGGCTCGACACGGACCACCGGACCATCCCGCACGAGGCCGGCTGGATCGACGTCGCCGTGCACCTCAACAAGGGCTGCTACCGCGGCCAGGAGACGGTGGCGCGGGTCCACAACCTCGGCCGCCCGCCCCGGCGGCTGGTGTTCCTGCACCTCGACGGGAGCGTCGACCGGCTGCCGGCGCACGGGGAGCCGATCGAGGCCGGCGGCCGTACGGTCGGGTTCGTCGGCTCGGCGGCCCGCCACTACGAGCTGGGCCCGATCGGCCTCGGCCTGATCAAGCGCAACGTGCCGATCGACGCGCCGCTGCTGGCCGGCGGGGTCGCGGCCGCGCAGGAGGTCATCGTCGACCCGGACACGGGAGCCAACGCCAAAATCGATCTTCGACGCCGATAAGCCGATAATCACCCGAACCTGGATCGCGATGGGCGGCGCTCATGGGAAGGTTTTCTCCGTCGGAAGAGGACTCGACGAGGAAAGAGAACATGGGGCGACGGCGGCGGCGGGTGCGGGAACCCGCCTACGTCTGGTGGATCGGGTTCGGCGTGCTGCTCCTGGCCGCCGTGTTCCTGACGTCGTGGCGGCTCGCGCTCATCGCGTTGCTGGGGTGGTGCCTGTATGAGTTCTCGCTGGTGCCGACGGTCTGCCGGGTGATGACCCGGCAGGGGTTCGCCTGCCACGAGCCGATCCGGGGGCGGCTGTTCGCCTGCTCCGCGGCACACCAGCAGGTCAAGAACGACGCCCTGTGGAGCGCCGTCCGGTTGCCGAACCCGTTCCGGCGGGAGTCGGTCCCGGACCCGAACCGCGACACCGGGGTCGTCGTCTACTCGCCGAGCGTCCGCGCCCGCCTGGCGGAGAACGACCGCAACGTGCTGGCCCTCGCCGCCGCGGGCACGGTCGTCACCGTCATCGTCGCCGTGCTCGGCCTGAGTTCTTAGACCTCCAAGATCAAGGTGATCGGCCCGTCGTTGACGAGGGCGACCTTCATGTCGGCGCCGAAGATGCCGGTCTCCACGTGGGCGCCGAGGCGGCGCAGCTCCGCGACGACCTCGTCGACGAGCGGCTCGGCGACGGGGCCGGGCGCGGCCGCGAGCCAGGACGGCCGGCGGCCCTTGCGCGTGTCGCCGTAGAGGGTGAACTGGCTGATCACGAGGAGCGGCGCGCCGAGGTCGGAGCAGGACGTCTCGGGCGCCCCGTCCGAGGGGCCGTCGAACACCCGCAGCCCCCACAGCTTGGCCGCGAGCTTCTTCGCCTGCTCCGGGGTATCGTCGTGCGTCACCCCGACGAGGGCCAGCAGGCCCGGTCCCTTGATCGCGCCTACGACGCGACCCTCGACGGTCACGTCGGCCTGACTCACACGCTGGACGACTGCTCGCACGCCACCGCATTCTGCCGCACGCGGCATCCGCCGAAGGAACGCACTCCTTTGCGAAAGATCTTCTCGCCAAATCGGTCCTCAACTTGAAATCATGCTGTCCATGGCCAGAACGCTGATAACAGTTGCGCCGACCGGGGCGGAGGCCGAGAAGGCCAAGGCTCCGGCGCTCCCCGTCACGCTCGACGAGCTCGTCCAGACGGCCAAGGAGTGCGAGGCCGCCGGCGCCGCCGTGATCCACATCCATATCCGCGACGACGAGGCCCGGCCCACGCTCGACCTCGCGCGCCTGCGCGACACGGTCGCGGCCCTGCGCGCGAGCACGAACCTCATCGTGCAGTTGTCCACGGGCGGCGCGGTCACCGACCCGTACGAGCATCGGCTGCGGGTCCTCGACGCCGAGCCGGACGCCTGCTCGCTCACCTGCGGCACCGTCAACTTCGGCGACGACGTCTTCATGAACCCCTGGTCGTTCATGGCCGAGCTCTATCGGCTGACGCAGGAGCGGGAGGTCGTGCCGGAGTTCGAGCTGTTCGACCTCGGCCAGGTCGCGTCCCTGCACCGGCTGCTGGACACGTACGGTCCGCCGTTCGGCGGGCGGGTGCACTGCGACCTGGTCATGGGCGTGCCGGGCGGGATGCCGGGGGACGCCCGGACGCTGGTCGCCGCGGTGGAGGCGTTGCCCGCCGGGGCCACGTGGTCGGCGACGGGCATCGGCCGGACGACCCTGCCGGTGATGTACGCCGCTCTGTCGGCCGGGGGTCATCTGCGGGTGGGCATGGAGGACACCCTGAGCTACGCCAAGGGGCGGCCGGTGACGGCCAACGCCCAGCTCGTGGAGCGTGCGGCCACCTTGGCGCGGATCGCCCAGCGTGACCCGATGCCGGCCGATGAGGCGCGGACGTTCCTGGGCGTGAAGGACCGCTGAGACCGCCGAGCGCCCTCGGCGAACTCCGGATTCCTCAGCTCTCGGCCTCCTTCAGGGCCACGTCCAGGGCCTGGATGGTGTTCTCCCATTCGATCTGGTCGTGGCGGTCTGCCATGTCGCGCAGCCGCCCCGCGACGTTCCGGTAGAAGTCGGCGAACGCGGCGACGCCGTCGAGGGCGTGGTCGGCCGAGGCCTCGTACCCGGCCCGGCCGTCCGCGCCCTTGTAGAACTTGGTCCCCAGGTCGTCGCCGCCCCAGAAGTTCCCGATGGCGTCCAGCTTGTTCCGGGCCTGGCCGAGCTTCGCGAGGATGTCGACGCCCTCATCGTCCAGGCTCTTGGCGACGGACCGGATGTAGGCGGGGCGGATCTCCAGGGGAGGCAGGACGAGTCGCATGCCGACCCGGAGCCGGTTCGGGTCGTCGCCGATGACGTCCCGATTCGCGGCGTAGATGTCGTGCCATCGGGTGCCGTCCTCGAACACGTCCTCGGCGATGTCCCACAGCGAGCCGTGGGGAGTGCCCGGTCCAGTGGTGGTGACGTACCTCGGCGGGTCCGGGGGCAGGGTGGGAGTGGTCACGTGGGCGCCATCCAAGGGGCTAGCCGGCGGGCTTGTGGGCCATGGTCGTGTAGAGGATCGTCCTCAGGATCGTGTCCTTGGAGGTGGGGACCAGGTCGTCGCCGCGTTTGCCGTTCAGGTACCCGTACGTGGGGCCGTATCCGAGGGAGCCTCCCGCCATGCGGGACACGAAGTACTGCACGTCCGGGTTGCTGGTGATCTTGCTGACGGGCTTGGCGGCGGCGTCGAAGACGCCGTAGAAGGCGACGGAGGCGACGAACTCCTTCATGACCTCGTCGAAGTTGTCCCCGAACGAGCCGACGTCCTCGCCTCGCACCGCCTTGACGCCGTCCATCACGAGGACGTCGCCGACGGCGAAGAACGCGCTGCCGATGGAGTACTCCGCCAGCTTGGCGAGCAGCATCCGGGCGATGGCGCTCTCGAGCAGCTTCGCCAGTATCCCCGCCTGCGCACGTCTCAGCAGGTACTGGGCGATCTCGTACGCGGCGCCCGCCATCCAGGGGAACATGGAGATGAAGAGCAGGCTGGCGAAGTTGGCCAGGGCGAGGGTCCAGTAGGCGTACTGGGCCTTCTCGACGAGCGATGCGAACTCCTCGCACGCCTCGCTCATTCGTCGGCACAGGTCGGCGAGCCGCGCTGCCTCACCCTCGGCGGGCGGGGCGGGCGAGAAGTGGCGCTGCCAGAAGTCGCCGAAGGCCTGGACGCCTATGCCGGCGTTGTTGGTGACGATCGCGCGCGCGGCGTCGTCGCCGTACTTTCCCCACTCGATGACGTCGTCCACGAGGCCGGCCCACACGGTGCCCGCCTCACGGGCCTTCCCCGGGTCGCCCTCCGGGTACTGGACGGCCAGCATCGAGAAGACGAAGAGTGCGATGTTGCCGCCGACGAACAGGCCGCCGCGCGCGTCGCTCAGCCCGGCCACGGGCGCCCCCAGGATGTGGTCATCGGGACGGGCCTCCGAAGGGCGGATCGGCGGTGAAGTCGGGGAACATGGCGCTCGTCTTGGCCGCCGTTTCGTGGAGCAGGAGATCGAGGGCGTCGTTCATCATCTCGACGACCCGAGCTGCGAGTTCCTCCACGGGGAGGCGTTTCACCCGCGGATCGAACGTCAGGGCGTGGAGGCGGCCCTGGCTGCCGACGGTGAGCTCGATCAGGCCGTCTTTGCTCTTGGCCTCGACCGAGAGCGCCGACAGTTCCTCACGGGCCTGCCGGACGCGTGCTTCGGCCTCCCGAAGCTCTCTTTCGAGCATTTCCCCGTCGAAGTTCATCAATACTCTACTTTTTCGACCATAATTATAGATATGGTACCGGCCGTCAGGCCCATGATCAACCTGCTGAGGCCCCAGCGCGAGGCGGGCCGTCACTCGCATAGGGTGTCGAGGTGCTGGTCACGGCCGCCGCCGGCGTCGCCCCCGAGGTCGACGCCGACCCCGAGGTCGTCCACGGCCAGCCGGCAGTAGCCGACCGTCGACCCCCGAAGAGACTAGATGCACCCCGTCCTCGTTGAAGTGGAACGTTCCGGTTTCGTGGAGTCCCGGCACCGCGGTTCGGTGGCCGCCCTGGCCGCCGACGGCTCCCCGGCGCTACGCATCGGGTCCCCGGACGAACCGATCTTCCCCCGGTCGGCGAACAAGCCGATACAGGCGGTGGCGATGGCCCGCAGCGGCCTCGCCCTCGAAAGGGAGTTCCTGGCGCTGTCGTCGGCCAGCCACTCCGGGGAGGACTTCCACGTGGAGGGCGCCCGCAAGATCCTCGCCGACGCGGGGCTCACGCCGGACGCCCTCCAGTGCCCGGCCCAGTGGCCGCTGGACCCGGACGTCGCCGTCCGCGCCGAGAAGTCACGGCTGCGGATGAACTGCTCCGGCAAGCACGCCGCCATGCTCGCCACCTGCGTCCTCAACGGCTGGCCGACCGAGTCGTACCTGGAGTTCGGCCACCCGCTGCAACTGGCGGTACGGGAGACGGCCGAGGAGCTCACCGGTGAGCGGATCGTCGCGATCGGCGTGGACGGGTGTGGCGCGCCGCTGTTCGCCGTCTCGCTGACCGGGGTGGCGCGGGCGCTGCGCGCGATCGTCACCGCCGAACCCGGCACGCCGGAGCGGCGTCTCGCCGACGCGATGCGCGCCTATCCGGAGTGGACCTCGGGCACCCACCGCGACGAGTACCGGCTCATGACCGCCGTACCGGGCCTGCTGGTCAAGTGCGGGGCCGAGGGCGTCGACGCGTTCGCGCTCGCGGACGGCCGCGCCGGCGCCATCAAGATCGACGACGGGGCGATGCGCGCTCGGACCCCGGTGACCGTGGCGACGCTGCGCGCCCTCGGTGCCGAGGTCCCCGACGAGCTCGCCACCGTGCCGCTGCACGGCGGCGAAGCGATCGTCGGCGAGATCCGCGCGGTGAATATCTAGGAGAGGCTGCGGAACTGGCGCGAGGCGGAGATCGCGCCGGACGTGGCGAGCGTGAAGGTGCGCATCGACTCGGCGAAGTTCGACAGGTCCCACTCGGCCGGCCCCTCGTACCAGTAGAGGTTGTCCGAGGGACCGTCGTTGCCCGCGCCGACGTCGGCGACCGTCTGCGCCCAGCGCTGGACGACGTCGAACACCACGGCGTACGGCAGGTAGTGCGAGAACAGCGCCACCCGGTGACCGGCGGGCGTGTCCGGCAGCTCGCCGCGGAACAGGTGCGCCCGGAAGCCCAGCGTGTGCGCCAGCACGGTCGCGCCCCGCGAGGTCTTGGCGGGCATGTACTGGCCGCCGACGGCCAGCGCCGCGCCGGCGATGATGACCGCCAGACCGATCAGGGCGAGGTTCGTATAGACGGCCAGCAGGATGGTCCCGACGACCCCGAGGCCGGCCAGCACCATGCCGATCGTGGTCCAGCGGGTGCGCTCGGAGTCGGGCCGGCGGGCGAACCAGCCCTGCCGGACGACGTCCTCGTACAGGGCCTTGCGCACCGCCGCGAGCTGGTCGGCGAAGGTGCCGCCGAGCTCGGACAGCCGGACGACGTCGCGCCCGGTGAACAGGGAGTCGTAGAGGATCCGCTCGTACGGGAGGAGGTCGTCGGCCGGGCGGTCCATGCGGCGAAGCTGCCAGTCGAGGCCGTGCGTCTCACGGGGCAGCTCCTCGATCAGGACGTAGCCGCGCACGGCCAGGTCGATGATGGTCGCGGTGACGTCGACGACGTCGGCCTGCTCGTCGATGAGGGTGCCGATCTGGCCGGGCCGTACGCCGTCCGGTGGGGCGAAGCCCGTCGAGTCGAGGGGGGCCTGGTCGCCCTCGGCCGCCTTCTTGTTGACGATGCGCGCGTCCCTGCCCCGGGTGACGTACAGCAGCGCCACCCCGCTGAGCAGCAGGAGGAGCAGGAGGAGCAGGGTGCCGCCGGTGACCCCGTTGACGGTGAAGGCGGTGGCCACCGTGTGCCGCTGGTCGATGATCGGCTTGCCGGAGGTCGTGCCCGACGGGTACCCGATCATGACCGTGACGTAGTCGCCCGGCTGGAGGTCCTGCTGCCGGAAGTCGGCCAGCGTGTGGGTGTGGTTGGTGAAGAACTGCGTGCAGCCGACGGTGCTCTCCGGCTCCCCGGCGAAGCAGTTGAGGTTCTGGACGACGGCGCTGGACTCGATGGTCACCCGGGTCTGCGCGACCGGGACGTGCCAGCCGCCGGCGGCCGTCCAGGTCAGCTGCTCGCCGGTGCGCAGCCTGGTGATCGCGCCCTTGACCGTGTAGGCCAGCTGGGCCGTCCGCCGGCCGGTGCCGCCGCCACCGGCGACTTGGAGCACCGCGTGGTCGCCCTGGTTCTTGAGCGTGCCGCCCTGGACATTGCCGACGTCGAACCGGCGGTCCTGCCGGTCGTCGAGGTGCTTTCGGCGGATGAGGGTACGCGCGGGCGCGTCCCCGTCGTAGACGACCGTCTCCTTGACCTGGAGCGTCCCGTCCGGCGCCACCGTGATCGCGACGGTGTCCTTGACGACCTGTCCCGACGCCGCCGACGCGGAGGCCGCGCCGATGAGGAGTCCTGCGGCGACGAGGGGGGCGGTCAGAAGCCGCGTGCGAACCCGCATGGGCGCACAGCGTACCGGTGAACCGCCGACCGAACGTGACCTGCTGATGTGACGATCATGAACCGATCGGTGGTCATTGCCGTACAAGTGATCGAGTTTTCGACGGTATGCGATGATTCTTGCTCCGGTCGTCCCTCCTGCGTGGAGCCGGCGTGCCGGTCCCAGGGGAGGAACGGACAGCAAGTGCAAGGTCCCTATCGGCGGCGCCCGCCGGACGGCCCGGAGCCGCAGGGCCCGCCGTCCCGCCTGTGGCGTCGGCCGGCACGGGACATCGGCTACCTGCCACCGCGCCGCCCATCCCGGCGGCGCAGCGCGGCCGGCACGATCGTCGGCGCGCTCGGCGGCGTCGCCGGGCTGTGCACGGTCGCGATCGTCGCCTACTCGCTGGCCGGCCCGGACCGGCCGGCGGCGGGTGCCGGTACCACCCAAGCGCCGTCGAACGCGGGCAGCAGGCAGGCCGCGTTCGCCGGCCCGCTCTACCGCAGCGGAGCGCTCGACCCGGTCGGCTGCGCGCTCCCGGCGATCCGGAAGCACGACGAGGACTCGATGCGGGTCTTCCTCGACCGGCTGTCGGACTGCCTGGACGAGGCCTGGCGGCGGCAGTTCGCCAAGGTGGGTCTGGCCGGCTTCGCCGCCCCGAACCGGGTGTTCTGGAGCGACTCGGGCAGCAGCCCGTGCGGGTCGTACCCGGCTCCCGGCGCCGCCGCGTTCTACTGCCCGGCCAACGACACGATGTACGTCGGCCTCGGTGACGTCGTGGAGACCGCGGACGGAGAGCCGGTGTCGCACTACGCGGTGTACGCCCGGGTGATCGCGCACGAGTACGGCCACCACGTGCAGGAGGACGCGGGCATCCTCGAGTACGGCCACCAGTTGATGGCCCGCTCGGCCACCGATGCCCGCGACGAGACGAGCCGCCGGATCGAGTTGCAGGCGCAGTGCTTCGCGGGCGCGTTCCTGTCGGCCCAGCGCGACAGCCTCCCCATGACGTCCTCGCAGTACCGGGCGGTGCTGGCCGACGCGCGGGCACGCGGCGACGACGGCCAGCCGGACGACCGGCGCGACCACGGCTCCGGGGCCGACTACGCGGGCTGGGTGGCCCGCGGCTACACGCAGCGCGTCCTGTCGTCCTGCAACACGTGGGCGGCCACCCCCGCGGACGTTTCCTGACAGGAGGAGAGTGAATGGCTGGACCGGGCTCATGGGGACCCCCGCCCCAGGGACACGGTCGGGGATACGGCCCGCCTCCGGGCCAAGGCCAGGGTTACGGCCAGGGATATGGCCGGCCCCAGGGATACGGCCAGGGACAGGGACACGGCGCGCCGCAGGGCTACGGTCCTTCGTACGGTCCGCCGCAGGGCCCTCCGCAAGGTCCGCCGCCCCGGCCGCCGTACGGTCCCGGGCACGGCGGGCCTCGCTACGCGGCTCCGGGCTACGGCTACCGGCCACCGCCCCGGCGCCGGAGCGGCGGGGGCGTGCGCGGCATCGGCGTGCTCGGCCTCCTCGCCATCATCGGGGTGGTCGGCGCGGTGGCCTCGAGGGTGATCACCGGGCACGGGTACACGCCGAACCGGCCGCCGGTCAGCGCACCCTCCGCGCCGGGCCAGAACGCCGCCACCAGCACGCTGTACAAGGTCGGCCGGCTGCCCTCGGACGGTTGCCAGGGCCGGCAGATCACCCAGGGCGACTCCCGGTCGTTCCGGCTGTTCCTCGACGGGACGACCGACTGCCTGGACCGCGCCTGGAGCCAGGGCTTCGCGCACGCCGGCATGCGGTTCTCCGCGCCGCACCGGGTGTTCTGGTCCACGGGGGGTCAGAGCCCCTGCGGCACCTACCCGTCGCCGGGCGTCGCCGCGTTCTACTGTCCGTCCAACCAGTCGATGTACATCGGCATCACCGACGCCCAGAAGGCGGCCGGCGGCCTGCCGGTGCGCTACAACGTGGCCTACACCCGGGAGATCGCCCACGAGTACGGCCACGCGATCCAGGACCAGTCCGGCATCCTCGAGTACGTCCAGCAGGCCCGGTCCGAGGCGACGAGCACCACGGCCCGCAACGCCGTCACCAAGCGCAGCGAGCTGCAGGCCCAGTGCCTGTCCGGGCTGTTCCTGGGCTCGGTGCGCTCGACCTTCCCCGTCACGCCCGACCAGTGGGCGATGGCGCTGCGGGACTCGTACGAGCGCGGTGACGACGGGCGCCCCCTCGACCAGCGGGACCACGGCACGGACGCGCACTACCGCGGCTGGGTCCAGATTGGTTACAACCGGGGCACCACGGCGGCCTGCAACACCTGGGCCGCCCCGTCCGGCTCGGTGAACTGACCGGTCCCCGGCCCCGGCCGGGGACCGTCTCGCTCACCGCCCCGCCGGGGACGGCGAACTCGCGATGTGACTCGTTTCACCGCGAAGTGCTTGCAACTGCGCTTGCAATAGCAAGCACGGCGGCGCACAGTGGAGACATGGCGACTTCCAAAGTCGGCTCCATCGGGGAGTACATCAAAGAGCAGCGCAAGCGGGCCAAGGTCTCGCTGCGCCAGCTGGCCGAGGTCACGGGTGTTTCGAACCCCTACCTCAGCCAGATCGAGCGTGGGCTGCGCAAGCCGAGCGCGGAGATCCTGCAGCAGATCGCCAAGGGTCTGCGCATCTCCGCCGAAGCCCTGTACGTGCAAGCAGGGATCCTCGACGAGCGAGACGCCGACACGGACGTCCAGGCCGCGATCAGGGCGGACGCGGACCTGTCGGAACGCCAGAAGCAGGTGCTGCTCGACATCTACGAGTCGTTCCGCCGGGAGAACGAGTCCAGCGGGAAAGCCGCCACCGAAGCCACCTCATCAACCGAAGGGTGAACCCAGACATGCCGAAGCCGAACATCACCGAGAAGCTGCGCGACTCCAAGGCCTTCTACGTCGCCGCGGGCGCCGGCGACCTCGCGGTCGAGAAGATCCGCGAGGTGCCGGAGCGGATCAACCGCCTGCAGGAGCGGACGGACCCGAAGGACCTGGGCGGCGCCGCGCTCGGCTACGCGGCCCGGGTCGGCGGCCGGGCCGCCGAGGTCGTCGACGAGCTCGCCGAGCGCGGCAAGAAGATCGTGAGCCGGGTCGAGCGGCAGAAGTCCACGCAGCAGCTGGAGGAGTCCGCCAAGTCCACGGCCCGCAAGGCCAAGACGGCCGCCGGCTCCGCCAAGGAGGCGGCCAAGGCGGTCGGCAAGGCCGCGACCGACGCTTCCAAGAAGGTCGGCAACTGACCGTCCGCAGCGCGCGTGTGCCGGGAGCCCGGGTGGACGGATCCGCCCGGGCTGCCGCATTTCCGGCCGCGACCATCGGCATGACCCCGGCGGAACGCATACGCTGGGGGCCGTACGTGATGACATTCGACGCGGCGCTCGTACGACGCCGCCCTGGTACAGGGGGTTGATCGTGCTCGGTCCAGCCCAGAGTTTTGTCGGCAATCTTTTCTGGGTCGTGGCCATCGCCGCCTTCATCGTCGAGGTCTGGGCGTTCGTCGACGCCGTACGCCGGCCGGCGGGGGCCTACTCGGCCGCGGGGAAGCTCACGAAACAGCTGTGGCTGATCATCCTTGGGGTCGCGCTGTTGTTCGGCCTGGCCGGCGCGGTCAGGTTCGTCTCGATCATCCAGATGCTGCCGGTCATCGGCTTCATCGCCGCCGCCGTCTACCTCGCCGACGTGCGGCCCGCTGTGCGGCAGTACGGTCGCGGCGGCTCGTCCTCCTCGGGCCCGTACGGCCCCTGGTGAGCCAGCGGCCGGTCAGGGCCGGTCGAGTTTGAGCCTGCGAAGATCGGCGACGAGCCGGTCGGCGATGTGACGGGCGCCCGCGGCGGTGGGGTGGGTGCCGTCGGGCAGGATGTACTGCGGCGCGTTGCCGGTGCCCTTGTCGCGGTCCCCGGTGATCCACTGTTCGCTCAGCGGGTCGATGTACGGCACCTTCGACTCCGCGGCGACGCTGCCCAGGGCGTCCCGGATGGCCGTGACCTCCTTGGGCGGGTCGCCGCCGCCCCACATCGGGCCGATGAGGAGGAGCCGTGCCGTCGCCCAGCGCTGGTGCACCGTGCCCAGCAGCTGCTGGGCCGCCTCACCGACGTCCGCCGCCGGATGCCGCCGGTCGTTGTGGCCGCCAGAGACGATCACCAGGTCGGGTGCCGGGCGCCAGGCGAGCTGCTCGGTGAACAACCGCGCGAAGTCCTTGCCGATCTGGCCCTTGGCGACGAACCCGGTCTGCCGGTAGCCGCCGATGATGACCTGCCAGCCCAGGGTCCGGGCGGTCTCGGCGGCGTACGTCTGCTCCGGCGTCTGTCCCACCTTGCCGGCGGTGTAGCTGTCGCCGAGGAACATGACGACGGGCGCGTGCGCCGCGTGCCGTTTCGGCGCGCGAGACGGGCCCTCCGCCTGCGCCCGGCGCCCCGTACCGCCGCACCCCGCGAGCGCGAGGAGAACGACGGCCGCGGCGGCACAACGTACGGCGCGTCGTCTCAATCCCGCTCCTTGAAGTCGGCGCCCGAAATGGACGTCCTAAGCTGATCTCCATGACGACGACGCACCGGACGCAGCGGCTTGAGCTGACCGACCAGACGCTGCGCGAGTGGGAAGCGGTCGTGCTCGATTCGGGACCCGGGGGGATCGTCCTCGACCGCTCGGCATTTTATCCGGGTGGAGGCGGCCAGCCGCCGGATCACGGGGTTTTGCTCTGGCAGGGCGTGCAGACGCGGATCGTCGGCATCCGCAAGGGCGACGACCTCTACCTCCTTCCCCACGAGGACGACCCGCTTCCGCCGGTCGGCACTGCCGTGCGCGGTGCGGTCGAGGACGAGCGGCGGACGAGCCTGATGCGGACCCACTCTGGTCTGCACATCCTGTGCGGCGTCGTCTTCCGCGACTACGGATGTCTCGTCACGGGCGGCAACATGGAGCCCGGGGCCGCCCGGATGGACTTCAACCTCCCCGAGGTCCCGGCCGGTTTCAAGGAGGCCGTCGAGGCCGCCTGCAACACCGAGATCCAGGCGGACCGGCGCATCGATGTCAAGACCCTGCCGCGCGCCGAGGCGTTCGCGATTCCCGACATCATCCGGACGGCGACCAACCTGGTGCCGCCGGAGGTGGAGGACGTCCGCATCGTCGACATCGTCGGGCTGGACACCCAGGCCGACGGCGGCACTCACGTCGCGTCCACCCGGCAGGTCGGCCGTCTCCAGGTCGCCAAGATCGAGAACAAGGGCCGGGGCTTCCGGCGCGTCCGCGTCAAGATCCTCGACTGAGCGGTCGCCGCACGACGTCCTCTAGGGATTCGACCACGGCCTGAACCGTTGCCCGGCCGTCGCCGCTGCGCGAGAGTTCCACCATCGGCCTTTTCACCGGAGGTTCGTGGCCGTGCGCGGGGCTCGGTCGGTGTGCGTCAGGATCGTTGGGCGGCGACCTGCCGGACCTGTCTCCGCGACAGGGGCACGCTGAACACGCGGACGTCGTCGATGGCACCCTGCCAGCCGTCGACCAGCGAGCCCTTGAGCAGGGCACGGCCGATGTCGAGCGGGCCGCTCGCGCGGGTGATGGCCGTACGGTTCCGGCAGGAGCCGCGCTCGCCGTCGACGTAGAGGCAGATCTGCCGGTCGGCGGGATCGAAGACCGCTGCGAGATGGGTCCACCGTCCGGGGGCGGGGCGGCCACCGCCGAAGGCCGTGTCGTCGCCGTTCGCCCATCCCGTGTCGCGGTCGGGGATCATGAACGCCCAGTCGGCGTGCTCCGCATCGTAGGCGAGCAGGACCACGTCGGGCGCGTCACCCGCATGATGCACGGCGACCACCGTGCCGGACTCACGGGTGTTCTCCAGGAGGACCCACGCCGTGATCGTGAAGGGCGCGTCGGTGCGGATGACGGGACCGCCGGCGGCCGCGTGACCGTTCCCGCCGAGGCTGAGCGCGTGGCCGGGCGGGGCCGTCGTACGGGTGGCGTCGCCGCTGATCCGCAGGTTCATACCGTGGCCGGAGGCGTCCAGCGCGGTCCGGCCGCCGGTCTCCTCGAATCGCCACCAGCCGGCCGGTGTCGGCGGCGGTGGCACGGCGGCACCGGCACCGCCGCGGGTGGGACGGGGCGGCTCGTCAGGTATCGCGCGCGACGCCGCGCTCACCGCGAACAGGACGAGGAGGATCGGAGCCAGTAAACCCGCGCGGGCCAGCAGCCCCGCGCGCCGCGAGCGGCCGAGAGGGCCGTACGTGCGCCGGTTCCGGCGGGTGCCGGGCCCTGCGGCCGCCTCCGGACGCGACGGCGGGGCGTCGGGTGCTGCGGGGGGCCGGGCGGCGTCGTCAGAGGCGACCGCCGGTGCTTCGGCGGGCTCGACGTCATCGCGAGAGGGCGCTGGTGGGTGGGCGGTGGGCCGGGCCTTGCCGGGAGGGAGCGCCGGTGGTTCGCCGGGAGGCCGGGCGGGGTCCTCGGCGGGGGCACCGGGCGCGTCCGGGGATGGCCTCGCGTCGTCGGCGCGTGGAGGCGGCCCTGCCGTGGGGCGGGAGGCGGAATGTGCGCCGACGGCGAGGGCGCGGCGGATCGCCACCCATGCCGCGACCGTTTCGTCGGAACAGCCGCACGCCGTTACGAATCCCTTGACCAGCTCTTCCCTGGGAAGTGACTCACGTTTGAGAGCCGAGGCGATCGTGCTGTGCGGCAGGACGTACCCGTGTGTTCCCGCCTCTTTCTCCAGCTGACGGTAGGTCAGACCGGACCATGCCTTGAGGCGTCGCAGCTGCGCGATGAAATCGACCGTACTCTGCACGTCATGAGGATCCGGGGCGGAACTCGCCAGAGACACGTAATAGAACTTACCCTCTGGAACTCCACCAAGGGCCTCGATATGCGAATCGCAGTCGACGGTCGTTCACGGCGTGACGGCGTACAAAACGCGGACGGAGCCGCCCGGACACTCGAGGCGGCCCCGTCGTGTTCAACCGATTACTTCACGTGCTTGTAACGGATACCGTAGTATCCCCCGGCCTTGAGCTGCGCCCAGGACTTGAACTGACGGTTGGCCTTGGTGCCCGTCTGGTTCTCCTGGAGGACCCAGACGCCCTTTGACGTCCGCTTCTCGACGAGGGCCACGTGACCGTGCGCGGAGCTCTGCGGCTGACGGGTGACCGCGTCACCCTGCATGATGTTCTTCTTCCAGTCCTTGATCGGTGAACTGTACTTCTTGGCGATCAGGGTGCCGGTCCACTCATTCTTGCTGTGCAGGCCCCAGGCCATCGACACGAACCCGGAGCAGTCCTGTCGGTAATTTCCGTACTTGTTGCAGTGGTAATTGATCTGCGAGTACCAGACCTTGCCGAGCCAGCTCTTGGCGCGCGTAATCATCTGCGCGCGCGTCAGGGTCAGGTCCTTCTTCGGCTGGTACTTCTTCTCGCACGCACTGATGGCGGCGATGGACGCCTGCTCCGCCGGCTTCGCGACGCTGCCGTGGTGAGTCGCCGCATTGGCGCTGCCGGCGCCGGCGATTCCGATCACCGCGGCGGCCGCCAACTGCACCGGGATGAGCGTCTTGGTAATGCGCTTCATCGTTCCCATTCCTTTCCTGGGAGGAGCGAACGATGGAGAGCATTGCTGAGCCCTGAGTCGGCTAGCAAGCGTTTCGAACAGTCGTAAAAGCCCGCCAAAGTAGTTGCTATGAATGGCGCTGGCGTCGATCATATTGCCGGACGGATCAATCGTTCGGGTATGGCAGGGTGTTGCTGTTTGATCGGTGCCCCCGACGTCGACGTGAGCAGGCTGAGGCCCAGGTCCGTGACCTCGTGGCAGACGGAGTAGCCGTCGCGTCGGGTGGTGATGAGGCCGGCCTCGCGGAGCACCTTGGTGTGATGGCTCACCGAGGCGGGGGAGATGCCGGCGGCTTTGGCGATGTCCGTCGTGCTGCACCCGGCCACGCTCGTCTTGAGCACGGTGGTCCGCGTGCGACCGAGCAGTCCTTCCAGGGGCTCCCCGCGGGTGGCCTCGTCGGTGTCGACCTTCTCCAGCCACGTACGCCGGCTGACGGGAAAGACGAGCAAGGGCGGCAGTTCGGGATCCCGGAGAGTGATCGGGTGGTGCCGGCAGAAGAACGACGGGAGGAGGACCAGGCCGCGTCCGTTCAGGGTGACGTCCTGGTCGACGTAGTCGTCGACCTGAAGCACCGGGTGCTCCCAGCGCGCGTACGGGTGGAGCGTGCCCAAGGCGCGTTCCACACCGTGGTCGGCCAGCGTCTGGACGAGCCGCAGGCGCTCGGCCTCGATGTCGCGAGTGATCTGCCGCCAGTGGGGTGCCAGCGCGAGGGTGAAGAACCTCTGCAGGTCGTGGGCCACTCGGCGGACGGCCGCCCTGGCCTCGAGCGACCGCGCGATGTAGGGCTTACGGCCGTACCGCGCGAATTCGGTGAAGTCGCGGGCCAGCTGATCCGGGGTGGTGGCCAGGACCTTCTGTAGTCCCTCGTTCAGGGCGGCGGTTCCGCGTGTGGGGGTGATGAAGTCGGCGGAGTAGCCACGCGGTGGCGCGATCTCGAATAGCGGGGAGAGTGATCGTGGCATCAGGGGACGAGTGCGACGCCGCCATCCGTCCAACGCGATTTCCTCGTTGCGTTCCTGGAGCGCGTGCAGACTCAGCAGGATTTCCCAGAGCACGTCCGCCGATGGGGCAACGGTGGTGCGGGCGAGATCCTCAGGTTCGAAGTGGATCCGCAGCATTGACAGCCCTCCGCGTCGATATTGAGCCCTTGTTCGGTTGACGCCACTAGATCTATAGAGGCACCGCGCCGTGGGGCAAGACTGAGGCTGTTCGACCCTGTTCGAATCCGTTCGAGGGAGCGTTGACGAGGCGGAACACCGCTGTGAACGGTGGGAATACTTCAGTCATCCAGGCAGCCGGCAGCGGAGTTCGAACCTGTCCTGGGACGGATGTGGGACCGGGCTGGGACATTTGATCGACCCGTACGACTTCCGTCTCACAGTGAACGTTTCATTTGTCACACTGTTCTACGCGTTCGGGGGCGGCAATGCTTTAGATCGATTTCCAATGCGCCGGAGTCCGCGGCACGGTTCACGGCACGGGGCGGGTGAGGGCGGGGACGGAGCCGAGGCCGTGCTCGACGATGGCCAGGGCGCGGTCGACCGCCTCTCGGGTGGCGTCCGGGTCGTATCCCTGAGCGCGGCAGTGGGCGATGACGGCGTTCATGCCGCCGACGAGCGCACCGGCGATCACGATGGCATCGATCTCGCCGATGTCGGGGGAGAGCTCGGTCAGCCGTTCGACGATGTGCTGCTCGAGGTCGTGCATCCGCTTGAGGGCCCGCGCCTGCAGGGAGGGACGTTCGAGGATGAGCTGGATCTGGATCGCGCCGTACTCCCCGTGCGCGGCGGCGATCGCGTCGATCATCTCGAACACGATGCGGCGCATGGACTCCAGGGGAGTCTCGCCCGCGGGTCGGCGCGCGACGCCCTCCCGTACCTCGGCCAGGCGCTCGTCGATCTCCGCGAAGACGACGTCCTCCTTGGACGGGAAGTAGCTGAAGAACGTCCGCGGGGACACGTCGGCGGCCTCGGTGATGTCCGCGATCGTCGTCTCCTCGTAGCCGCGCTCGGCGAACAGTCGGAGAGCGGCACTCGCGATCGCCCGCCTGGTCTGGAGCTTCTTCCGCTCCCGCAGGCCCATGTGATCCATCTCACCAATATATACACTCACTGCGACTTTGCAGGCGTTGCAAAGTTTCACTTCTCGTGCTGTTCTGTGGCTATGTCGGGGATTCTGGGGAGACTGGGGCGGTTCTGTGCCCGCCACGCGCGGTGGGTGATCCTGGTCTGGCTCGCCGTCGCGGTCGGCACCGGAGTCCTCGGAGTCGCCCGGGGCGGCACCTTCGTGCAGCAGGATCGCCTCCCCGGCACCGAGACCCAGCGCTCCATCGACCTGCTCCGCAAGAACTTCGCCGAGGTCACCGGGCCGACGGCCACGATCGTCTTCCACCCGCAGCGGGGCGTCTCCCTGTCCGACTGGCGCGTCGCGCTCCAGGTCGGCAAGGCCATCCAGCAGGTCGGCGCGCTGCCCCGCGTCGCCATGGCGGAGAACCCCTACGGCGGCACCGGCGGCGCCAAGGGCGCGAACGCCGTCGTCGCCGTCGCGCACTTCAAGGGCACCGCCCGCGACCTCTCCCTGGACGACCTGCACGCCCTCGAAGAGGCGACGGAGCCGGCCCGGCAGGCCGGTGTCGACGTGGAGTTCGGCGGCATCGTCACGACGATCCTCAATCAGCCGAAGGCGGGTCCCAAGGAGGGCATCGGCGTCGTCCTCGCCCTCGGGGTGCTGCTGGCCGCCTTCGGATCGTTCCTCGCGGCCGGCGTGCCGATCGTCGTATCCCTGTGCGCGATGGCGGTGGCGTACTCCCTCATCCACGTCGGCGCGTCGATCTGGCAGGTCCACCCGACCGCGCCGATGGTCGCGGCCATGCTCGGCCTGGGCGCGGGCATCGACTACGCGCTGTTCGTCGTCACACGCCACCGGCAGCAGCTCGCCGAGGGCATGGGCGTGGAGGAGTCGGTCGGCGAGGCGCTGGCGACCTCCGGGCATGCCGTCGTGTTCGCGGGCGGCACGGTCCTGTTCGCGATCTGCGGCCTGTGGTTCTCCGGCATCACCTTCGTCGGCATCATCGGACTCGCGACGGCGACGGCCGTGGCCTTCATGGTCACGGCGGCCCTCACGCTGCTCCCCGCCGTGCTCGGCGCCCTCGGCACGAACATCGACCGCTACCGGCTGCCCCGCATGCGGCCCGACCGCTCGACGCACCGCTGGGAGCGCTGGGGCCGTCACGTCGACCGGCACGCCTGGCCGTACGCGATCGCGGCGACGCTCCTGCTGCTCTTCCTCGCGCTGCCGGTGCTCAGCCTGCGCTTCGGCATCATGTCCGACAGCACACTGCCGCACTCCACCAGCGCGCGCCGCGCGTACGACGTGACGGCGAAGGAGTTCGGACCCGGCTGGTACAGCCCGTTCGTGGTCGTCGCCACCGTCCCGAGTCCCGCGCAGCCGCCGCAGGCGGACGAGAACACCAAGACCGCCAAGGGCTGGACGGCCCTGCGCCAGGAGCCGGGCGGACGGCTGGCCGTCAGCCCGAACGACAAGCCGACGCCGAACCCGGAGGCCCGCCGCCTGGGCGATGACCTGCGGCGCGGCTTTCAGAAGGTGCCCGGCGTCGCCTCCGTCGACACCCCGGTCGTCATCGGCGACAGCGTCACGATCAAGGTCGCGCCCACCACGCCGCCCCAGGCCGCCGCGACCGCCGATCTCGTACGGCGGCTGCGGACGTCGGTGATCCCGCCGACCGTGGCCCGCCATCCGGGAGCACGCGCCTATCTGGGCGGGGAGTCGCCGGCGATCATCGACATGGCGACGATCGTCAAGCAGCGCATGCCGTACGTCATGATCGTCGTCGTCGCGGTCGCGCTGGTGCTGCTCGTCATCGCGTTCCGCTCGATCATCGTGCCGATCAAGGCCGCGGTGATGAACATGCTGTCCATCGGCGCGGCGTACGGCGTGGTGGTGGCCGTCTTCCAGTGGGGCTGGGGCATCGACCTGATCGGCCTCGACCAGCCGACGCCGATCGTGTCGTTCGTGCCGCTGTTCATGTTCGCGCTGCTGTTCGGCCTGTCGATGGACTACGAGGTCTTCCTGCTGTCCCGCATCCGCGAGGAGTACCTCCGCACCGGCGACCCGCACGGCAGCGTCGTCACCGGCATCGCCTCGACCGCCCGGCTCATCACCTCGGCCGCGCTCATCATGATCTGCGTGTTCCTGAGCTTCCTGCCGCAGCCGGACTCGATGGTCAAGATGATGGGCCTCGGCCTGGCCGCCGCGGTCGCCGTGGACGCCACGGTCGTCCGCCTCGTGCTGGTCCCGGCGTTGATGAGCCTCCTCGGCCACGCCAACTGGTGGTTTCCCGGCCGCCGCCGTCCGGCCCCGCCGCCGGTACGCCCCGAGGAACGCGCTCTCGAACACGTCTGATCGCCGTCGGGTCCTCAGGCCGGGGTGAACCTCACCGGGAGCGCCGACAGGCCGCGGAACAACGGCGACGGCCGCCAGGTCAGCGCATCGGCCCGCACCGTGAGGAACACGTCCGGGAGCCGGTCGAGCAGGACCTCGATCGCGGCCTCGGCGATGACCTCGGCGATCTGCTGGGCCGCGTACGGGCACCGGTGCGGGCCATGGCTGAATGACATGTACGCCTGGTTGCCGATCGAGGTCAGGGGGTCCATCCGTACGAGCGGGTCATGATTGGCCGCGGCCAGACCGAGGATGAGCAGGTCGCCCTTACGAAGTTGCCGGCCGCCCAACTGGACGTCGCAGGCGGCGAACCGGCCCGGGAAGTTCTGGGTCGGCGTGTCCTCCCAGAGCACCTCGTTGAGCGCCTGGCCGACGCTCCGGCGTCCGCCGAACAAGGTCGTCCCGAAGCGGTCGTCGGTGAGCATCAGCCGCAGCGTGTTGCCGATCCAGTACGCGGTGGGCAACTGCCCGGCGTTCATCAGGTGGAGCAGATCCTCGGCGATCTCCTCGTCGGTGAGCCCGGCCGGGTGGGCCAGCAGCCGTGATGTGACATCAGAGGCGGGGTTCTCCCGCCTGAACCGCACCAGTCGCTGAACCTTCTCCCGGACGCGTGCGTACGCCTCGTTCGCGCCCTCGCCCGCGGCATGCGTCGTATAGACCTCACGGACCAGGTCGGCGGTCTCTCCCTCCGGCACGCCTATCATCCGGGCCACGACGGGCAGCGGCACTCCATCGGCGTACTGGGCGATCAGGTCGGCTTCACCGGACCCGGCGAACGTGTCGATGAGCCGATCGGCGACCTGCTGGGCCTCCGTCCGCAGGGTGAACTGGTCGACATCGGCGAGCGCGGCCTCGAGCGCCCCGGCACGCCGCTCATGCTCGCCGCCCTCGGTGAACATCATGGTGGGCTGGTAGCCGATGAGCGGGAGCAGCGGCCAGTCGGGCGGGACGCGATCCCAGGCGTTCCAGCGCCGTGAGTCGCGCCCGAAGATCTGCGGATTCCCCGTGACGTACTGCACCTCCCGGTAGCCCAACACCAGCCACGCGGGCACGTCGCCGTCGAGCAGGACCGGAGCCACCGGGCCGTGCCTACGCCGCATCTCGGCATAGAGGTCAGCGGATTTCCGCTGGAACTCCGGCCCGTACAGCGGGATCCGGGACCCGGCGAGCGGATCCTGGGACGGTGACGGGTTCGTCATCGGGCACTCCTTGGCGTTACCGAGAGGAATCAGCGACACGCCGACCGGGCGTGAGCGCGGCCGGCCGATCCACACGGCGGGGTGCTCCGGGACAATAACCGCTTTTCAGGCACTTTGTGCAGCGTTGAGCGTTTAGTCCGGTTCCGACTTATAGTCACGGTGCGCGGTCAGTGCTCCCGGCCCGGCCGGTGATCTGTCACCGCCTCCGACCATGCTGACCACATGACACACAAGCCGTTCCCCGGACCCTGCGAGCCGACAAGGCGGCGACCTGATCCGGCGTATGCCCGTACAACCGATCGTTGTGGCTCCCCGAGAGTCGGTTGTTTGATCGTGCGCGCCCACCGCTGCTGTACTTCACGAACCTGAACGGTCGGTTGTCGCGAGGGAGTCATGTGCGCGTGAAGTTGGGACCCGGCTTCGGGTGGCTGTGGTCTGCCTACGCTGTGAGCACGTACGGCACGTGGATCGCGTTCGGGGCGTTCCCACTGATCGCCGTTCGAGTGCTGCACTCGCCGGCATTCGCCGTCTCCCTCCTGGAAGCCGCCGGCCTTGCCGTCGCGGCGATCGTCGCGATCCCGCTCGGGCCGTGGGTCGAGCACCGGGCCAAGCGCCCGGTGATGATCGCGATGGACCTGGTCCGCTTCCTCGCAATGGCGAGCGTTCCGACCGCGTACCTCCTCGGATGCCTCTCCTACGGCCAGATGCTCGTCGTCTCGGTCATCTCCGGGACCGCGAGCATCGCCTTCACCGCCGCATCCGGCGCGTACCTGAAATACCTCGTCAACAACGACCATCTCCTCATCGCGAACGGCAGGTTCGAGGGCACGAGCTGGCTGGCGACCGCGGCAGGCCCGCCTCTCGGCGGAGCGCTCATCGGGTTGCTCGGCCCGGTCATCACGATCGCCGCCGACGCCCTCAGCTACCTGCTCTCCGCGCTCGGGGTCCTCCGTATCCGTGGAGGCGACGTCGCAGCGCCCCGCGATGCGGCAACCAGACTGCGGGCCACCGACCTTCTGAGCGGCTGGCGATTCATCCTCCACGACCGCGTCCTGCGGCGTCTGTTCCTCAACTCCGTGACAGTCGGAGGCCTGATCATGGCCACCCTTCCGCTCCTATCGGTCCTCCTGCTGGGCCGATACCACTTCCCTGCCTGGCAGTACGGTCTCGCCTTCGGCATCCCGGCACTCGGCGGCTTCGCGGGTGCCCGCCTCTCCGCGCGCCTCGTCGGCCGCTACGGTCGCCACCGTGTCATGATCGTTTCCGGCTGGCTGCGCTCGATCTTCCCACTCGGACTCGCCCTGACCGGTCCCGGCATCCCCGGACTCCTCACGGTGATCATCGTCGAAGGTCTGCTGATCATCTGCATGGGCATCTTCAACCCCATCAACGCGACGGAACGCCTGCAACGCATTCCCGCGGATCGCGCCGCACGAGTCCTCAGCGCATGGACCATCAGCGGCAAACTCACACAGGCCACCGCCATGGTGATCTGGGGCGTCCTCGCGACGCTCACCGACCCGCTCACCGCGATCACCATCTCCGGCATCCTCCTGCTCGGAACCCCCCTCTTCCTTCCCGGACAGGCGCGCATGCCCGATCCCGCGGTCGTCGCGCCGGCCGAAGACGTCCGGTCGGCATGACTCAGCCATTCGGCATCGGCGAAGTCGGTTTTGCGCCCGGGGACATTCTTCACATGCCCGGCGTCGCAGACCAGCATCTGCTCAAAGGCCTATGTCCGGGCTTACTGAGAAGGGGTGTCGAGGGTTCGGTAGCGCTTGTCCTGATAGCGGTAGAACGCGGTGAGGCAGGTGGCCGTCGCGAGGATGCCGGCCAGGACGTCCAGCCAGGTGTGGTCTCGGCCGAGGAGAGCGGTGCCGAGGAGAGCGACCCCGACCCCCGCCAAGATGCCGTTGACGGTGGCGATCATGCTGGCGGTCGTGCCGAAACCGAGCAGCCGGCTGCGTTTCACCGCGAGTGCGGAGAGTGCTTGGGTGGCCTCGTTGCTCGTTTGGCCCCACGGGGTGAAATGGGAGTCATCGCTGGATTCCAGGCCGCGATAGTAGCCGCGGATCCGTGCGATGCCGGCGAGGAAGGTGAGGTTCTGCACGCCGGTGTCGACCAGCCGCACGGTGGTGAAGACGCCCATGATGAAGACGGTGGGAATCACGGTCGCGGCGAACGGCGCCAGCATGCCGGGCGAGCGGGTGACGAAGCCCATCGCCACCACCGCGCTCGACAGTGTGGTCATGTACAGGGTGGCCCGGCCGGCCGCCTCGCTGACCGTCGTGCTCGCAGCCGACTGGAGTACGAAGTGCTCGGTGACCAAAGCGTTCATGAACGCGGACTGCTTGGTCTGCTCGTCCATCGTGCCTCTTTCGCGGTCAGCCCACATCGAGGACGAGGAGTCCGCGGACGTGGCCGCGGTCGCCGACCGTGTGGGCGGAAGCGGCGTCCTCCAGGGGGAATGCGTGGTCCACATGGACGCGTACCGAGCCGTTGGTCATCCGGCGGCCGATCTCAATTGCTGCATGTCGCCCTCGCCCCGCACTAGCCCCCGGGTATCGGTCGCACCAAGCGGACCCTGGAACGGCCTGAAGCTCTAGCGGAAGACCTCCGCATGGGCCGTTGCCCAGTCCTCGAAGGTGCGAGGTTGGCGGCCGGTGAGATCGGCGACGGTTGGCACTACTGGGGTGTCGTCGAATTCGCCGGCTGCGAAGAAGCGGAAGAATGCATCGACGTAGTTGGCCGGTGTGGTCTGCAGCATCTCCTTCCGGGCCTCATCGTCGGGCTGGGCTTCGAAGCGCAGCGGCCGGTCGAGCACCCTGGCCAGGATGTCGACTTGGTCGGCCGGGAGCAGCGCGGTCGGGCCGCTGAGCGTGTAGGCGACACCGAAGTGCTTCTTGTCGCCGAGGACCGCGGCGGCCACGGCGGCGATGTCGTACGGATCGATCGCGGCGATCGGCACGCCCGCGAAAGGTGCGCGTACGGCATCACCCACGCGCAGTTGCGCCTGCCACTGCAAGGTGTTGGACATGAAGCCACTCGGGCGCAGCAACGTCCATTCGATGCCGGACTCGCGCACGGCGGCCTCGGAGCCAAGGTGCATTGCGACCACCGCGTTGTCGGGGTGGCCTTCCACCACCGACCGTGACGACAGCAGCACGACATGGCCGACGCCGGCGGCACGGGCCTGCGCAAGCACCCCCGGCATGTCCGCGAACCCGCCCAGCAAGAACACGGCGTCGATGCCTTCCAGGACTTCCGACAAGCTCTCCGGCCGGTTCAGATCACCTCCCACGACCTCTACTCCAGACCGCACCCCAGAAGCGGTGTCGTCGGGACTGCGAACCAGTGCCCGAGCGGACCGCCCCTGATCGGTGAGGAGCTTCACCAACTCGCTCCCGACATGCCCAGAAGCCCCAGTAACCAAGATCATCAGCCGTTCTCGCCTTCCTTGATCGTCAGATTCGGTCCATCTCTCAGCGAGCCGCGTAGGGGTGGCCCGGACCAGGTCTACCTGGCCTCCGCCCACAGCACGGCTCGCGGCGCCAGTCCATGGCGATCGTGTTAGGGAACGATCCCTAACATCGACTAGGCTAGGGCCGTAGCCAGTAATTCCACAAGGGGGATGCCATGCGACGCAGTTCCGTCGAGACTCGCGCGCACGTCCTCGAGGTCGCGCACGAGCTGTTCTACTGGCAGGGCATCCGCGGCGTCGGGGTCGACAAGATAGCGGCAACGGCGGGTGTCGCGTCCACCACCCTCTACCGCCTGTTCGCCTCCAAAGACGATCTGGTCGCCGCCTACGTGCAACGCGCCAACGGCCTTTACAAGAACTGGTTCGACAACGTCACCGCAGACGACGGCCGATCCCCACAAGAACGGATCCTCGCCCTGTTCGACGCCCAGACCGAACAGATCCAGCCGGAAAACTGCCGAGGCTGCCCGTTCCTGATGGCGCTGGCGGAACTGCCCGACCCCGACCACCCAGCCCATCAACACGCAGTCGAAACCAAAGCCTGGGTCCGCACCCGCATCGGCCAGCTCATCAAAGAGGCCGGCGCCACAAAACCCGACGTACTGGCCGACCAGCTCGTCCTCGTCTTCGAAGGCGCCTACGCCTCCGTACAGGCCCTCGGAGCCGAAGGACCCGCAAGCCGAGCCCGCCGCCTCGCCGAACTCCTCCTCGCCGCCGCCCGCTGATACCCATCCAGGACCTCGGCTCTGCCTGCGGGAACGATGGTGAGCAGCTGGTCATGGCCGACCGGGGACAGCGGGTGACACGGTGCTCGAAGCCGCCAACGTGCTCCGGCGCCGCCACCCCGCGCACTCTCATCGTCCCCGCGCGCCGTCCCTTCGCCCGTCGCGAGTCGATGTGTCTGGAGGGCCTCGCCCGCATCTCGCTGGTGGCCAGGTCAGGCGCCATCTCGGACTACTGGCGCGACTACCACTATCCGTACGAGACACCAGAGGGGCGAGGCATCGCCCGCAGGCCGGGTCATCCTCGATCTCCCTCGAGCGGGGGATCCGGCTCCCCTTCGCCGGTGAGGAGTACGGCCGTACTGACTGCGATCTTCGGAACCGATGGGCAGCCGTCGCCGAAGGGATCGAGCCGAATGACCACTTTCACCGAAGCGCCTTGGGTGACGCGGCTACGCGCCGCCTGGACGGCCGCTCACAAGCCCGTCGCGAGGGTGCCTCGCTGGGCACGGATCGCCGCCTACACCATCCCGTTCACCGTGCTGCCATCCAGCCTCTGGCGGGTGGCGGCCGTCACCTTCCACGCGCCGATCGCCCGCGGTGAGCAGGGCAGCGGCGAGCTGCCTTCGTGGCTGCCGATGGAGCTCTACGTCGTCGTGCTCTCGATCTTCTCGGAGCTCCTGGCCTTCACCGCCGTCGGGCTGATCTCCGCGTGGGGCGAGGTCTTCCCGCGTTGGGTCCCGGGGCTGCGCGGCCGCAACGTGCCGGTCCTCGCCGCCGTCATCCCGGCCGCCATCGGCGCTGGCGTCCTGACGTTCATGTGGACGTCCGCGATGGCCGCCGTGTCCCTCGGACGTGACGTGCGCGGCCGCCCGCTCCCTCCCGACTTCCCGCTGAGCCTCCACGACTGGAAGGGCGTGCTCGCCGTCGCCGCCTACGCGCCACTGCTCCTCTGGGGACCGCTGCTGGCAGCGGTCACCGTCGCCTACTGGAAACGCCGGCGCCGTACCCGGCCGCTCGAGCCGGCTCGGGACGGCGGGCGCGGCGAGATGTTCGCCGAGCATCCTGGACGCCCGGCGCCGCGCTGATCCGCTGCCAGTCAGCCGAGAAGCCGGTCGGCATGAACCCTGCACGCCTCATGTGGGACTGGTGTCGTGCAGACGGCGCATATGAGAGTGGCCTGGCGCAGCGGATCGCTGTGATCTCCATGCCCGGCACCCGCAGGTAGTCTCGGAACTCATGGCAGACGAGGACGTGCTGCAGGACGCACCGCACCGCAGGGTGGTACGTCTGGGCGATACCGTCCGCAGGCCCACCCACCCGTGGACACCAGCCGTCCACGCATTGCTCGGGCATCTAGAACGGGTCGGTTTCCCGTACTCGCCGCGGGTGCTGGGGATGGACCAGGAGGGCCGTGAGGTCCTCACCTACCTGGACGGTGAGTCCGGCCCGCACGGCTGGGCCAAGGTGGTCGACGACGCCGGGCTGAAGACCTTTGCCGGCCTGCTACGCGACTATCACGACGCCGTCGCCGGCTTTCGACCGCCCGATGAGCTCGCCTGGTTCACGGGCGAGAGCGGGCTGGGCGATGACGAGGTGATCTGCCACGGGGACTTCGGTCCCTGGAACATCGTCTGGTGCGGCGCGCGCCCGGCCGGGATCCTCGACTGGGACTACGCCCGGCCGGCGCACCGCATGTACGACATCGCCTACGCGCTCCAATACGTCGCGCCGTTCCGCGATGACGCCGAATGCCTGCGCTGGCTGCGCTATCCCGAGCCGCCCGACCGGCACCACCGGGTGGAGGTGTTCGCCGCCGCCTACGGCCTGACCTCCACCACCGGGCTGATCGCTGCGGTCATCGACGTCCAGCAGGAGGGGATCGAGCAGGTCCGCCGGCTGGCCGACGCCGGATACCAGCCACAAGCCGACTGGATCGCCGACGGACTCCTTGACGAACTGGATCAACGGCTGGCCTGGAGCCGATCCAACCGCCGGCTGTTCGAGTAGCCACACGATCTCGAGCACCCCACCGGACCGGGCGTGAGGCGTAGCTTCTCCCGGGCCACCCAGTGCTTGTAGGGGGTCAGCAGACGATCGGGTTGTCCGGCGAGTCGAGCCACACATACTGACTCTCGGGCGTAACGGTCAATCCGTACCGACTGGAGTCGGGCCTCCCCACTTTGATCCACTTCTCCTCGGCCTCCTGCATGACACGTGGCTGTACCCGTTGATCCCGCAACGGCATGAACCAGGAAGGCCCGACGAAACGGCCCTCCGCGGTTCCGTCGGGTCGTACGACGAGGCGGCAGAGCGGCCAGTCCGGATGGAAGGTCGGTGCCCAGGGAACGAGGATCACCCCGCCCGGCCGCACCTGTTCGACCCAGGCGATGGGCACGGTGTGCGCGGCGGCGGTCGCGACGATCCTGTCGTACGGCGCGCTCCCGGGATGACCATGCTCACCGTCTCCGGTGATCACCCGTACCGGATACCCGGCCTTCTCCAATGCCCTGCGGGCGTGTTCGGCGGCTGCCGGATCGATTTCGATGGAGGTGACGTTCTCGGCGCCGAGCAGGTGGGCCAGGACGGCGGCGTTGTATCCGGTTCCGGTTCCGATCTCGAGTACCCGCGTGCCCGCGCGGAGCTCCAGGGCGTCGATCATGCGCGCCATGATGTGCGGGGCGCTGCTGGAGCTGGTCGCGTCGACACCTCTGCCCGTCGTCGAATCGCACAGCTCAGCCGGGAGGGTGGGGTCGAATGCGGTTCGCGTGATGATCGCGTTGTCGGCCGCCACGAGTTGCTGCCAGCGCTCGGGGTCCTCGGAGCGCCGCAGCGGCACCAGCCAGCCGTGATCGTTGGACACGAAGATCTGGTCGGGGATGAACAATTCCCTGGGGACGGCCGCGAGGGCCTCACGAGCGTTCACTGCTTCCCCGTTCCGTTGCACAGGGCACATGTTGCCCAGAACCTCTCTCCGTCGTGGGTCTTCCAGGACCCTCCTTTACCGTTGCAGGCAGAGCAGTCCACTGTCTTGCCGTGCTTGCCCATGAGCGCCGTTTCCTCCTTCAGTTCCGTTGCGGTCAGCGTGACGCTGGGTGCGGGGATGAGAGCGTGGACGGTCTTGTCGATCTGGGTGTAGGTGATCCAGCGGGCTGCGGCGTACGTGTCGACGATCCCTAGGCCCCAGCCGTTCGCCGGAGTGGGATTCGCCGAAAAGGGGCGTGGGTCGGGGTCGGTGACGTACAGGTGCACGTGGCGGTCGGTTGCGAGGATCCCGAGCCGCAGGGGGAGGTCGTGGGGCTCCCAGCGGCGGACCTCGGTGGCGGCGCGCCGGGCGTTCGTGACGAGTTCGGAGACGACCAGCACGATGTCGTCCGCGTGGCCGGGATCGGTGACGTGGTCCGCGATGACGTCGGCGGCGAACCGTCTGGCCTTGGCGACCGACGCGCGGCTGACGCTCAGCGCGATCCACGACGGCCGGAGGACCACCGGAGCGGGTGCCATGGAGGCCAGCGGGTCCGTACGGACCCCCGACCGGCCCGTCGCGAATTGAAATGCGTCGAAGGTCATTATCGTCACCCATCGCTCTTCTCTCGCCACTTTCCGTGTTCGCCAGACAGCATGCGCCTCGTCTGGCTACGTTGACCAGGCGAGCTAGCGAGATTCAACAAAAGGAGTCACAGTGCGCTACCGCAGCGGATTCGATCCGGACGGCAACTTGTGGGACTTAATCGCTTTCGACCTCAGGAGACAGCGCCAAGAACGCGACATATCACTCGCCGCCGTCGGTGGGATCATCGGTCGGGACCGGTCTCTGGTCGCCTACGTTGAATGCGGAAAAACCAAGCTCCAAGAGAAGCACGCGGTCAAGATCGATGACGCCTGGCGCACCGACGGTCTCTACAGCCGCCTCGTCAAGTTCGCCAAGCTCGGACATGACGTCAGCTGGTCCGCGACCTACTTGGAGTTGGAAGCCGACGCCGGCGAACTCCGTAGCTGGGATCTTGGCTGGGTACCCGGCCTCTTCCAGACCGAAGACTACGCGCGTGCCACGTTCGACGCAGCGGGCACTGAGGGAGCGGAAGCGGGCGCCAAGGCCCGAGTCGAGAGACAGCAATGCCTGAACCGCACTCCTCCGCCGCGGGTGTGGGCGATCATCGACGAGCGCGTCATAACCCAGCCGGTCGGCTCTGCCGAGATCATGCGTGACCAACTCGCTCATCTGATCGAGTTGGCCAAACGACCGCATGTCAGCGTGCGGGTGGTGCCGCAGTCCGCTGGCGCTCACGCTGGCCGGGACGGATCATTCAATATCATCACCATGGGGGGAGTGGATTCGGTTTACACGGTCGCTCCCGGCGGTGGGCGGCTCATACAGGACGCAACCGAGACAAATTGCTACCGAGTGTGGTTCGATCTCATCGGCGACGTCGCGTTGCCCAAAAACGCCTCGTTGGATCTGATCGTAGAAGCGATGGAGCGATTCTCATGACGACCTGGCGAAAGTCCAGCCGCAGCGAGAGCACCACCACGCAGGGCAGCTGCGTCGAGGTGGCTGAGCTGATCCGTACCGACGAGCGCGACTGAGCTTTTCGAGCCGTTGGCGCCCATTCGTTACCACTCGCTTGATGACGACAGCGGTCGCTGGGACGGTTTCCCGTTTCGGGACGGGGATGTTGTGATCAGCACCCGGACCAGGAGCGGTACTACCTGGACGCAGATGATCTGTGGGCTGCTGATCTTCCAGACTCCCGACCTGCCCGCCCCGCTGGGGCGACTGTCGCCGTGGCTCGATCACCTGACCATGCCGCGTGACGAGGTGTACGCGCTGCTCGCCGCGCAGCGGCACCGCCGGTTCATCAAGACGCACACGCCGCTGGACGGGATCCCGATCGATCCCCGCGTCACGTACATCGTGACGGCCAGGCATCCGCTCGATCTGGCGGTGTCGCTCTACCACCACACGACGAACATCGACATCGCCCGGATGTCGGAACTGACCGGCAATCAGCTGCCCACCAATCCGACGGCACTGCGCAAGACGCTGCGGGACTGGCTTGTCTCCTGGATCGGCCACGACACGGATCCCCGGCGGAACCTGGATTCACTGCCCGGCGTCCTGTTCCACCTGGGCGACGCCTGGGCCAGGCGCGGTGAATCCAACGTGCTGCTGATCCACTATGACGACCTGTCGCGCGACCTGGAAGGACAGATGCGCAGGCTCGCGGGACACCTGGGGATAGCGGTGCCCGAACCCTCCTGGCCCCGGCTCGTACAGGCGGCGACCTTCGAGCGGATGCGAGGCGAGGCTGATCGCTTCGTCCCCGGCGACGGGATCATCAAGAGCACCACATCGTTCTTCCGCCGGGGACGGCCCGGCGCCGCCGAGGAGGTCCTCACCGACGAGGAGATCGCCGGCTATCACGCCCGCGTGACGTCGATGGCGCCGCCAGATCTTCTCGCCTGGCTCCACGCGCCCGGCGGCTGTGAGCCGGACGACTTCTCCAAGGCCGGTTGATCACAGGGCTACGATTTAGAGCGTGCTCGAAGTCAAGCCGCAGTCAGAATCCGGATCCGATCGCCCCATCCCCCGGGAGGGGCTGAGCATCGCCGAGGCCGCTCGCCGCACCGGGGTCAGCGTGCACACGCTCCGCTACTACGAACGCGCCGGCCTGGTCGTCACCCCCATTGAACGCACCCACGGCGGCCGGCGGCGCTACCACCAGCTCGACCTCGGGTGGATCGCCATCTGCACGAAGCTGCGGGCCACCGGCATGCCCATCAAGACGATCCGCCGCTACGCCCAGCTCGTATCCGACGGGTCCGGCAACGAGCAGGAACGGCTTGCTCTGCTGGAGGCCCACCGCGCCGACGTGACCGCCAAGCTCGCTGAGATTCAGGAGAACCTCAGGCTCATCGACCACAAGATCGACACCTACCGGGGTCGGCTCGCCGCCGGCGACGCCGACCGACTCTGGGCGCCCACCCGCTGAGCACTCCGCAGTACTAACGCGACTCGCCCCTGAAATCCTGGCCGTCGTGCTCGGCCGAGTCCAGGGTCAGGATCGAGGGCAGGACGCTGTCCGGGTGCAGTCGCAGCAACTGGTAGGCCATGCCGCCTCGGCCGGCGAGCATGCCCGGGGAGTACGCGTCGCGGGCCAGTCCGCTGGCCGGGCCGTTGTCCTCCAGGCTGGTGATGATCCGCGCGCCGAGCCCGGAGCGGTCCAGCCCGACCGGGACGCGGCCGAGTGCCAGGGCGTGGTCGAACAGCTCCCAGCACCCCAGATCACCGTGGCACAGGGTGTGGTTCCAGTCGAACCCGCGCCGCGCCGCCGGCCCGACCGCCCGCCCCGTGAGGGCGTCCGCCCCGTCCCAGCCGCGCCGTGCCAGGTCGGCGGCGCTGATCCCGATGCCGACGGCGCCGTGGCACCAGGCGGCCGAGGCCACCTTCTCCTCGGGTTCGCGCAGGTCGAGCCAGCCGTCGACGGCCGGGTCGTAGAGCGTCTCCTCGAAGGAGAACGCCTCCCGCGCCGCGTCGGCGAATCGCGTTTCGCCGGTCGCCAGGGCGAGACGGGCCAGCGCCCACCCGATGCCGGTCGCGCCGTGGGCGAACCCGCCCAGGCCGTCCGGCCAGCGGCGGGAGGGCCAGCACATGGTTCCCGCGTTCCGCCGGGCGCCGGCGATGATCCGGTCGCCGATGATGACGGCGTGGCGCGTCCAGTCGTCTTCACCGGTCACGGCGGCTAGTTGCAGCAGCGGGACGATCGCCCCGGCCATTCCGGTCAGCACGTCGAATCTGTCCTCGGCCGTGACCGCCTTGGGCAGCAGCGCGGCGAGCGCGCGGGCGCGGTCCAGGCCGTCCGGGCCGGCCTTGCCCCAGGCGTGCAGTGTCAGCCACGCCCAGATCTGCGAGCCGAGTCCGATGTATCCGCCGGGCGGCGGCGGGCGCAACCGGGTCTCCTCCAGGCGGAGAGCGGCGTCCTTGTCCTCTGCCGCGCGTACGGTGCGCAGCACGGCATCGAGCAGCCCGGCCACGCCGTCGACGTCATCGGCCCGGCCGGCGGTGTGCTCTCGGTGGTACGCGGCGAGCAGGACGGCCACTCCGGTCAGGCCGCCGTAGACGTCCGGGCCCAGCGGTTGCACGGCCCAGCCCGCGGGGCCGAGCACCGGCGCGATCCACGTGACCGTGCCGTCCTCGGCGCGGAGCGCGGCGTCGCGAAGCTCGCGGATCAGCGCCGCCACGATCCGGCGTCGCCTGCGGTCCAGGTCGTCGCGGCGCGGCCGTTCCACCCGCATCCCCGGATCGCCCGGCAGCCAGCCGTCATTGAGGTACGCGCTGACCAGTGTCGCCCGGATGACGTCGCTCTCCAGCCGGAGGTCGGCGGTGCGCCACCGCTGCAGCGAGGCCGCCACGAGGTCCTGTTCGGGCAGGTACGACGTGCCGCACGGGCCGTCCAGCCGTCCGCGGCGGGGCGTGGTGGCGAAGAACGGCACGTCCCCGTCGAGCAGGTCGGCCACCTCCGCGGCGATGACCTCCGGATCGCCCGGCGCACCGGGAACGTGCCTGGCCATCGCGGTGAGCAGTTCGGCGGCGCGGTTCGCAGCGGCATCGGGGTCGTGCAGCGACACCGGATGCCACAGCATCCGCGCCAGTTCGGTATACGCCTCGGTGGAGCGCAGCACCACGCGGATCGGGCAGTCGGCGAAACGGGCGAGCAGTGGTTCCAAGGCGCCCGCCCGGTCGATCGACCGCAACGTCTCCGTCGTCTCGGCGAAGCCGTCGAGGACGCGTTGCCAGTGGTCGGCCAGCACCGGCTCCGGGCTGGGATGGCTCGCACCGATCGTCGGCTCGACCGGTCGGGTGCCGATCCGCGCCTGGTCGCTGCCCGCGTCCACGATGACCGGCAACTCGGTGAGCGGCTGCTCGCCGGGCAGCGCCCCCACCGCGGAGGCGTCCACGCCCCGCCAGCCCAGGGCCGTCCCCCGGTTGGGCAGCATCCCGGTCCGCAGCACGGTCGTGCCGACCAGCGCGCGCGCCCGGTCGGGCGCGAGCCCGAGCCCGGACGGAGGGATCGGGTGCACCGGCGTGAACAGGGTTTCGCAGTCCACCACGACCGGCACCGGCCCGCAGGCGATGACGTTCTCGGCATGCAGGTCGCTGCCGCCGAGCAGCCGCATCATGCCCAGCCAGTGGCCGATGCCGCGGTAGAACGCGGACAGCTCCGCGACATCCGCGCAGTATCGGTGGGTCACGAACTCGGCCCAGCCGTACCCGTCGCAGGGCACGACCCGGGGGACCCGGATCCGCAATTGCGCCGGGACGTCGCGGAACACCTCGGCCAGCATTTCGCCGAGCACCGCGTCCACGCTCACCGGCCGCGGTTTGTACACGACCGTGCCGGCGTCGAACTCCAGGAGGGCGACCGTGTGACCGCCCCGGTGGCTGTCCCCGGCGCCGAAGGCGACCCGGGACAGCGGCCCGGGTTCCGTGCCGAGCAGCCGCGCCGTCGCGTCCCGGTCGGCGGCCAGCCGACGGGCCAGCGCCAACGCCGCGGCGCACCGCCTCGACAGCACCGTACGCAGCCGGTCGGGCAGCGGCGGGTAGTGTCCGGACAGGGACTCCCAGTACCGCGGAGACGACGACATCTCCGCGAATTCGGCCCAGCGCGCCGGGGGATCACCGGCCGTGAGGCGGCCGGTGATCCGTGCGGCATTCAGCTCCAGAATCAGGACGCGGGCGACCTTACGATGAGCCGTCTCGTACAGCGCCGCCGCGGTGCCGTCCCGGATCGCGGTCCGCTCGGACTCGGCCAGGCCGGGGACGGATCCGAGTTGTTCCCACAGTCCGTCCAGGGCCGGTTCGACCAGGCGGCTCAGCGATCGTGCGAAGTCACCGGCAGCAGGGCTCACGTCAGTGCTCACCATCCGCGTCCAGAAGGGGGCTCAGCAGCAGGGGTGGGTGTGCGAGGCGCTGCACGCGCTGCAGATGCCCGTGTAGCTCGTCTCCGCCTCGACGATGTCCGCTTCCGCGAAGGCACCGGCCGCGTAGAGCGGTCCGGCGGGGTTGTCGTCTCCGGCGGTGGTCCGCCACTGCTCGGCGGTCCGTTCGGCGATTTGGATTTCCTTGACGGTCATGCGTTTCTCCCACGCGTCCAGTAGATATATCGATCAATCGCTTTGGTTCGATATTCGCGCGTCACTAGTGCGCGATTATCGGTAGTCCGGAATTAAGCGGTTCAGCAGCACCAGATGGTGTGCGAGGCGCTGCACGCGCTGCAGTGGCCGGTGTAGCTCGTCTCCGCTTCGACGATGTCCGCTTCCGCGAAGGTGCCGGCCGTGTAGAGGGGCCCGGCGGGGTTGTCGTTTCCGGCGGTGGTCCGCCACTGCTCGGCGGTCCGTTCGGCGATCTCGGCTTCCTTGACGGTCATGCCTTACCTCCGGCGCGTCCATTGGGTGATCAAAGACTGATCACCAATGCGGCTCATCGTGGCATCGGCGGAATAGAACACGAACTGACCGTTTGGTCCCGCAGTCGTCCCCCACAGTTACGTTTCCATGTCGGAACGGCTATACGGTGCGGTAACGAATCATCGTAAGAGCGGGCCGCTTAATGGGGTTCGCCGCGCGTTTAGCGCGTCACAAATGCTGGAAATGGATCGTTACGTTGCGTCGCCCGGCCGCGGATCCGATACCGGAACGGATCCGCCGGGCGTCAGGCCGGGATGGCGTAGAGGATCAGGGGGAGGACGGCGACGAGGGTCGCGCCGGCCAGCATGGCGCCGCGCAGCGGGCGCGGGAACGGTGCCGGGGCCAGCAGCCGCCGGACCCGTACGAGGATCGGGCTGGTCTCGTCGGCCGTGTCGATGCCGGTGACGCCGAGGGTGCCGGCCGGGGTCGGGGCCGGGCGGGCGGCGGCGAACCGCAGCAGGGCCGTCGCGAGCTCCTTGGCCGGGCGGTGGCGGCGGGCGCGGTCGTCGGCGGCCATCTCGACCAGCAGCTCCACCGCGTCGAGGGTGCGGCCGACGATGCGCGCCTGCGGGAAGATCCGGCGCAGCGACGTGAAGGGCAGCAGGACGAGGTCGTGGCGTTCGCGGACGTGCGCGCGCTCATGGTCGAGCACGGCGGCCAGCTCGTACGGGCCGAGGATCTCCAGTGTGCCGGCGCTGATGACGACCTTGGACGAGCGTACGCCGGGGACGCAGTAGGCCGCCGCCGCCGGATGGTCGAGCACGAGCGTGCCGGGCATCTCCGGGTCGCCGTGCGCCACGAGCGCCAGCAGGGCCCGGTGCCGCCGCCGCGCGCGGACGACTCCGGCGACCGCGACGAGCAGCATGGCGATGAGAACGAGCATGAAGGTCAGGCCGGCGGCGACCGAGGCGATGCGGATCGGCGACAGGGCCTGCGGGTCGGCGAAGAAGCGGGCGACGCCGCCGACGACGCCCTCGCCGTACGGCGCGACGCCGAGGCCGAGCAGGGTACCGATGGAGGCCAGGCCCCAGGCCAGGCCGAGGGCCTGCCAGAGAACGATCGCGGTGCGCGGCGTCCGCCACGTCCAGCGGGCGCGCGTCAGCCGGTGCGCGCCGAACGCGCTCGCGGCCGCCACCAGGGCGAGTAGGGCCGTGCCGGTCATCCCGGTTATGTCCCTTCCACCTCGTCGAGCACGCGGCGCAGCAGCTCGACCTCATCACCGGAGACCGAGCGCGCGAAGTGCGCCAGCGCGGCATCGCGGTCGCCGGTCATGTTGAGCGCGCCCAGCATGAGCTCGGCGACGTACGCCTCTTTCGTTGCCACCGGACGGTAGCGCCAGGCGCGTCCTTCCCTCTCACGAACCAGAAAACCTTTTTTGGCCAGCCGGTCAAGGACCGTCATGACCGTGGTGTGCGCGAGGTCGCGTTCGTCAGCCAGCGCCCGGCCGACCTCACGGGCGGTCGCGCCGTTCTCCCGGTCCCACAGGACCTCCATGACCGTACGTTCGAGCTCTCCGAGACCCTTCACGCGATGCATCCTATCGTTCGTAGTACTACCTGCCGTAGTACTACTGTATGTAGGTCTCCCGCTCGCGGGCGTGCCCGGGAAAACCGATTGTGCGGTCGCGCGCCGCGTCGGTACGGTCCGGGGCATGGATCTGCACGAGGTGGGGCGGCGAGCTAGCTGCGCCGAGCCGGGGGACGGGTAGTCCCGGCCCGGCCCGGCTCGGCGTGTGCGTGCCATCGTCCCGCCGACCTCGTGAGGCTCTTCCATGCGATCCACCGAGATCCGTTCCGTCTTCCTCGATTTCTTCACCGCGCGCGGGCATCGCCGCGTGCCTGCGAGCTCACTGGTCTCGCCCGACCCCGAGTTGCTGCTGACCAATGCGGGGATGAACCAGTTCAAGCCGTACTACCTCGGCCGGAGCGTTCCGGACTTCCGCCGGGCGACCACGCTGCAGAAGTGCGTGCGCACCGGCGACCTGGACAACGTCGGCCGTACCGCCCGGCACGTCACGTTCTTCGAGATGCTCGGCAACTTCTCCTTCGGCGACTACTTCAAGGAGGAGACGATCGCGTGGGCGTGGGAGCTGATCACCGAGGGGTTCGGTCTCCCGCGCGACCGGCTGTGGATCACCGTCTACGAGGACGACGACGAGGCCGAGCGCCTGTGGCGGAGGCTCGGGGTGCCCGGCGAGCGCGTTCAGCGGCTCGGTAAAGAGGACAACTACTGGTCGATGGGCATGGCGGGCCCGTGCGGGCCGAGCTCGGAGATCCACTATGACCGCGGCCCGGCGTACGGTCCCGACGGCGGCCCCGCGTCGAGCGGCGAACGCTACCTCGAGCTGTGGAATCTCGTCTTCATGCAGGACGTTCGCGACGACGACTTCCGCATCGTGGGGGAGCTTCCGGCCAAGAGCATCGACACGGGTCTCGGCGTGGATCGGCTCGCGCTCGTGCTGCAGGACGCGCCCGACATCTTCCACACCGACCTGATGCTCCCGGTGCTGGAGACGGTGCGGGACCTGGCGGGTGGCGGCGACGACACCTCACTGAAGATCGTCGCGGACCACGCGCGGGCGGCGGCGTTCCTCATCGCGGACGGGGTCCTGCCCTCGGGTGACGGGCGCGGGTACGTTCTGCGGCGGCTGCTGCGCCGGGCGATCCGGCACGCGCGGCTGCTGGGCGTCGGGGACGCGGTGCTGCCGACCGTGACCGGCGCGGTCGTGGACCTGCACGGTACGACCTGGCTGGAGCTCGAGACGGCGCGCCCGCTGATCGAGAAGGTGGTGAGCGCCGAGGAGGACGGCTTCGCGCGCACGCTGCGACAGGGGTCGCGGATCCTCGACACCGCGATCCGGGAGCGCCGGCTGTCGCCGCGGCTGGCGTTCGACCTGCACGACACGTACGGCTTCCCGTTCGACCTGACGGTGGACGCGGCGCGGGCGGCGGGACTCACCGTCGACGAGGACGCGTTCGGCGTGCTGCTGGAGGAACGCCGCCGGCGCAGCCGGTCCGGCCGTACGGAGCCGGCCCGCGGGCAGCGGGCGGAGACCAGGACCGAGTTCGTCGGGTACGACGCGACGCGTTCGGAGGCGCGGCTGCGCACGATCCTCCGCGACGGAGCGGAGGTTCCGGCGGCGGTCGAGGGCGAGGAGGTCGAGGTGATCCTCGACCGGAGCCCGTTCTACGCGGAGGCGGGCGGCCAGGTCGGCGACCGGGGCCGCATCCGTACGGCGTCCGGTGCGGTCCTCGCCGTGACGGACACCCGGCCGGGCCACGTCCACGTCGCGCGGGTCGAGTCGGGCGAGGTCGTGCCGGGAGAGGTCGAGGCGATCGTGGACGCCGAGCGGCGGGCGGCGGTCGCGCGGTCCCACACGGCGACGCACGTGCTGCACGCGATGCTGCGCCGGGTGCTCGGCGAGCACGCGGCGCAGCGGGGGTCGCTCGTCGACGCGGGACGGCTGCGGTTCGACTTCACGCACTTCGAGCCGCTCGCGCCCGAGCGGCTGCGGGAGGTGCAGACCCTGGTCAACGAGCATCTGCTCGACGACCCGGAGGTCCGGGTGTGGCACGCGGACCGGGCGCGGGCGGAGGCGGCCGGAGCGATGGCGCTGTTCGGCGAGACGTACGGGGAGCACGTGCGGATCGTCGACATCGGCGACTTCTCCCGCGAGCTGTGCGGCGGCACCCACGTCGGCCACGGATCGCAGGCGGGACCGGTGAACCTGCTCGGCGAGTCCTCGATCGGCTCCGGCGTGCGCCGGATCGAGGCGCTGACCGGCGTGGACGCGCTGCGGCACCAGGATCACGAGCGGACGCTGCTCACCGAGCTCGCCGATCTCCTGCGGGTGCGCCCGGACGAGGCGCCCGGACGGCTGCGGCAGCGGCTCGCCGAGCTCGCGGAGGCGCGCCGCGTGCTGGAGCGGCATCGGCGGGAGGAACTGACGGCCGAGGCGGTACGCCTCACGGGGCTCGCCAAGCGCGTCGGCCAAGGCTGGCTGGTCGTCCAGCGGGTCCCCGGCGTGGACGCGGACGAGCTGCGGCCGCTCGCGGCGGACGTCCTCGAACGCCGCGGCGGCGTGGTGGTGCTCGGCGCCGAGATCGGCGGCCGGGCGGTGATGGTCGCGGCGGTCAGCCCGGACCTCGGCGCGCCGGCGCGTACGGTCCTGGCGTCCGCGGCGACCGCGATCGGCGGCGGCGCGGGCGGCAAGGGAACCGTCGCGAACGCGGGCGGCCGGCGCGCCGGGCGACTGGACGAGGCCCTGCGCCTGGCGGCGAGCTCAGCGCGTGACCTGCTCGGCGGCGGCTGAGACTGCCGGCGAGCTCGGCTCGTGACCTGCTCGGTGGTGGCTGAGAGCGGTATCTCGTCGGCGAGCTCGGCTCGTGACCTGCTCGGTGGCGGCCGAGACCGGCAATCCCGCCGGGCGGCGTCGTCAGCCGTGCGCCGGCGGAGACCGTGGCCGGCCGCGACGGGGGCGCCCCCGGTCCTCGAGGGAGCGGCCCCGTCGCGTTGTGGCACGTCAGGCGTGGCCTCCCATAATGCGCGGGGCGCGCAGCCGTACGGTCGGCAGGTGTTCGCGGACCAGCAGGCCGCTGGCGGCCAGCACCCAGAGCGCCGCGAGGACGCCTGGGACGTACGTCTCCAGCCATCCGCCGGGCACCAGAACGCCTCCGGTGATTCCCAGCGTGAAGGCGGCGAGCAGCTGGAGCACCGCGACGATTCCGGCGAACCACGCCATCCATATGGGAAAGACATGCGTGCGGGCGATGGCCACGGCGGTGGCGGCCAGCGTCAGGGCGACGGCGATCCCGGCCACCGTCCCCACGATGGTCATGGTGGCGTACGGCGCGGGTGAGAACAGCAGCAGCGCCCGGTACTCGGTCATGGCATAGGTCATCCCGGCGAACACCGAGATGGCCATGAAGGCGATCGCGGAGACGAGGATGAACCCCGCGAGGACGACGGTGGGGGCGTCGCTCTTGTCGTCCGCGCGCCGGAACGCCGTGGACAGGGCCGCGCCGAACCACAGGAACAGGGAGATGGCGATGGCGTACAGGATGGTGCCCCACATGATCTGGGCCCGGTGACCGGCCAGGTACATGGCGACCACCCCGGCGGCGTTCGTGAGCTGTGGCATGCCGCCCATCACGATCCGGCCGACCACCGCGAAGATGACCGCACCGATGCCGGCCAGACCGCCCCATCGCATCTCATGGCCTTCGCTCATCAGAATCATCTCCTCGGTGGAAGTGACCAGTACTCCAACGGTCGTCCGCCCGAAATGCCGTTTCTATGGCGAAAGGTGGTTATTACCGCAAAGACGGCATCAAGAAGATCTATCGCGGGGCGACGGCCGTCCAGGGGAGGGTGACCTCGCCGAGCCTCCACCGGGCCCGGCCCCCGGACGGCGGCGTCGTGACCACCGGATGGTCGCGGGCGAGGAGCTCCACCGCCGTCACCCAGCGCTGCCGCGGCCCGAACACCGACTGCGGCGCGGCGGCCGCCCACGCGCGGTCGAACGCGGTCAGCAGCTCGTGGACCCGCTCGCCGGGGACGTTCCGGTGGATCAGCGTCTTGGGGAGCCGCTCGGCGAGCTGGGACGGATGCGACAGCGTCGGGAGATGGGCCGCGAACGTGATCGTCCGCGGCACGGACACACCCGATCGACTCCCACCGCCCTCGAGAGTCACCCAGGCGGCCCGGCGGCCGATCTCCCCGCACGTGCCCTCGACGAGAACGCCGTCGGGGGACAGCCCGGCGCACAGCCGGTCCCACGCCGCCCAGGCCTCGTCCTCCCCGTACTGGCGCAGCACGTTGAACACCCGGATCAGTGTCGGCGGCCGGTCCACGGGCAGCTCGAAACCGCCGAGACGGAACGACAGCCCCTCGCGTTCGCGCGGTTTCGCCGCGGTGACCCGGTCCGGGTCGATCTCGACGCCGACGACCTCGACCCGGGGATGCACCGCCCGCAGCCGCCCGAACAGCTCGGCCGTCGTGACCGGCGACGCCCCGAACCCGAGGTCCACGACGAGGGGCCGGTCGGCCCGCCGCAGCAGCGGGCCGTGGACCGAGGCGATCCAGCGGTCGGCGCGGCGGAGCCGGTTGGGCGCGGTCGTGCCGCGGGTGATGACGCCTTCGGGCCGTGGGGGACGGGGCACGCACCAAGTGTGCGGTCCCCGGCGGACCGCCGCGACCAGAGGTTCAGACTCTGTGCACCTTGTGGGCGGCCGCCTGGGCGCGCGGCTTGACGTCGATCCGGTCGATGTTGACGTGCGACGGGCGGGTGACGGCCCAGCCGATGCAGTCGGCGACGTCCTCCGCGGTCAGCGGCTCGGCCACGCCCTCGTACGTCTTGTCGGCCTTCTCCGCGTCGCCCTTGAACCGGACGAGGGAGAACTCGTCCGTCCGGACCATCCCCGGGGCCACCTCGGTGACACGCACCGGCTTGTCGTACAACTCCAGGCGGAGCGTGTCGTTGACGGCGGCGGCCCCGTGCTTGGCGGCGGTGTACCCGGCCCCGCCCTCGTAGACGACGTGCCCGGCCAGCGAGGTGATGTTCACGATGTGGCCGTCGCCGCTGTCGATGAGCTTGGGCAGCAGCGCCTTGGTGACCCGCATCAGCCCGAGGACGTTCGTCTCGAACATCCACTGCCAGTCGGCCGGGTCCGTCTCGGCGACCGGGTCCAGGCCGGCCGCCCCACCGGCGTTGTTGACGAGGACGTGGCACTGCCGCAGGGCCGCCGCGAAGGCGTCGACCGACTCCTGGGACGTCACGTCCAGGGCCACCACCGCGACGGCGTTCCGCCGCCCCGCGGGGTCGGCGCTCTCGATCTCCGCCTTGAGCTTCTCCAGGCGGTCGACGCGGCGCGCGGCGAGGACGACGTCGAACCCCTCGGCCGCGAGCCGGCGGGCGGTGGCCGCTCCGATTCCGCTGCTTGCTCCGGTGACTACTGCTGTTCTCCGCACGATCGACATCCTCTCAGGCGCACTGCTTACACCCCCGGGCCGGGGGAATGCGGTGATGTGGCCGATAAGTTGTTGTAACGGAGGTGGTGTCCGTGTCGGGTCTGGCCCGGGTCGCGACGATCAGTGTTCACACATCGCCGTTGGAACAGCCGGGGACCGGGGACGCCGGCGGGATGAACGTCTACATCGTCGAAGTCGCCAAGCGCATGGCGGAACGCGGTGTCGAGGTCGACGTCTTCACCCGGCACACCTCACGGGCGCTCCCGCCGGTCGTCGAACTGGTGCCCGGAGTCTCGGTCCGGCACGTCGCCGCCGGGCCGTTCGAGGACCTCGACAAGTCCGAGCTGCCCGGCCACATGTGCGCGTTCACCTCCGAACTGCTCCGCATCGAGGCGGCGCACGACCCCGGCCACTACGACATCATCCACTCCCACTACTGGCTGTCCGGCCAGGCGGGGTGGGCCGCGCGACAGCGCTGGGGCGTCCCGCTCGTCCACTCCATGCACACCCTCGCGAAGGTCAAGAACACCTCGCTGGCCACCGGTGACACGCCCGAACCCCTCGGCCGCGTACTCGGCGAGCAGCAGGTCGTCGACTCCGCCGACCGGCTCGTGGCCAACACCGCCGAAGAGGCCCGGGAACTCGCCTCGCTGTACGACGCCGACCCCGGCCAGGTCGCCACCGTCGCCCCCGGAGCCGACCTGTCCCGGTTCACCCCGCAGGACGGGGCACGGCACCGCCTGGGACTCCCGGAGAACGCCGTCATCCTCCTGTTCGTCGGTCGCATCCAGCCGCTGAAGGCGCCCGACGTCCTCATCCACGCCACCGCCCGCATGCTCGAGGACGACCCGGGCCTCCGCGACCGGCTGCTCGTCGCCGTCGTCGGCGGGCCCAGCGGGTCGGCGCGCTCCCGCCCGGAGGAACTGCGGAGCCTCGCGGCCCGGCTCGGCGTCGCCGACGTGGTCCGCTTCGAACCGCCCTGCCCCCAGGACGAGCTGGCCGACTGGTACCGGGCCGCGGACGTCACCGTCGTCCCCTCCCACAGCGAGTCGTTCGGCCTGGTCGCCGTCGAGTCGCAGGCGTGCGGCACCCCGGTGGTCGCCGCGTCGGTCGGCGGGCTGCGCATCGCCGTACGGGACGGCGGGTCCGGGCTCCTGATCGACGGCCACGACCCGGCCGACTACGCTCGCGTGCTGCACGGCCTGATCGGCACGCCCGGCCGGCTGCGCGCGATGTCGGACGCGGCCGTCCGCCACGCCAGGGGCTTCGGCTGGGACGCCACGGCCGACCGGCTCCTGGAGGTGTACGCCGAGGCCGTCGAGGCACGGACCATGGCCGTCTCCGCGTAAGGGAGGGCACGATGAACGCCGACGAGGCGCTCAAGGCGATCCTGGACGAGCAGGGGCTGGAGTACGAGCGGCCGCGCCCCAGGGCGTACCTCGTGAAACTCCCCGGCAAGCACAAGCTGGCCACGATGACCTGGCTCATCGCCGGCGACCACAGCCTGCACGTCGAGGCGTTCTTCTGCCGGCAGCCCGACGAGAACCACGAGGAGTTCTACCGCTGGCTGCTGCGCAAGAACGGCGGCATGTACGGCGTGGGGTTCACGCTCGACCCGGTCGGCGACGTCTACCTCGTGGGACGGCTTCCGCTGTCGGCGGTGACGCCCGAGGAGGTCGACCGGATTCTCGGCTGCGTGCTGACCTACTCTGACGACAATTTCGACCGCGCGTTGGAGCTCGGGTTCGCCGAGTCCATCCGGCGCGAGTGGGACTGGCGCGTGAAGCGCGGGGAGAGCGTGGCCAACCTCCGCCCGTTCGCCCGGATCCTGCCCGACGCGGCCGGCGACGGCGCGGACCCCGTCTCCTCCGGCCCCGCCCTGGGGTGAGACTCCAACGAGAACAGATTCTAGTTTGATGTGCATATTGCGCACCATTGGTGGCTTTAAGTAGCTAAACTACCTGGCGTTGCGGGCGTACCGGACAGAGGGGGCGTGGAGTGACGGATCGGGACGACTGGGCCCCAAAGAGTGTCGATCTGAGCACCCCCAACGCCGCCCGGATGTACGACTACTACCTCGGCGGGAAGGACAACCTGGCGCCCGACCGCGCCGCCGCCGAGATGGTCCTGCAGATCGCACCCGAGATCCGGATCGCAGCGCAGCAGAACCGCGCCTTCCTCGGCCGGGCCGTGCGCTACCTCGCCGAGGCGGGCATCCGGCAGTTCCTCGACGTCGGCACCGGGCTGCCGACCCAGAACAACGTCCACGAGGTCGCGCACCGCACCGCCCCCGAGGCCCAGGTCGTCTACGCCGACAACGACCCGGTCGTCCTCGCGCACGGCCGCGCGATCCTCGCCGGATCCAAGAACGTCGACATCGTCCAGGCCGACCTGCGCCGCCCCGAGGAGGTTCTGGAGAATCCCGAGGTGCGCGAGCGCCTGGACTTCGACCGGCCGTTCGCGATCCTGCTCGTGGCGATCGTGCACTTCCTCCAGGACTCCGACGGCCCCGAAGAGATCGTCGCGAGGTTCCGGGACGCCCTGCCGCCGGGCGGGTACCTCGTGCTGAGCCACGTCTGCGGGGACGCGCTCCCCGATGCCGTCGCGCCCGTCATGGAGATCTACCGGCGCTCCTCCACCCCGATCATCACGCGCAGCACCGAGCGGATCCGCGGATTCTTCGGCGACCTGGAGTTGGTCGACCCCGGGCTCGCCAACGTCTCGGCGTGGCGTCCCGAGACGGTGGAGGCCAAGCGGATCGCCGAGAGGTACCCACAGGGGTACTTCCTGGCGGGAGTCGCCCGCAAGCCCTGAGCTAGGCTCTTTGGCCATGGCGACATTGGTACTTCTCAGGCACGGCGAGAGCGTGTGGAACGCCGAAGGCCTGTTCACGGGCTGGGTGGACGTCGATCTGTCCGAGAAGGGGGAAGAAGAGGCGGTCACCGGCGGTGAGCTGCTACTCGACGCCGACATCCGGCTCGACGTGGTTCACACCTCGGTGCTCAAGCGGGCGATCCGTACGTCCAACATCGCGCTCGACGCCGCCGAGCAGCTGTGGATCCCCGTACGACGCTCCTGGCGGCTCAACGAGCGCCACTACGGGGCCCTCCAGGGCAAGAACAAGGCGCAGACGCGCGAGGAGTACGGCGACGAGCAGTTCATGACCTGGCGCCGGTCGTACGACACGCCGCCGCCGCCGATCGCCGACGACGACCCTCTGTCCCAGATCAACGACCCGCGGTACGGCCTCCTGCCCTCGGAGCTGATCCCGCGGACCGAGTGCCTGGCCGACGTGGTCGACCGCCTGCTGCCGTACTGGTACGACGCGATCGTCCCGGACCTCGCGGCGGGCCGCACGGTGCTGATCGCCGCGCACGGCAACTCGCTGCGCGCCCTGGTCAAGCACCTCGACGACATCTCCGACGAGGACATCGCCGGGCTCAACATCCCCACCGGCATCCCGCTGCTGTACGAGCTGGACGGCGACTTCGAGCCGCTCAAGAAGGGCGGGGAGTACCTCGACCCGGAGGCCGCCAAGGAGTCCATCGCGGCCGTCGCGAACCAGGGCAAGAAGTAGATCTTTCCCCGAAAAGCACAGATCCCGGCAGCGGACTCGCTGCCGGGATCCGTCGTTCGTGACCCGGGAACTAGTCGACGAGGTCCGCCGCCTGCTCGCCGGTGACCAGGTAGACAACGTTCTCCGCCACGTGGACGGCGTGGTCGGCGAACCGCTCGAAGTAGCGACCGGCCAGGGAGATGTCCACCGCCGGCTCGACCCCGTGCTTCCACTTCGGCGACAGCATCGAGTCGAACAGCTTCCGGTGGAGCCGGTCCATCTGGTCGTCGTCGGCGTCGAGCTCGAGGCCCATCTCGACGTCGTGCGAGGCGATGACGCTGCCGGCCTTGGCGATCATGCGCTCGGCGATCTGGCCCATCTCCAGGACGGTGGCCTGCAGCTCCGGCGGGATGGCCGACTCGGGGTGACGTCGGCGGGCGGTCTTGGCGAGGTGGACGGCGAGGTCACCCATGCGCTCGATGTCACCGGCCATCCGCAGCGCGGCGATCAGCATGCGCAGGTCGCGAGCGACCGGCTGCTGCCGCGCCATCAGGTCGAAGACCGTCTCCTCGATCTCGGTCTCGAGCTTGTTGACCTGCTCGTCGGTGCTGATGACCTCTTCGGCGAGCCGCAGATCGGAGTCGAGCAAGGCCGTGCTGGCCCGCGTCATCGCCGATCGCACCAGCCGCGTCATCTCCACGAGCTTGTCGGAGAGCCCGTCGAGCTCCTCGTGGTAGGCGTCTCGCATAAAGATCCTTTATTCAGACGTGGTTATCCAGTTGGCAGCATCGTCGGATGCTGTGAACGGTTGTGTAGTCACAGGTTAACTTTTGACGAACGTCCTTGCGGCGTCGCAGCTCCGCGGGGCGACCTAGCCAGAGCGCCGCCTACGATCCAAGATGTGAATGTGGAGGTTGTCGCCGGCCTGGCGGGTGCCGTCGGGCTCGTAACCGGCCTGGTGGCAGGGCTGGCCGTCCGTGCCAGCGAGCGTGCCCAGCGGGCGGTGGATGCCCCCACCCCGCTGTCGAGCCTGCCGAGCGGTGTGGCGTCCGTGCTGAGCGTGCTCCCGTCCTCGGCCGTGGTCATCGACGGGGACGACCGCGTCCTGCGCGCCAGTTCGGCGGCGCGGGCGTTCGGTCTCGTCAGCGGCGATCGACTGCTCGTCGACGAGCTCATCGCCATGGCGCGGCTCGTCCGCCGCGACGGTGAGATCCGCGAAGAGGAGATCGAGGTCGTCCACGGGCGCCGGGAGGGCCGCTGGTTCTCGGTCCGCGTCGCGCCGATGGGATCACACGGCCTCGTGCTCGTCCTCGCCGAGGACCTGACCGAGTTCCGCCGCGTCGAGGCGGTCCGGCGCGACTTCGTGGCCAACGTGAGCCACGAGCTGAAGACGCCCGTCGGCGCCCTGTCCCTGCTGTCGGAGGCGGTCGAGGACGCCGCCGAGGACCCCGAGGCCATACGTCGCTTCGCGAAGCGCATGCAGCACGAGTCCGCGCGCCTCACCAACGTCATCCAGGACCTCATCACGCTCACCCGCCTGCAGGGCGGCGAGACCGTCGAGCGGCCCCGGACGGTCAACCTCGACGACGTCATCCACGAGGCCGTCGACCGCTGCCGGCTCAAGGCGGAGCCCAAGGAGATCACCCTCGCCATCGGCGGCCGCGACGACCTGGAGGCGTACGGCGACGAGGAGCTCCTCACCACCGCGGTCCGCAACCTGATCGACAACGCCATCGCCTACAGCCCCGAACGCACGAGAGTCGTCGTGTGCACCCGGCTGGCCGACGAGAACCACGTCGAGATCAGCGTCACCGACCAGGGCATCGGCATCCCCGAGGCCGACCTCGAGCGCATCTTCGAGCGCTTCTACCGCGTCGACCCCGCGCGATCCCGGCAGACCGGTGGCACGGGCCTCGGGCTCGCCATCGTCAAGCACGTCACGACCCGGCATCGGGGGGATGTGAACGTCTGGAGCAAGGAGGGATCCGGCTCGACCTTCACCATCCGCCTTCCGCTGCCCTCCGCCTCCGCACCCGCGAAGGAAATCACTGAGCAAGACACCGTACGGGAGGCCCCCTAGTGACCCGAGTGCTCGTCGTGGAAGACGAGGAGTCGTTCAGCGACGCGCTGTCGTACATGCTGCGCAAGGAGGGTTTCGAAGTCGCCGTCGCGGCGACCGGGCCGGACGCCCTGGAGTCCTTCGACCGCTCCGGCGCCGACCTTGTGCTGCTCGACCTGATGCTGCCCGGGCTCCCCGGCACCGAGGTGTGCAGGGAACTGCGCACCAAGTCGAACGTCCCCGTGATCATGCTCACGGCCAAGGACAGCGAGGTCGACAAGGTCGTCGGGCTGGAGCTCGGCGCGGACGACTACGTGACCAAGCCCTTCTCCTCCCGTGAACTGGTCGCCCGCATCCGCGCGGTGCTGCGCCGCAGAGGCGACGGCGAGGAACTGGCCCCCGCGACGCTGGAGGCCGGACCGGTCCGCATGGACGTCGAGCGGCACGTCGTCACCGTCTCCGGCAACGAGGTGCCGCTGCCGCTCAAGGAGTTCGAGCTCCTCGAGGTGCTGTTGCGCAACGCCGGACGTGTGCTGACCCGCATGCAGCTGATCGACCGCGTGTGGGGCGCCGACTACGTCGGTGACACCAAGACGCTCGACGTCCACATCAAGCGGCTCAGGGCGAAGATCGAACCCGCCCCGTCGACGCCGCGGTTCATCATCACGGTGCGCGGGCTCGGCTACAAGTTCGAGCCCGACGAGTAAACAGGCACGGGCCGGGCGTCTCCGCGGCGAAGCCGCTGGAGACGCCCGTTCTCGGGACCGCCGGCCGTCAGGGCCGCCCGTTCTCGGGAGCCCTCGCCTCAGAGTCGGCTGGCAACGCGAAAGCCCGCCGCTCCGGTACGGAGTCGGCGGGCTTGATGCTTCGCGTCTCAGGCGGACGGGCTCGCGGCGGGCTTCTTGGCCTTCGCGTGCTTACCCGACTTGGCGGCCGGGGTGGCGGAGCCCGCCGGGGCGGCCCCGCCCGCGGTCGGGCTCGCGCTCGCGCCCGGGCCGGTGCTCGCGCCGGGGCTCGGCGTGCCGGCCGGGGCGCTCGGAGTGCTCGGCGCCGGCGGGTAGGTCGCGTAGTAACCGGCCCGCGGGACGACGGGGACGTCGATCGTGAGGGCGCCGGCCTGCTGGAAGTGCAGGGTCAGCCGGATCGACTCGCCGCCCGTGAGCTCCTTGGCGAGCCCCTTGAGGACCACGCTCGGCGTGGCCTCCGCGGCGGTGCCGCCCGTGCTGGGAGTCTTCGGCGTGCCGCCGGGGGCAGGGGAGCCCGCGGTCGGGGCGCCGGTCGGCGTCGTGCCCGGCTTGACCGGGGCCTTCTTGGCGCCCTTGGTCGGCGTGCCGCTCGGAACACCGCTCGGAGTGCCGCTCGGCGAGGCGCCCGGAGTCGACACGCCGGGCGGCTGCTCGCCGGTGGCCTGGGGGTTCGTGGAGATCAGCTGATTCGGCGGCAGGTCCAGCCCGCCGTTCGCGACCTCGACCGACTGGGCCGTGCCCGCCGCCTCGACACCGACGAGCTTGTCCGCCGAGGTGCCTTTGACGACGATCCAGGCGTAGAACGGCGCGGAAGCGCCCACCGGCAGTCGCTGGCCCGGCTCGGGGCCGAGCACGAAGGCGTTGCGGACGTCGACCCGGCCCACGGAGGCGTTGACGCCCTCGGTCAGGCGGGTCGGCAGCACCGACTGCGGATGCTGGCCGGCGGCGCAGGCGGACACCATCGGCGCGACGGCGAGGGCGCCGGCGATGGCCATGGCGACGGCCCGGCGGCGGTTGCGGCTCACGGCGTCGTTCTCTCCTTGGACAGGACTTGAGTCTTCCGAGGCGCGCGGAACGCCCGAATGTGAAGCGTAGCGAGGGTACCCTCGCGGGCCCGACGGGGGGCCGGTTTCGCAGGCGCCCGAAGATCGGGGAGTCCGCGCGCGGAGCGCCATCGGCCGTGCGGGGGAGCCCGCCGTACGACGGCTATGGGGTGCGCAACGTCCTCAGGTCCGGGGTGAGGTCCCGGGTCGGCTGGACGCCGCGGATGACATCGCGGACGATCCTATCGGGGCGGATGAGCACCGCCGTCAGCCCCGCCGCCCGATAGGCCGTCGACAGCAGGCGATCGGGATCCTCCGCGGGAATGGCGTCGCCGCGGGCCACCGTGTCGGCGAGCCGCCGTACGTCGTCCGCGTCCCGGCCGGCGCGGCCGTCCGCGATCATCCAGGTCTGGAACCCCTGGGCCACGGCCTGCTGGGCGAGTCGCGTGACGGTGGCGTCGCAGTGGCAGTCGCGCGGAACGATCAGGACGAGGCCGGCCACGTTGATCAGTGTGTCGACCGGCATCTGCCGGCCATTCACGATCAGGTTCCCCTGGGGCAGCGCGCCGCCGGCGTCTCCTGGGCGGTGCCGCACCACGCCGGTCGGGGGGACCTGGATGGCGTGGTCGGTGGGCCGGGGTGAGACGACCGTCATCAGCACTCCGCTGATGAGCGCGACGAGGACGGCGCTGGCAATGAACGGGGCGGCGATCCCGTAGCGGGTGAACGGGCGGGCGAGCCTGCGCCACCGCTCGCGGCGGCGGTGTTGCCGCAGCTCGCGGTGGTACGCGATCACATCGCGGTCGAGCTCCCGCGCATCGTCCGGGACGACGATGTCGACCTTGGGAAGCCCATAGTCGTCAGGGTCGCCGTCAAGCCCCACGCCACACCTACCTTCTCGGACCGCTGCCGGCCCCACCCCGAGGCGGCGCTCCCCGTGCACAGGGGACCGTCGGCCCGTGTCGGCTCGTCCATCTCCAGTATGAGCCGCTTCCGGCGCTGTGTGAGCGGTGTGGCCCAATCCAATCCTCATAGCCGGGTGTTACACCGAATTCCAGCTTTGTCAATACCCTAATTACCCCGCTGACCTGCGTATATGTCCGGATGGTCGGTTCAGCAGGTCCCTGCAGCGTGCTACCCTTATCCATAGCGGAAGGGGTACTTGTCACATGACTTTCAAGGTCGGCGACACTGTCGTCTACCCCCACCATGGGGCTGCTCGGATCGAAGCCATCGAGACTCGTGCCATCAAAGGTCAGGACAAGACCTACCTGGTCCTGAAGGTCGATAAGGGCGATCTCACCGTTCGCGTTCCCGCGGAGAACGCCGAGCTGGTCGGTGTCCGCGACGTCGTGGGCCAGGAGGGGCTGGAGAAGGTGTTCGAGGTGCTTCGCGCACCCTACACCGAAGAGCCCACGAACTGGTCGAGGCGTTACAAGGCGAACCTCGAGAAGCTCGCGTCCGGCGACGTCAACAAGGTCGCTGAGGTTGTCCGGGACCTGTGGCGGCGTGACAAGGAGCGCGGCCTCTCGGCCGGTGAGAAGCGCATGCTGGCCAAGGCGCGGCAGATACTGGTCAGCGAGCTGGCGCTGGCCGAGAAGACCAACGAGGACAAGGCCGAGGCCCTCCTCGACGAGGTCTTGGCCAACTAACGCCTTGGCGACTCGGTTTCCACGGGTGGGCGTCGGAGTCGACGTCCACCCGTTCGCTTCTGGCCGCCCGCTGCGGGTGGCCGGTCTGGACTGGCCCGGTCAGGGCGACGGTCTCGCCGGGCATTCGGACGGTGACGTCGCGGCGCACGCGGCGTGCGACGCGCTCCTGTCCGCCGCCGGTCTCGGTGATCTCGGTGCGATCTTCGGCACCAGCGACCCGCGTTGGGCGGGAGCCTCCGGAGTGGATCTCCTGCGGGAGGTCGAACGCCGGATCACGGCCGCGGGGCACGCCATCGGCAACGTCTCCATCCAGGTCATCGGGGTTCGCCCGCGGGTCGGCCCGCGGCGCGCCGAGGCGGAGAAGGCCCTGAGCGAGGCGCTGGGAGGCGTCCCGGTCAGTGTGTCGGGCACCACGACGGACGGCCTGGGCCTCACCGGCCGCGGCGAGGGGCTTGCCGCCATCGCGACCGCCCTCGTCCTCGTCTGACCGCCGACAGACCACCGGCGGCACGGTGCCACCGCTTCTCGACGGGGCTCGGCCGTGCCACGGCCGCCGACCTCGACGGAGCCGCCGACGGTACGGCACCCCCGACCTCGACAGGCTGGGCGCGGTGCGGTCGCCGATCTCGACGGAGTTCAGCAGATCACCGGCAGCACGGTGCCGGTCACCTCGCCGAACCCGATCGGGACGCCGTCGGGCCCGGCGGCGGTCGCCTGGATCCGTACGGTGTCGCCGTCCTCCAGGAAGGCCCGGCGCTGCCCGTCGGGGAGCACCAGCGGGTCCCGGCCGTCCCAGGTGAGCTCGATCAGGCTGCCGCGTTCGTGCCGCGTCGGTCCGGAGACCGTTCCGGAGGCCATCAGGTCGCCGGTGCGCAGCGCGGCGCCGTTCACGGTGGCGTGGGCGAGCTGCTGCGGCGCGGTCCAGTACATCCTCGCGAACGGCGGGCGGCTCACGACGTGGCCGTTGAGCTCGATCTGGAGCGTCATCTCCAGGCCCCACGGCTCGTCGGTACGCAGGTACGGCAACGGCTCCGGGCTCTGGGCCGGCGGGCCCGTACGAGCGCTCTCCAGGGCCGCCACGGGCACGACCCACGGGGAGATCGACGTCGCGAAGGACTTGCCGAGGAACGGTCCGAGTGGTTGGTACTCCCATGCCTGGATGTCCCGGGCGCTCCAGTCGTTGACGAGCACGAAGCCGAACACGTGGTCGCGGAACCCGGCCGTCGGCACCGGCCGGCCGAGCGCCGAGGGCACGCCCACGACGAAGCCGACCTCCGCCTCGACGTCCAGCTTGACGGTCGGGCCGAACACCGGGCCGTCATCGCCCCGACGCTGCCCACAGGGCCGTACGATCGGCGTCCCCGACGGCACCACGGTCCCGGCCCGGCCGTGGTACCCGATCGGCAGGTGAAGCCAGTTCGGGGGGAGCGGGTCCGCGCCCGGCCGGAAGATCTGGCTGACATTCGTGGCGTGGTCGCGCGAGGAGTAGAAGTCGACGTAGTCGGCCACGTCGAACGGCAGGCGAGGTTCGGCGTCGCTCTGCGGCACGAGATGCGGCTCGACCTGGTCGCGGTACGCCGCGTCGGTGAGCAGCGTCGTCACGCGGTCCCGGGTCGCCTGCCAGACCGCGCGCCCGGCGGCCATGAAGGAGTTCAGCGTCCCGGAGGCGAACCACCGCCGGTCGGCGAGCAGTCCCGCCGCCGCCAGCGCGGCCAGGTCCAGCACGTGGTCGCCGATGGCCACACCCACACGCGGCAGCTCTCCGCGCCGGGAGAACACGCCGTACGGGAGGTTGTGCACCCCGAATCCGCTGCCGTCGGGAACGGGAACCCAGGTCTCCATCATCCATACCTTCCCAGGTCCGAGCGGATTTGATCCCGCAGGATCCGGCGTGCGCTCAGTCGCGGGGCGGCGTCGGCGAGCTGCGGAACTTGCTGGACGGCGGGGTCATGTCCTCGTCTCGTGGGGGAGCCCCCGGGGCGGCCTGCCAAGAGCCCTCGTCCTGCTCCGCCCACGACCGGGCGTCGTCGGACGCGTCGCCGGCGTCCGGGTCCTCGGCCCGGTCCTCGGCGTACGCGTCCTCCTCCTCACTCGCCTGCGCCGCGTCGGCCACACCGGCTATCGGGATGCCGTCCGGGTCGGTGTCCGCCAGCCTGATGCCGTCGGGCTGGGTGTCGCCGAGTGATCGCCCTCTCTGGGGCGGCCCGACGAGCCGTACATCGGTCGGCAGCGAGGTCCGGGCCACCCAGCGCGGCGGGGGCTCCTCCTGCTCAGGGTCCACGGGCGTCTCGTTCACGGGCACGTTCACCTCCGGGTCGGGATCGGCATCGGCCGGGTCCGTGTCCGCCCGGGACACGGTCTCGGAGTCCCAGGCGTCCTCCCTCAGAGATACCGTCCCGGAGCCTCTGTCGTCGTCCGTCAGAGGTACGGTTCCGGAGCCTCTCTCGTCGTCCGTCAGAGGTACGGACCCGGAGCCTCGGGCGTCGTCCGTCAGGCGTACGGTCCCGGAGTGCCGGGAGTCGCTCAGGGGATCGGTCCCGGAGTCCCGGGCGTCGCCTTCCGCGTCGGGCGCCGTGGCGGGCGACAGAGCGGGACCGGGCTGCCACGCGCGATCCGCCTGCTGCGCCAACTCCGGCGAGAGCAACGGTCCGTCCCGAAGCGCCGCCGGCTCCAGGCCGGTCCCGGCGTCGGGCTCGGAAGCGGTTCCGAGAGACCCTGGAGCGGTTCCGAGAGACTCGGGAGCGGGTCCGAGCGCGCGTGGTGCCGCGGGACGCGGCAGCGGGCGGGTGTCGGCGGGCTCCTCGTCGAAGAGGCCCGGAATGAGCGCTCGCCGGGTGTCGGTCGGCTCGGCGTGGGTGTTCGCCGGCTCGGCGTTCGGCGAGGCGGTCGTGGCCGACGGGGAATCCGGGACCGGCGGGGCGGTGGCGTCGCGCCGACGGGTCCGTACGACCTGTTTGATCATGGACAGCCACAGCCATACGGCGATCGCGAGGATCACCCAGGGGGCCGCCGCGACCCCGCCCGACAGCCATGGGCGCGACAGGTGGCGATAGCCGTGGACGGCACGCTCGACCCCCGCGGCGCCGGCGCCGGCGATGAGCACCAGTAGGAGCAGCCACCGGACGGCACGCGCCCACCAGCGGGACCGGCGCGCGGTGAGGATCGAGAGGATCACGACGACGATCAGTCCGTCGAGCACGCCGGGGTACAGGTACGCCCAGTGGCGCGCCGCGCCACCCTGGACGGCGAGCGCCCGCAGGTCGTCATAGGAGAGCACGAACGTCGCACCGGCCAGCGCCGCGACGCCGAGGCCGCCGGCGGCCGTCAGCAGCCGCCGCTGCGCCGTGGAGTACGGGGCGGGGGAGTCAGTCATAGCAGGGAAACCAACCATCGGCTCGGAGGGTTCCCCTATCTTGACCGGATCAACGCGTCCTTGCTCTCATCGCCGTGTGGCGTGTCGCCCCGGCACGGTCACGGAGTCGCACATGATCGGATGAGCCTTGCGATTCCAGTGCCGGGAGCGAACACGTATCGAATAGCCTCTTACGCGTGAGCGTCTCTGATCGGCTAAGCGATCCGAGGAATACTCAGGAATCGTCCCGACTGGGTGCCGGGCATGTGCCAATCGTCTTCGTGTCCTGGTGTCGACGGGCAGAACTGCCGACCCGCGTGGCACGTCCCTCCGGACGCTGTCGGCCCAGCCTGCACAGCTATCGGACCGAGGAGGGTGCCCCGCGTCGCCTGGGCACGGGGCGTGCTAATGACGGAACGATACCATAGGATCACCAAGAGTGACTAAGGAACAAGCGAGCCTGCGCCTCTACGACACCGGTACCCGTAGCATCCGCGACTTCGTCCCGCTCGAGGCGGGCCGGGCGGGGATCTACGTCTGTGGTGCCACGCCGCAGGCCGCCCCGCACATCGGGCACCTTCGCTCCGGCGTCATCTACGACCTCGTGGTCCGCTGGCTGCGCGCCTCCGGCTACGACGTCACCTTCGTCCGGAACATCACCGACGTCGACGACAAGATCATCCGCGTCGCCGCCGAGACCGGCGTGCCGTGGTTCGCGGTGGCAGAGGCCAACCAGCGGGTCTTCGGCCGCGGCTACGACGTCCTCGGCTGCCTGCCGCCGACCATCGAGCCCCGCGCGACCGGGCACGTCCCCGAGATGATCGTGCTGATGCGCCGCCTCATCGAGGCGGGCCACGCCTACACCGTCGAGGGCGACGTCTACTTCGACGTCGAGTCCTGGGCCGATCGCTACGGTGCCCTGTCCAACCAGCGGCTCGACAACATGCGGCCGGCCGGTGACACGCCCAACGAGGCGGCCAAGCACGACGCTCGGGACTTCGCGCTGTGGAAGGGCGCCAAACCGGGCGAGCCGAGCTGGGAGACGCCCTGGGGGCCGGGCCGCCCCGGCTGGCACCTCGAGTGCTCCGCGATGGCGACCAAGTACCTCGGGCCGACCTTCGACATCCACGGCGGCGGCGTCGACCTGATCTTCCCCCACCACGAGAACGAGCTCGCGCAGTCGACCGCCGCCGGCGACGGGTTCGCCCGGTACTGGTTGCACAACGGCCTGCTCACGGTGAACGGCGAGAAGATGAGCAAGTCCGTCGGCAACGTCGTGCTGCTGACGGATCTGCTCGACCGGGCCCGCCCGGTCGAGGTCCGTTACTACCTCGCCGCCGCCCACTACCGCTCGATCATCGACTACTCCGACGAGGCCCTGCGCGAGGCCGCTGTGGCGTACCAGCGCGTCGAGGGATTCGTGACGCGGGCGGTGGAGCTCGCCGGGCGCGTCGAGCCCGGCACGCCGCCCGCCCCGTTCGTCGACGCGATGAACGACGACCTCGGTGTTCCGCAGGCCCTGGCCGTCGTTCACGAGGCCGTCCGCGATGGCAACACCGCGCTCGCCGCCGGCGACAAGGACGCCGTGATCCGTGTCCTCGGTGAGGTGCGCGCGATGCTCGACGTCCTCGGCCTCGACCCGCTGTCGGAGCAATGGGAGGGCGCCGGTGGCGACCTTCGCGAGGTCGTCGACGCGCTCGTGTCGGTGGCCCTCGAACAGCGGCAGGCGGCCCGGGCCCGTAAGGACTACGCCGCGGCCGACGCCATCCGCGACGGCCTGACCGCCGCCGGGATCCTGATCGAGGACACTCCGCGCGGCACCCGCTGGGAGCTCAAGCGCTCCTGAGCCGTCCCGGCAGACCACCGCGTACGGGACGGTCTCGGGACGCGGGCTCGGCGCGACGGGGATCCGCTGATCCGCTTGGGGCGTGACGCGGGGTCCTCTGATCCGGTTGCGGGGCGGCGCTCCGGGGGACGTATCGGACGAGAAGTCCGACGGGTCCGAGCGGCCGCCCCGGCCGGGGCCCTGCCTGCCGAGGTGGTGCACGTGTTCGAGCGGTTCGCCGATACCGCACGCCGTGTCGTCGTTCACGCCCAGGAGGAGGCCCGCTCGCTCGAGCACGGCCATATCGGGACCGAGCACCTCCTTCTCGGTCTGCTGCGCGGCGACACCGACGGGGCCGTACGGGCCCTCGCCGCCGCGGGCGTCGACCTCGACACCGCCCGTCGCGACGTGGAGGCCATCGCCGGACGAGGCTCACGGGAGCCCGAGAGCGACATCCCGTTCACACGACGGGCCAAGAAGGTCCTCGAGCTGTCCCTGCGCGAGGCACTGCAACTCGGCGACGACTACATCGGCAGCGAGCACATCCTCCTCGGCCTCATGCGCGAGACCGACGGGGTCGGCGCTCGTGTCCTGCAGCGGCGCGGCGTCGACGTGGCCGAACTGCGGAGCGTCGTCATCCTGGACCTGCAGCGCCGCCGGACGGGTCGCCCCAAGCCCGCACCCCGGGAGGCAGCGGCTGGAGAGGCCCCGCCCGGCGAACGGCCGATCGAGACGGGCCCGGCGGCGGAACGGCCGATCGAGACGGGCTCGGCGGGCGAGCGGCCGCACGAGACCGCGATCGAGGCCATCGGAGAGCGGCTGGCCGCCATCGAACACCGGCTGGAGCGCATCGAGCGGCTCCTGCGGGACGGTTCGGGTCCGGGGGCCGCGTAGAGTCTGTGCGGGGCGACAGATCGCCCGGTGCACCAGCGGAGGGCGAGGATGTCGAAGCGTCGCAAGAAAGGGCCGAGTCACACACTGAAGGCCGAGGATCGGCACTGGTACGGCAAGCGCCAGACCGCCCGCGCGGCCAAGTCGGCGGAACGAACCGGCACCGCCACCACCGCCGGCGCCCGGCGTACGCCCTCGTCGTCCCCCACGGAGCGACCGGCCCGGCGATACGCGCCGGAGGGCCCGGAGCTGGTCACCGGCCGCAATCCGGTCGTCGAGGCGCTGCGCGCGGGCATCCCGGCCAGCGCCCTGTACGTCATGACCGGGGCGTCGGACGACCGTGTCCGCGAGTCCATCAAGCTCGCCACCGACGCCGGTGTTCCGCTGCTGGAGGCGGGCAAGGCCGAGCTCGACCGGATGACCGACCGGGCCGTGCACCAGGGCATCGTCCTCCAGGTCCCCGAATACCGTTACGCGCACCCCGACGACCTGCTGCGCCGTGGCACCCCTCCGCTCGTCGTCGCTCTCGACGGCGTCACCGACCCACGCAACCTGGGGGCGATCGTCCGGTCGGCGGCGGCGTTCGGCGCGCACGGTGTGCTCGTGCCCGAGCGCCGGGCGGCGGGAGTGACCGCCGGGGCCTGGAAGACCTCCGCGGGCACCCTCGCCTCGGTCCCGGTCGCCCGCGCCACCAACCTCGTACGCGCGCTGAAGAGCTACCAGAGCGCCGGTCTGTTCGTCGCCGGGCTGGATGCCCGCGGCGCGGTCGGCGTCGGCGAGCTGGAGGCCGCGAGCGGCCCGCTCGTGCTGGTCGTGGGCTCAGAGGGCAAGGGCCTGTCGCGGTTGGTCGCCGAGACGTGTGACCTGCTGGTCAACATCCCGATGGGCCCGAGCGCCGAGTCCCTCAACGCCGGCGTCGCCGGGGGCATCGCCATGTACGAGATCGCCCGCCGTCGCTCTCAGCGGTAGTCCGTGACCGGGGCGTCCTTCTTGTCGCCGAAGTAGACCTCTTCGAAGAACCGGCTCGCCTCCGGCCGCGAGCCGTCGAGGTCGGTGAAGCCGTAGTGCTTGGCCAGTACCCCGGACGACAGCGCCTTGCCGGACCAGCGGGCCACGTCCGGGTCGGCGGCCAGCGCGGCCACCGCCCGCCCGATGTAGCGAGGCGACTCCGCGATCGCGAACCACTTGTCCTTCGCGATCCCGTCCCGCCAGTTCTCCTCGGTGACCCCGAAGTGTTCGAGCATCTCCTCCGAGCGCAGGAACCCGGGCGTCAGCGACAGTGACGTGACACCGTGCGGGGCCAGCTCCTCGTGCAGCATCTTGCCGAGCCGCGTGATCGCCACCTTCACCAGATCGAAGAACATCGATCCCCGGTAGCGGTCGTTGAACATGTCATCCCCGTCGGTGATCTCCACGACCAGCCCACGGCCCCGCCGTACGAGCAGCGGGAGGACCGTGTGGAGCGTGATCAGATGGGTCTCCAGCCCGTTGCGGACCGCCTGCAGACCCTTGTCCAGGTCGTGCTCCCACAGCGGCGCCCACTCGATCCACTGATCACCGCCCCACGTGTCGTCGACGAGCACGTCCAGGCGGCCGTCCTGTTCCTCCTCGATCCGGCGGACAAGTGCTCGGACGTCCGCCGGCACCATGTGGTCGCACCGCACCGCGATACCCTGACCGCCCGCCTCCGTCACCAGCTCGGCGGTCTCCTCGATCGTCTCCGTACGGCCCAGCGGACTGCGCGACTCCCGCGTGCTGCGGCCGGTGACGTACACCGTCGCGCCGGCCGCTCCCAACTCGACCGCCATGCCCCGCCCGGCCCCCCGGGTACCCCCGGTGACCAGCGCGACGTGTCCCCTCAGTGGACCGGTCACATGCCCTCCTCGATCGCTCCTGCGTCTGAACCGTGACACCAGCCGGCCAGAACCGCGCCGACGTCGGCGCGCATCCGGTCGCACAGACCACCGGCCGGCCGCGCCGACCAGTGCAGCGCGGTCCCGTCGGCGACCGCGGTGAGGATCCGGGCGGCCGCCGGTACGGGCGGTGCGCCCCGGAGCCGTCCCTCGCGCACCGCCCGCTCGAGCAGCGCGACGAGGCCCTCCTCCAGGGCCGCGTACAGCTCCGCCAGCAGCCCGCGCAGCTCCTCATCGGCCAGATCGACGGCCAACTGCGCCAGGTGGTTGGGAGCCGTCTCGGGATCGTCCAGCGGCGCGAACGTCCCGACCAGTACGTCGACCACCGCGGCGACCGGATCGCCGGCCTCCTCCGCCGTCGTGCGCATACCGTGCCGCGTGCTCTCGACCGCCGTCCTGCTCATTGCGACCAGCAGCCCATGCTTGGACGCGAACCGCTGCGCCACCGTCCCGACGGCGACCTCAGCCTCCCGAGCCACGTCGGCCAGCGTGAACCCCGGCCCCAGCCGGCTGATGACCACACCGGCGGCAGCCAGCAGACGTTCATCCGTGATCTTCCTCGGCCGTGCCATGACATTATTGAACCACGGTTCATTAATGTGTCGCCAGCGCCCGGCGGCCCGACGCGACCGGAGAGTCCGACCCGCGAGCGCGTCTGAGTCGCGGCGTATACGCGCTATCGTGGTGAGGCTGCGAAAGCAGCGCCGCCTCCGTAGCTCAGCTGGCAGAGCGTCCGCCTTGTAAGCGGCAGGTCGCCGGTTCGATCCCGGCCGGAGGCTCTTGTCTCCCCAGGTGAGAGCGGTTGAGTGGTCCACCGGTCGAGGCTCGCCTGACGGCAACGGCGACGGGCACCGGCGGACGGTCGGGGTGCGATGTCCGGCGCTTCATAGCCGAAAAGATGAGGCTCGGGCCGTGGCGCCTGCCCGCGCCCGTCTCTGACCGGCCTTAGCGAGCGGAATCGCATCCTTGTACCAGTGGGCCATCGCCCCGGCCTTGTGCGCGTCCTCCCCCGGGAGGACGCTGTACTCCTTTTGGCGCGATCAGATCGTTCCTAGTGCGGACGTCAGCTGCGATGGTCGCGTTCTAGCGTCGTGGCCATGATCAGAATCCGTCGTACTGCCACAGCCGCCGCCCTCGCGCTCGTCCTGCCGCTGCCCGTCGTCGCAGCGGGTCCGGCGGTAGCCGCACCCGTGTCAGCACAGTTCACCGCCGCTCCTGCCACGGCCTCGGACCCGTACGGCCTCCATGCGGAGCTGCCCCGCCCGACAGGTCCGCACGCGGTCGGCCGCGAGATCCTGCACCTCGTCGACAAACACCGCCAGGACCCTTGGGTGCCGTCGGCGGGACCGCGGCAGCTGATGGTGTCGATGTATTATCCGGCCCGGCCCGGGACGGGCGGGCCGGCCCTGTACATGACCACCGAGGCAGCCCGCCTCATGCTGCAGATGAAGCTTCCTGGTACCACCATCCCGGCCGAGGCCGTCAGCGGGACCCGTACCTGGGCGCACTCCGGCGCGAGCCCGGAACACGGCAGGTTCCCGCTGGTCTTGCTCTCGCCTGGTTTCACCATGCCACGCACCGAGCTCACGAGCCTCGCCGAGGATCTGGCCAGCCGCGGGTATGTCGTCGCGCTCGTCGACCACACCTACGAGAATTCCGGCACAACCTTTCCCGACGGGAGGACGCTTACCTGCGCCATCTGCGACAAGCCCCCCGCAGGCGGTTCCGGCGTCGTGGCGGAGAGCCGGGCGAAGGACGTCTCTTTCGTGATCGACGAGCTGACCAGCCGCCGCCATTCCGACTGGCGGTACGCCGACATGATCGACGTCAGGCGGATCGGCATGGCCGGGCATTCCCTCGGTGGTGCCGCCGCGGTCCCGACCATGGCCACCGACAAACGGGTGCGGGCCGGGGTCAACCTAGACGGCACCATGGACGCGCCGGTCCCCGCCACGGGTCTTGGCGGTCGTCCTTTCATGATGGTGAACCACGACATGGGCGGCGCGGTGGATCCCACCTGGGCGAGCGCCTGGGCGAACCTGGACGGCTGGAAGCGCTGGCTGACCGTCTCTGGTTCAAATCATGGCAGCTTCACCGATGTGCCGATCCTCGCCGAAAAACTGGGCATCCCCGTGCCTCCCGGGACGACGATCTCTGCCCAGCGTTCGGTGCAGATCACTCGCACCTACGTCAGGGCGTTCTTCGACCTGCACCTGCGTGGCATCCCCGAGCCTGTCCTCGCCGGTCCCTCCGCCGCCTACCCGGAGGTCAGCTTCCACCGCTGACGGGTCGGCCCTGCGGTCCGGGTCGGCCTGTCCTCGGATAACGCGGGTGCGGCTGACGGCAATGGTGACGGGCACCGGCGGACGGTCGGGGTGCGATGTCCGGCGCTTCATAGCCGAAAAGATGAGGCAGAGGTTATATTTGCTGTGTGGCGTGGGAAGTCATCCTCTTAGAGCCCGTCGAGACGTGGTTCCTGAAGCTCTGCGAGTCTGAGCCGGACTCGGCGTCCTTGGTCGAGCAGGCGATCGATCGGCTTGCCGCTGTCGGACCGACTCTTGGCCGGCCGCTCGTCGACACTCTGGAGCACAGCAAGCTACGTAACTTGAAGGAGCTACGGCCGGGCTCTCGTGGACGCTCGGAGATACGCATGTTGTTCGTCTTTGACCCGGACCGTGCAGCGATCTTCCTGGTCGCAGGTGACAAGGCCGGGCGATGGTCCCGCTGGTATGAGGATGCGATTCCGCTTGCTGAGGCCAGGTACGCCGACTATCGGGTGGAGAAGGACGAGGAGGGCGGCCGATGAGCACCGGACGCAACTGGCGTGATGTCAAGGCTGAGGCGCATCGACGGCATCCTGAGCTGGCCGATCCTGAGCGGCAGGCGAACGCGCGTGCTGAGCTCGACGCCTATGTGGCCGGTCATCACCTCAAGGAGCTACGCAAGGCCGTTGGGAAGACTCAGGTCGAGTTGGCTCGGGCGCTGGGCGTGTCTCAATCCCGGATCTCCCAAATCGAGAACGGCAAGATCGAAGCCATGGAACTCGAGACGCTCCGTGCCTATGCGACTGCCTTGGGTGGACACGTCGACATCACCATCAGCGTCGGCCCGCACTCCGTGAGAGTCGCCTGACGGATGGCGGGAACCCGTAGGCTGAGCCCCCGTCCGCGCTGTCTGGGGGAGTCCATGACAAGTAGGTTCACCGAGTTGGTTGTCGACTGCCACGATCCGGAGCGCCTCGCGGCCTTCTGGTGCGCGGTCCTGGACTTCAAGGTGATCGATCGGAGCGAGGGCAAGGTCGAGATCGGCTCCTGGGAGCCGACCGTCGAGGAGGTCCGGGCGCGCCAGATGCCGCCCACCCTGGTGTTCATACGGGTGCCGGAGGGCAAGACCGTGAAGAACCGGCTCCACCTGGACGTCAGCCCGATCGACGGCAGTACCGACGACGAGGTGGCCAGGCTGCTCGGCCTTGGCGCCGCCAAGGTGGACGTGGGCCAGGGCCCTGGCCGGAGCTGGGTGGTGATGGTCGACCCGGAGGGCAACGAGTTCGACGTTCTGCGTACCCTGGTGCCGCCCAACTAGAGCCGGGACAACACGGGTGCGGCTGACGGCAATGGTGACGGCAACGACGGCGACCGGGGACAGCCACAGGCGCACGTCCAACGCCGTCTACCTCGGCGGATGCTGTGTGAGCAGGGGTGTCCGTATTCCTTGTAAGCGGCGGGTCGCCGGTTCGAATCCGGCCGGAGGCTCCCATCTCACCAGGCAAAACGCCCCGCCTCTGATCACAGAGACGGGGCTTGAGTGTCTAACTGAGCGACTACGGCTCGAAATCCGCAGGGAAGATGGCGTCCATCGCGCGAGCGCCGTCCTGCATGACAGGGCGGATCTGCTTCCGGTAGGCGGTCTCCGTCACCACGGGGTTGGTGTGCCCGACCAGCCGGGAGATGTTCTCCAGCGGGACGTCGTGAGCTGACAGCAGCGAGACGAAGCTGTGCCGCAACTCCCGTGGCGTCCACACTCTGTGCCGACCAGACTGGCGCGGTCGAGGACCTCCCGGAAGTCGCGCCGTACGTTCTCGGCGCTGAGCGCCGTCCCGTTCTTGGTGCAGAACACCAGATCACTGCCGTGCCAGGCGTCGCCAGCGACCTCACGGGCGCGGTCCTGTTCGACCTTGAGCGCCTTCAGGACCTCCACGCACCGTAGTCTTCGGCGTCGTCGAGGAACACCGGGCGGTCGTCGGCGTGCAGGCACAGAGCGAACGTGATCAAGGTCTGTCCGGACCAGGCCATAGAACCGAGCCGACGGCGGGGACTGCGGGTGATCGTTTAACTCGACGGCTTAAACGATCGCGCCTCCCCTGACCGCTGCGGATGATGGCAACGGATATCGGTTCGAGACGTCGGCCTGCTCGATCGAGTCCTGATGTCCGGTGATACCGGGAGGCGCACAATGCTCAACAAGATCGTCAAGGTGGCTGCGGTCGGTGCCGTGGCTCTTACTACGCTGATTGGCGGAACTGGAACCGCCAATGCACTGTACGGTCCGGGTACCTATTCCCTGTCGAACCTCTACTGGGGAGCCGGCTGTATGGCACCGTCTAGCGAGGTCAACGGATCCCAGGTCGTCATGGAAGTCCCCTACTGCGAGCAGGACTGGTACTTCCTGGCGGTGTCGTCCAATTCCAGCGGCACCTGGTACCAGATCAACGACCAACACGGGAAGTGCCTCGACGCCGACTTGAATCACATCAACAGCCTGGGAGACAAAGTCCAAGTGTGGGACTGTAACGGGTCCGCACAGCAACACTGGTACGCACCCAACGGCAACAACACTGAGCTGATCAACGGCGCCAACACCAACTTCGTCCTGGACGCCCGCACCGACGGCACATGGAATCCAAGCATGAACGGCGACCCGCTCCAACTGTACAGCCCCAACGGCTCACCCCAGCAGACCTGGTACGAGCTGCATTAGACGCCGGCCGCGTAGTCGACCGCGGCGTCCGACCTGTCCTCAGTCAATCTTGGCAGGGCGGCTGCGCGGCACGGAACCGACCGGCCGCGCAGCCTTCTCAACGGTGAGACATTCCGCGTGCGGCGTCCGGGTCCAGGAGCCCGACGAACAGGTCGCCGTCGTTGACCCGGTCCAGCACCCGCCCAGGGGTGGACGCCAGATCACCCGGGGGTGTTGCAGGCCTCGATCTCCAGCCAGGTGACCAGCGTCGAAACTGACGGGAGTCGGTCTAGTCCGAAGGTGTGGTGTGTCGCTCGCTCACCGGGCCAGCCCATCACCGGTCGGTGCACCGCCGAGCCGATTCCCTGCTACACCACACGAACGAGCAAAGACAAACACCCCAAACAGTCATGTTCCGCACTCTGAGAGTGCGGAAAGTGGGCTTGTGTCCGTTCCTTATTTGGAGAGTGGGTGAGGTGGGCCCGTCAGCCGGTCAGCTGTCCGAGACGGCAGAGGGGATGACCCGGCGGGCGGTGCTGTGGCGTGGGCACGCCTAGGCTGCTCGGGCCCGCAAAGACACTGTCATGGGTGGTCGGCACTGGGGCAGCGTTGGCAGAAGAAAACCCCCGGCCGCGCATGCGGCCGGGGGTTTTGTGTCCCTGCCTGCGTCTTACTTGGTGCAGGTGGGGTCGTTCGGCACCACGGTGACCGCGGCGCGGTTGCTGTCGCCCTTGTAGGCGGAGTACACCCGGTTGCCGTGGTCGCACTTGGTGGCGAGGTTGGAGAACCCGTCCGGCATACGATCGCCATGGATGGTTGGGTGCCGAGGACCTTGCGGATATCGCGGCTGACCAGTTCCGTGCTTGGCTTAGCGGCCTGCACCAGGCGCGCCGAGGGGATGAAAGTGGTGTGATCCCCCGAGACGAGGTACGTCATGTAAAGATCGTTCTTCCGTCCGACTTGCCAACCGATGGCTAGATGCTTGAAAACCGTCTGGGTTTCTAGTGGTCGGGGATCGGTTCGGCAAGGGTCGACCGAGCCGCGGGTGCCGGGAAGGGCGCGGCGAAGTACTGGGTCTCGTGCGTCACCAGGCCGTTGGCGAACTCCATGATGCTCACCGTGTAGGTGGGCGCGCCGTCATAGGTGATGATGCATTCGCTCACCCACAGGTCGCAGGTGCCGGAGATCCGCAGGACGGTGAAGTGGCGCTCGGCCGGGTGCCCGCCGCGCTGTGCCTGGATCCTCGATCGGCCCCGGAAGCGTTCCCCTGACTGCGGGTAGTCGAGGATGGCGTCCGTCGCGTAGATCGCGTGCTCGGTGTCGACGTCTCCGCGCTCAGAGGCCGCCCAGTGCTGTTCTATCCCGGCCCGGGTCTCGGCGTCGTGATCCATTGCCCTGCATACCTGCCCTCGTGCGAGGCCCAAGGGACGATGAGGACCTTACCCACGGCGGTGCTGCGCGACTCCGACGGCGCGCACGCTGTGCACGGACAGATACAGCGACGACCCCGCACACCGGCACCAGCTCCAGCGCCACCAGCACACGCCTGACGCCAGTGAACGTCGTATCGGCCGAGGAGTGCGCATAGTTCGGGACGAAGGGCGGAGTGCCACAGGTTGCTAACGCGTCCGCTAACAGCGGCTTTGGACAACCCTGGACGGTGGGGCGGCCCGGACGCAGGTCAGGGGATGGATCTGGACGGCCGTGGACGTTCCCGATCTTGCTACGGATCAGACGGCTGAGCCTTCCAACGGGTGATCACCGGTGCAACGGTTTCCGGAACCGTGGACCGGGGCTTCGGCGGTCGATAGGCAGCCGTGGAGCGGGTGAGAACCTTCTGCGGGTGTCACACTGGCGACCTCGCGTAATCGACTGTCGCCTATTCGCGGGTATTGAACCGAATGGTTGTCACGGAGAGTGGTCGTCGCCTGGGGCGTAGCGGCTCCATGGGCTGCCGACGGCGGTGGCGATGCGGCTGGTCTGTTGGTCGGTGTAGCCGAGCATCCGTGCGATGACCGGTGCTGGTGCCTGGAGGGCCAGGTTCCGGCGCGGGAGCTGGCGGAGGTGTTCACCTCGTCTTCGGCCGAGGTGGAGTGGGCGCGCGGGAAGACGCAGGATGATCGGCATCTGCTGGCGTTGCTGGTGTGGTTGAAGGCATACCAGTGGCTGGGGTACTTCCCGAAGCTGGCGGACGTCTCTGCGGTGGTGGCCGAGCACGTACGTGGCGTTCTCGGCCTGCCGGGTTATACGGTCGGAACGGCGCGCGCGGCGCCGGACCAATCCCGGGTTGGCCCGCCGTCCACGCGACCGGAACCGCTCATGGCGCGTACATCGGCCGAGGGCCTCAGACCGGCGCAGGTCAGGGCCATATGCGATTGAAACTTCTTGATCGCTACTGCTACCCAGGCCGCAGGGGTGTGCGAGCTCGCCAACCTCGGCTGACCGCTCCGGAGATCGCGGGCCGCCGCGAGTGTGGATGATCTCTGCTCGGCGGAGGGCTCCGGCATGGTCAAATAGACAACTATGGCTGTTTCACTGCAACCCGACGATCCCGAACGGCTGGGGCGGTACGAGCTGACCGGCCGTCTCGGGGAGGGTGGCCAGGGCGTCGTGTATGCCGGGCGCGGGCTGGACGGCGGGGAGGTGGCCGTCAAGCTGCTGCGCACTCATGTCGCACGTGATCCGAAGGCGCGTGAGCGGTTCGTGCGTGAGTTGGGGTTCGCGGAGAGGGTCGCCGAGTTCTGTACTGCCCGGGTGCTGGAGGCCGACATCCATGGCGATCAGCCCTACATCGTCAGCGAGTTCGTGCCCGGCCCGTCTTTGTACGAGCTCGTCCGTGACGAGGGGCCACGGACAGGTGCGGCTTTGCAGCGGCTGGCCATCGGCACCGCCACCGCGCTGGCGGCGATCCACCAGGCCGGAGTCGTGCACCGCGACTTCAAGCCACCGAACGTGCTGATGGGCGAGGACGGTCCGCGAGTCATCGACTTCGGCATCGCCAGGGCTCTTGACGGCACCTCCACCATGACGAGCCAGGTCGTCGGAACTCCCGCCTACATGGCGCCCGAACAAGTGAGCGGCCAGGAGCCCGGCACATGGACCGACATGTTCGCCTGGGGAGTCACCATCTTGTTCGCTGCGACCGGCCGTTCCCCTTTCGGGGACGACACGGTACCCGCGGTGATGCATCGCATCCTGCATGCCGCCCCCGACACCAGCTTGCTTCCCCAGCCCTTGGCCGGGCTGGTCACCGCATGCCTGTCCAAGGAGCCCGCCCACAGGCCGACCGCACCGCACGTCCTGCTCGCCCTGCTCGGTCTCGGCACGGCACCGGGAGACGCCGATGGTCTCCTGGCGGCCGGCGCCACTGCGGTCGAGAGCGTCATGCCGCCGCTGTTGGCCGCGCCAAGCCCGCCGTTGGAGCCCAGCCCCAACCCCTACGGTCAGACCTCCCGCGGCCCCGGCCAGTTCGCATGGCACCCATCCAGCCCACCCCCGCACCCTGACATGCTGCCCCCTAGGCCGAGGGAAAACGTCGCGGCGGCGGTGATCGCCGGCATCCTGGCGCTGCTCACCGCCGGCATGCTCGTCTGGTCCGCGCTCTACAACGTCGTCTACGCCAACGGGCCGACCGGTCGCTGGTCCAGCCTGGTGTTGGAGAACGTGGTCGGCGGCGTCATCGGCGCCGGGTTGCTGTTGGTCGCAGCGGGGTTCACGCTCGCCCGCAGGATTTCCGGCGCGTGGACACTGTGCGCGCTTTGCGTGCTTTACGTCGTGGCGATCTTGGTGGCGCAGCCGCTACTGGGGAGCACGACCTTCGGTGCTCAGCTCAGGTGGGTCTTCGGCTTCCACAAGAGCAACGGCGTCGCCATGGGGCTGGCGATCATCTTCGGCGTCCTGACGGCGATCATGGCGGCGATCGCCGGCAGCGTGAAGTCGTACCGGCCAACCACCGCCGCGCCACCCCGTCCGTGATCACCTCGCTGTTCGGCTGGCGGATTCGCGCACCGAGCTCAGTCGATCGTCTCGCGGAGAATGCGAACGGCCCTCGGGCCGATCCCGTGAATCGCCCGGCCCGACAGGTTCAGCCTGGGTGGCGGCGAGTGGGAGCTGCTGGACGGGGTGTTCGCGCCGCACCTGACCCCGGTCACCGAGCTGTTCACCAGTTGGCTGCCCTACCCGGGGTGGTTCCGGAATACGGCAGAATCGGGCCGCGGGTTGAGGTAGTTGCAGGTCAGTGTTCTGCCCGAAGTCGTATTCATCACCCGCTGATCCCGTGCGGGGTTGCGGCCGTTCCACGACAGCTCGCCGGAGCGGTGAGCGACGTCTGCACGTCCTCATCCGGGCTGTCCAGCCCAGAGGTGCCGGACAACAGGTGGTGGATGGTCACCTGTTCGGCGATGTCCTTGGCGAAGCCCTTCAGATGGGTGCCCACCGTTTCCGACAGCTTCACCTTGCCCTGCTGCGCCAGCTGCAAGATGGCCACCGCGTTGAACGGCTTGCCCGCCGAGCTGAGGCTGAATGCGACGCCCTCGTGGTTGGCGATCCCCTTTTCCTTGTCGGCCATGCCGTAGCTGCGGGACAGCACGGTCCGGCCTCGGTGCGACAGCAGCACCACGCCGGAGAACTTGCCGTCGGCGGCGAGCTTCGCCACGTACCGGTCGTAGGCTCCGCCGGGCCGGGTGTCCGGCGGGATCGGGTCGGTTGGGGCCGGGTCGGCGTGGCCGGGCTGGGCGCCCACCAGCGACGCGCCGGCCACCACGCCGGCGGCCGCCAACCCGCCCCACCCGAGCAGCCGCCGCCGGTCGACACCACCTACGGAATCCGAGTTCATGATCACAGCCCTTTCCCGATGGAGGAACTGACCGTTGATGCGCTGTGGTCCATGCCTCCACTGAAGACGGGAGACTGTTGTGGTGGCGTATGTGGTTTTCGATACGTCTGCGATACACGTTCCGGGAAGATCACTGGTCGTCGTGCCGAGGTCGAGGCCGTCCTCGTCCGCCCCCTCGCCGACGACCTGATCGCCCGGCCCCAAGGCAGAAGCGGATCCGCCTGACGGCAACGATGACGGCAACGACGGCAACCGGGCACGGCCACCGAGCCACCTCCACCACCGTCTACCTCAGAACGAGCGTGGTACCCGGCGCGCGGCTCGGCGCAACGACGACGGTCATCCAGTACGGCCCTGGTCGGGAACGCGGCTGGCAACGACATAAGTGCCCATTAGCCCACAAAAGCGGCATTTGACCGCTACCCTGCTGAGCTCACGCCGACCGTGCGGGTCGCGACCACTTCGGAGGAGTAGCGATGTCCAACGGCGCTCGCCACACTTGGGGCTTCTTTGCGGGGGTGGCACTGACCGCTGCCCTCGCCGCACTGTTGTTCTTTGGCAGCTTCAGGCTGCATCACGGCCTCACCCAGTTCGACGACCAAGACAAATGGATCGGCGGGGGCATGCTCGCGGGCGCCGCCGTCGTCTTCGCCCTGCTGGTCGCCTCACGGCTGTCGCCGGTCGCCTCGCTCGTCGGCGGCCTCGTCCTGACAGCGGCCGGCGTAATCTTCTTCGTCTCGCAGACGACGACCTCCGACCTGATCAACCACCTCCCGTACCTGGTACAGCGCGAGACGGTGAACGGCCTGGAGGAGGACGGGCTCATCCTCTTCGCCGGAGTGGGCCTGTTGTTCGCGTCGCTCTTCCCGTCCCGCTGGCGGTCCAGGGACACCGACCCGATCGGCTACAAGGACGCCACCTCTGGGACGACCAATCCACTGACCTCTGACTCAGCGAGCGGCGGCCGCCGCGCGGTCCGCGACGAGCAGCCGGGCATCCCCGTCTGACCAGCGCATACCGGGAGGACACGACGGGGGACATCGGGCGTGCGATGTCCCTCTCGGCAGGCAGGGGAGGCTGGAACAGGGGGCGCCCCTATGTTCCAGCCTCTTCTGGTGGTCTCAGTCGTGGTCTCATTCGCTCATGTACGCGGCCGTCCGCTCGTGTCCTCGGCGCTCGTTGACCAGGAGCGGCGGCAGTTGGCGATCAGTGGCGAACGGACCTCCGTGGCCCTTTTTACGCCAGCGGACGGATCGTGTTGACGATCTGCCGCAGCGTCTTGTCACTCACGATCCGCGGACCGGTGCTGTTGGAGAAGACGTAGAAGCTGACCAAGGCACCCTGCCGTGAGGCGAAAGTGGCGACGTACACCGTTCCCCCGTTCGGTTTGCACGCGGTCCCGTTGCCGCCCTTCGTCTTGGTGACGACCTTTTGCAGCACTGCCTTGAGGCCGCCGATCGTCGGGTGCTCCGCCATCGCTGGCTCCGTCCGGGGAAGCACGCCTCCGAGTTGGTAGCCGAAGTTCGCCCATTGGAGCGCGTCGTGGGCGGCGGCCACTTCAAGGGACTCCAGCTGACCCGATGAGGCCGAGGTGATGCCCGCGCCACCGAGCAGCCCCGACTGGACGATCGTGCAGTTCTTCTGGCTGATGTCGGCAACGCCATTCGAACCGACGACGGCATTCCCGCTGGCGTCGGCGAGGCCCACACCAGTGCTGGGAGCCTCGACTTTCCAACCCGGCGGGACGTTGTACACCACGCCGTAGTCGGGAGCGGACACGACCTGCCAACCGGGGACCTGCGGTGGCGATTTCGGGCTGACACCGGGCGGTGTCGAGGCTGCGGTGCCCGCGGTGGACTTGGCGGCCACTGGGCGTGACGGCGCTTTGGCGGCCGTATCGCCGTGCACGAAATACCCACCGGCCGCCGCGGCCACCACGAGCACGGCGGCCCCCGCGATCTCCGCCAGCAGACGCCCGCGGCTGCTCTTGCTCTTGCCCGCGGCCACGGTCGGCGCACCGTCGTTGACCGTCGAGCCCAACCCCGAGGGATTCGCCAGTGGCCAATTGCCTGTGTGCTGAGGGGCGGGCCCCATCGACTCGCGGAGTACCGCGAGGGCGGCGGCTGCGCTCTGCGGTCGTGCGGCAGGGTCCTCGGCCAGGAGATCCAGCACCATACGGTCGAGGTACGGCGGCACATCGGCCCGGCGGGACGCCGGTGGTACGGGAGGCGACTCTGCCGGCGGTGCGCCCGTCAGCAGTTCATAGAGGACACCTCCGAGGGCGTACAGATCCACCCGGGGATCGGCGGTATCCGCCCGCGTTATGCCGACGCCCAGGTTGCAGAGTTTCACGTCCCCGTTTTCGAGTAGGAACAGATCGGCGGATGTGAGGCCACCGTGAACGACGCTCTGGGCATGCACGGCCGTCATGGCATCGAGGGCCTGCTCGGCCACCCTGGTGACCTGCCCGACCGGCAGTCCGCCGCCCTGCGCGGCCAGGACGGTTTTCAGGTCCTGCCCTTCGAAATACTCGGTTACGAGGAACACCGGGGGCTCGGCGGTCCCGATGTCCAGCACCGCCTCGACCTCGGGATGCCGTACCGTCGCCGCCTTCTCGGCCCGGAGACGGAACGCGGCGACGCCTGCCTGGTCGGTGGCGGCCGGTGCGGCGAAGGCCTTGACGGTGACGGTCCGGTTCAGCCGAAGGTCGAACCCGCGCCATACCTCACCGGCCCCGACGCTGCCGATCGCCGCGTCGAGACGGTACCGCCCGGAAAGGAGCTGGCCGGGTTGCTGCCCCAAGGTGTTCCGCACGATCGTCCCTCATTGCTTCCAGTAAACGCCCTGGTTGTCGCCAAGGCCGTAGGGTTTCTCCCACCACTGCACGGTGGTGATGTCCCGGTTCTTGGGGGCCAGGATGACCGTGCATGTGTCGTAACGGGCTCCGTGATGGAACCCACCGTCGTTGATGACGACTGAGCGACACTGGCTGGGGTAGTCCTTTGGATCCTCCGACTCGATGGTGTTGTCGATGGAGATGCCCGTGGAGTCGACCCCTATCATCTGCCCGGCGGGATTAAAGTCCATGTAGGGGTCATCGGGTCCGAGATTGGTCACCGTGAAATGGGCGTAGTACGGGGTCGTGTCCTTGTCCGAACGTGACAGTGCCAGGTTGGCCAGGTCGGCCTTGGAACCCTTGACGAGCGAGGTCACGGTCACCCCCACCGCATCCGTATGCATCCATTGGGCGACGGGCACGATGGCCATCTGACCGATCTGCTTCTGGTCTCCGGGCCTGGCCTGACCAGGCACCGTTCCACCGACCGGCTGGAGCATCGGGAGCCCGGTGGAGGACGGATGCGCCGTGGCCGTCGTCTTCGTCTTCGCGCCGTCGCCACCGAAGCCGTTCGGCAGCGCGAAGACCCCGGCTCCGACCAGCGCCGCCGCCCCCAGCACGCCACCGACGGCGGCGACGACGCGCTTCCGGCTCTTCGGCGTCTTGATGACGGACGGCGTGGTGACCGTCGTCGTCCCGAGGGCTTGATCCGCGGTAGGCGGCTGCGGCCGCAGGTACGGCGGCGGACCAGTGGGAGGAACGGCGGTGTGCCCGGACCAGCGCAGGAAGTCCCGTACGGCGGTAGCGCTGACGGGCCGTTGGTCGGCTGATTTGGCCAGCAGGTCCAGGACCAGCCGTTCGAGATGAACGGGGATGTCCGGACGGTGTGAACGCAACGGCAGGGGCGGCTCGTTGAGGTGCTTGTACATGATCGCGGCGAGTCCCGAGTCGCCGTCCGTGTCGAACGCGGGCTTGCCGGTGAACAGCTCGTACAGCACCCCGCCGAGCGCGTAGAGGTCGGCGCGGTAGTCGGCCGGCACGCCGACGAACTCCTCGGGAGCCATGTAACGAGGCGTGCCGATCAGCCCGCCGGTGGCCGTCAGCGTCGTACGGTCGGCCAGCCGGGCGATGCCGAAGTCGCAGATCTTCACCCGGCCGTCCTGCTGCAGAAACAGGTTCGCCGGTTTGATGTCCCGGTGGACGACACCGCGTGCGTGAGCCACCGCGAGTGCATCGGTGATCTGCTCCGCCAGTCCCACCACCTGGTCGATCGGCAGCCCACCGGGATGCGCCGCGACGACCCGGGTCAGGTCGGACCCCTGGAGGAGCTCCATCACGAGGAACATCACGGAACCGTGGGTGTCGATGTCGAAGACCGCGCAGATGCCCGGGTGCTGCAGACCGGCGGCGGATTCGGCCTCCCGGCGGAACCGCACGGCCCCGTTCTCGTCCTGCGCCACCTGCGACGGGAGGATTTTGATCGCGATCGGCCGGTTCAGGCCGAGGTCGACCCCACGCCACACCTGCCCCATGGCGCCTGCACCGATGGGGGCGTCCAACCGGTACCGCTGGGCCAGCAGTAGCCCAGCCTCCAGGCTCAGCTCACCTGGCAACGCGTCTCCCCGAACGATCTTCAAACGGCTGCCCGACATTCCACCACGAAGAGCATTGAAGTTGAAACCCACTGTGGAAAATGCGCGGAATCCGGCGACGGCGTCAAGAGGATCGGCAGGGACTCCGCGCAGGGCAGTGGGGGAGCAGCCCAAGCTCCGCGGCGCACTGTGGAGCAGCCGGTGTTCCTGACCCTCGGCTCAACGAGCGTGTCCAGCGGGCGAAGGACGCGCCTAGTGGATGATCTGGCCTGCGGTCGTCCAGTCCGTGGCGATGGCCTTCTGGGCGGCGGCCAGTGTCACTGTGCCGGCGCAGACGGCTTTGTACAGTTTGAACTCGATGTCGTCTTTGGGATTCGGTGACGCGCCGGGTTCGGGCCACAGGTTGTGCGGGTCGCGTGGTGCGCCGCCGAGGCTCAGCGGTATGAAGTGGTCCTCTTCGTAGGAGCGCGGACTGGTGTCGGTGTAGCCGTACTCGCGGATCTGCTGCCGCTTCAGCGCGTCGGTGTAGGCGACGGGTGGGCGGATCGTCTTGGTGTAGCCGGAGACACAGATCGTGTTGTGAATGTTCGCTTGGTTCACGGCGGGGTTGAGGGCGCCAGGGGTGCAGTGCGGGTCTGGGTGGGTGGTGGCCGGGTCGAGGCTGGAGGCGTGACAGGACCCGGGCGCGAGGGTGCTGGTCGGTTCCGGAGCGGCGGTGTCGGTTGGTGTCCCCGCGGATTGCGGGGAGCCGGTCCGGTCGCGGTGCGATGAGACCCGCGAGGCGGTGGAGCTGCAGCCGGCCAGCAGCAGGCACGTGGCAATAGCGGCCGTGATGGAGCGACGCATGAGAGGGACCTCCCAAATCGGGAATATCCATCATGCAGCCAGATGAGCGATCGAGTCGGATAAATAGCTGGAATCAGACGTATCCGGATAGCAGGTTCTATCGGGCGATATAGCGGTCGCGTGTTTCCGTAGACCCCATCTGACCTGGCCAGGGACTGGTTGCCCAGTGCGTGGGATATACACGGGATCGCGGTGCCTGCGAACGGCCGGTGGTGTGCCGTTAGCGCTGGTCAAGGGGAGCGACAAAAGAGGACGACAGACGAACGCCCCGCCTCGCAGAGACGGGGCGTGAGTGTCCGACCAGCCGCTCGTCCGTGACCGGGACGTCAGGCTTCGAGGTCCTCCTTGCGGATGTACCAGACGTGCCAGGCGATCAGGCAGGCCAGCACGGCGAACCACACCACGGTGGTGACCAAGGAGATGAGGTCGATCGGCAGGGTGTAGACGAGCACGATGTGCGCCACCGCGTTGGCCAGCAGCACGGCGCCCCAGACGGCCGTGTCGATGCGCAACCCGCGCCGGAACCGGGCGTCGGTGTCCCAGCGTGCCGCCCACGCGGCCGCGCCCTCGGCACCGCGCTTGATCTCGGCGATCGTACGACCGAACGTCAGCTGGGCGGGCCTGCCGACGAAGACCGTGACCAGCATCCAGGCGCCGAACAGGCCGCCCAGCGCGGCGGTCCAGCCCTCCCGGATCGCGAGGCTGCGCGGGTCGTCCGACAACAGGCCGAGCACGACGGAGAGGACCAGGACGCTCAACGTGACCAGGGCGAGGAGGTCGATCCGGCGGTTGCGCACGATGGTCCACACCGCGTACGGCGCGGCCACCAGGACGCCGGCCATCAGCGCCCACCACTGGCTCACGCCGGCGGCGCGCAGACCGTAGAACAGCGCCATCGGCATGACCACCTCGAACACGACGGTCAGCACGTTGGCGCGGATCACCCGGCGCAGGCCCACGTCGGGCGCGGGCTTCTCGTCGATCATCATGCGGATTCCCCTTCGGGGTCGGCTGCGGTCGCCCGCACGTAGAGGTCGGCGAGCTCGCGGCCGATGCGGGCGAGCTCGGTGGGTTCCGGTGCGGCGGCGGTCGCGGTGACGACGACGGAGTCGAGACCACTGATGAAGGCGATCGCCGCGGTCCGCGTGTCGAGGGGGCGGAAGACGCCCGCCGCCTGCCCGGTGCGCAGGTGCTCCTCGACCATGGCGAGACGTCCGTTGACGGCGGCGCTCTGCGAGCCGGCGTTCTTCACGATGTCGATCAGCGCCCGGACCTCGGCGGGGTGCTCGCCGACGAGTGCGATGTTCGACTCGACGTAGGCGCGCAGCTGCGCGATGTGGCCCTCGGCGGCGTCGATGTACGGCTGCATGAACGCCCCGGTGACCTTCTCGATCTCGGAGACGCACGCCGCGAGCAGGTCGTCCTTTCCGGCGAAGTGGTAGCTGATCATGCCGGTGCTCGACAGGCCCGCGTGCTTCGCGATCCGGCTGAACGACGCCTTGGCGTAGCCGACCTCGGCGATCACCTCGATCGCCGCCGTCACGATCTGGGTGCGTCTGCCTGACTCGGTGAACGTCCTTGCTCGCATGAGCAAAACTTAGCTCGCTCGAGCAAATCAGGCAAACCGTTCGGCCCAAGGGCGCGACTGAGCGAGGACTCCTCGGGCGTGTCGGTCTGGTCGACTCGGTGCGTCCGACGGCCTTCCGCGGGTGCTGAGGGTCAGCTGGGAGCCAAGGGGGAACAGGTCCGGGGACAGGACGCCACCCCCGAGACCGACCTGTGGTCGCTCGGGGCCACCCTGTACGCGGCCGTGGAAGGGCAGGTGCCGTTCGGTGGAGCGAGCGCCGGCGGGATCTTCGTCGCCATCGCCACCGAGGACCCGCACCCGTTCGTCCATGCCGGACCGCTCACGGACGTCCTCGCTGGGCTCCTCGACAAGGACCCGGCGCGGCGGCTGAACGCCGACGACGCCCACCGGCTCCTCACCGAACAGACGTCAGCGCGACGTGAAGAAGCCGCGGCCGGGCTTACGAGGAGTACGGTCGTCGCTGCGTCCGTCGTCGGATGATGTCCGATCCGTTCATGCGAGATGGGGTCGTCGTGCCTAGCGTGTTGTGCATGACGAATCCCAGACTCGCGGTGATCTCCATCATCACGGACGACATGCCGGCCGCCATCGCCTTCTACGAATCGTGCGGGCTCCAGCTGAGCGGCGGGGGCCCGAACGAGCCGCACTCGGAGTTCGGCGGTGCGGGCATCAAGGTCATGCTCGACACCCGAGAGGTGGTCACGGGGATAGACCCGCACTGGAAGCCGCCGAGCGGCGGACACGCGATGGCGCTGGCGTTCGACTGCGGGACCCCCGACGACGTGGATGCCACGTTCGACCGGATGGTCGCGGCGGGAGCAGGGGTCGGCAAAAAGCCGTGGGACGCGTTCTGGGGACAGCGCTATGCCGTCATCATCGATCCCGACGGCAACCCCGTGGATCTGTTCGCGGCGTTGGGCTGAGGCTCATCGAGTGCCTGCTGGTCCCGCCACAGGTGGGACGAATCGGCGTAGCCGGCGCCGGCGGCCGCCCCCGCGCGGGTGTGGCCGCCGGCCAAGAGACGGTCGGCCTTCCGCAGTCGAAGCACGCGCTGCAGGTGCTTGGCGCCGTAGCCGTACCACTGCCCGGCAAGGCGCTGGAGTTGCCGGGAAGAGTAGCCGGTTCGGTCGGCGACCTGGGCGATGGAGAGTCCCGAACTCAAGTCGGCGGCCACGCGGATGGGGCGTTGGTCGATCATGAGGTCGGCCACGGCGCCGGCGGCGAGGTCGACCAACGCGACGGCCGGGTGCTCGGCGGCGGCCAGTCGCGTCTCCCACCGCCGGGCGTCGAGCCCGATCACCGAGTCGAGGCTGACGACGCTGTCGGCCAGCTGGTCCGCCCCGGTCCGCAGCAGCTGCGGCAGGACTCCCGGCCAGAACCTCAGCCCGACCAGGCATCCCCCTTGGCCCGGCGCGAAGACACGAGCGTGCGAATCGGCACCCGCGATCAACAGCGTCTCGCCGGTCCACAGCAAGTCCATGCAGCCGTCCGGGACGATGATGGACTCGTCACCGGTGAAGGCGTTGCGCCAGATCGTCCCGTGCGCAGCCGGCACCGCACGCTCCTCGTACCGTCTCGCGCCTGTCACAGGACAAGAACCTAGCCGAGGCCGCCCCCGTGTCTTCAGTCGACGGGGAGTCATACCCCGCGACGCCATGCGGTGTGGATGTCGGGGCACCGGGAAGGCAGCATCGCCGGCGTCGCGGCGGGTACATCAGGAATTTAAATAAGCTACTGATATAGTTTTGCGTGCCCGCCCTGGTCCGGGCGGGTGCGCGGGGGCGACCGATGTCTCCATGCGTATCGACGGCTTCGGCCGGCGCGGTTGGAGGAAGCGATGACGAGCCAGGAGACCACCCGATCACACGCTGCCGAGGCCCGGCCGTTTCCGTTGGAGCCGACGCCGATCCACGTGGCCGACGACGTGCTCACCGACCTCCGGCAACGCCTTGAGCTGACTCGGCTGCCGGTCGACGCGGGCAACGAGGACTGGTACTACGGCGTGAACCGCGCGTACCTGCAGGAACTCGTCGACTACTGGCGCACCGGCTACGACTGGCGTACGGCCGAGGCCGCGATCAACGCCTACGAGCACTACCGCGTCGAGGTCGACGGCGTGCCGGTGCACTTCATGCGCAGGCCCGGCGTCGGGCCGAACCCGACGCCGTTGATCCTCACGCACGGCTGGCCCTGGACGTTCTGGCACTGGTCCAAGGTCGTCGACCCGCTGGCCGACCCGGGTGCGTACGGCGGCGACCCGGCCGAGGCGTTCGACGTGATCGTCCCCTCGCTGCCCGGTTTCGGGTTCTCCACGCCGCTGCCGGACGACCCGGACATGAACTTCTGGAAGATCGCCGACCTCTGGCATGTCCTCATGACCCGGGTTCTCGGCCACGACAGGTACGCCGCCGCGGGCTGCGACGTCGGAGCCCTGATCACCGGCCAGCTCGGGCACAAGTACCCCGATGAGCTGTACGCCATCCACATCGGCTCCGGCCTGAGGCTCGACTTTTTCAACGGCGACCGGGCGTGGGACTTCAGCGGCGGCCGGCCCATCCCCGACGGCCTGCCCGCCGAGGTCCGTGACCGGCTCGTCGCGCTCGAGAGGCGGTTCGCCGTCCACCTCGCGGCGCACATGCTCGCGCCGAGCACGCTCGCGCACGGACTGTCCGACTCGCCCGCCGGGATGCTCGCCTGGATCCTCGAGCGCTGGGTGAAGTGGAGCGACAACGGCGGCGACATCGAGACCGTCTTCACCAAGGACGACCTGCTCACGCACGCCATGATCTTCTGGGTGAACAACGCGATCGGCACCTCGATCCGCACCTACGCCAACAACAACCGGTACCCGTGGGCCCCGTCCCACGACCGGCGACCGGTCATCGAGGCGCCGACCGGCATCACCTTCGTCGGCTACGAGAACCCGCCCGGCGTCAGCACCGACCAGCGGGTCCGGCACTTCCTCGACAGCGATCGCGCCGACTGGTACCACCACGTCAACCTCACCGTGCACGACCGCGGCGGTCACTTCATCCCCTGGGAGATACCGGACGAGTGGGTCGATGACCTGCGGCGTACGTTCCGCGGCCGCCGATAGACGACCGGCGTCCACGGGGCACCCCATCGCGGCGGGTACGGGCCATCGGGCGCGACGGCGCCGAACGCCGTCGTCGCGAGGCAGCCGGTGATCTCCTGCGATCTGCTCGGCCGGTCCGCCACGGGCTCACGGACCGGTGAGAGCGGCCCTTCCCGGGGCGGCGCGCGGGCGCCGGCTCAGCGGGAGCGGAGGCGAGGCTCCCGGAGGTCCTCCGGTACGACGGCCGGCCAGCGGCCCAGCATCGCGTCCTTGACCTCGGCCCGGGCCATCGCCATGCACCTGCCTGCCCGTTCGGCGCGTTCGTCGTGCCGTCTGGCGGTGTTCGCCTTGATGGCGACACTGGCCAGCGAGGTGAACAGGTCGACGTCGCTGTCGCTGTCGAGCTGCACACGGATCCAGTCTCCGCCGGGGGCCATCTGCACCCGACCGGACTCCAACAGGGGGCGGCGGAGACGCCCGATGACCGGCCACGTCAGCCGCAATTCCGCGGCGCCGTCGGCGTGCAGGTGTGCGAGCTGACGACCGCCGACATTCAGCGCCGTCCCGAGACCACAGGCTGCCCGTCCGCTGCGCACCCCGGGCCACGATGCCACCCGCGCCATCGCGCGGTCGGCGTAGGACGTGGTCTCAACCCTCTTCGCCCGCATAGGAGCATGTTTCACCCTCGAGGGCGATGATCGGTAGTCCTGTGGCAAAAGACACGTAGTGGGACGGATACCTCACAGTCATCTACGGTTCAAGTGAAGCCCCCGAAGCGGGTCGCAAATCGGAGCTCTTCACCGCAAAAGCCCCGAACGGGACGGTCGTTCGGGAGCGGGTCAGGCGTGCTCGGCGGTCAGGCTGCCCGAGTCGGTGCGCAGGTACAGCCGGCGCGGGGCGGACGGGTCGTGGGGAACCGACGAGACGTTCCTGTCGCCGCTGTCGGTGTTCGCCTGCACGTTGTACGGGCCGCCGGGGACCGTGACGTGGAGCGATCCGGAGTCGGTGGTCGCGCGTACGTCGGTGGGCGCGGCGGCGAATTCCAACCGGAGGCTTCCAGAGTCGGACGACGCTCGTACGGTCGTGGATCGCAGGTCGATGGCGCGGACCGACCCCGACTCGGCCGCGAGGTCCAGCGTGCCCCACAGGTCCTCGACCGCGACCGAACCGGAGTCGCTGTGGGCGCGCACCGCGCCTTTGACGGAGCGGACCTTGACGGACCCCGAGTCGGCCTCAGCGTCGACGGCCGCGACTCCGCTGATGTCGAGTTTGCCGCTGTCGGCACGGGCGCGGACGGTGACGGAGGCCGGGACGGTCAGCTCGTAGTCGATGCTGCAGCGCGAGCAGTCCTTGGTGAACGTCAGGGTCCCGTCCTCGAGCCGCTGCCCGGGATGCGGGGTGCCGTCCTGGTAGCGGACGGTCCGGTGGATCCTCACCCCGGAGCCGCCCGTGGTGATGGTCACGCGGCCGCTGTCCCCGTTCACGTCCACGACCTTCACCGGTCCGCTGATGTCGGCGTCGGCGGTCAGTTCGTGACGGTAGCCGGCGAAGTGCACGCCGACACCGCACCCCGGGAGGGCGGCGACGGCGAGCAGCGAAAGAGCCAGGCCACGTTTTCTCACGGACGAGTTCCTCCAGGTCGGTTGCATCGCACGCTACTGGAACGCGGTGCCGGACCCTATGGGGGCGACAGGCGTGACGCGGGTGGGGTTATCCCCCCTACGCCATCAGTTCTCGGACTCGCCGTCGGGTTCGGCGGGAGGCGGGTCCGCCGGCTCGCTCGCGGAGTTCCACGACGTGGACCAGCCCGAACCGGTCTCCCCACCGAGTAGCGGAGATCCCCAGTTGCGGGTGTCCTCCTTCAGCCGGTCGAACCCGCGGCGGATGCTCTCCCAGCTCTCGTCCGCGAGTGGTGTGCCGACGTCGGAGGACGAGTCGATCGACGCGTCGCTCAGCGGGTCGGGGCCACCGCCGGACCGGACGTCCGGACCGACCACGGGTGACGGATCGCTCGACGTCGTGGCACCGCTCAGCGGCGTACGGGACGCGGGGGCGGACCGGTCCGGTTCGGACCCGGAGGTGGCGTTGGTGGCCGCCGGTCCGCCGGCCGCCGGGAACGCCTCGGTGCGCGCATCCGGCGCGGCCGCCGACGGACCGGCGGCCGAAGGGCCGGAGGGCAAAGGAACAGACCAGGCCGCGTTCTCGTCGGCCGGTGGCACTCCGGGACCTCCGCGACGGGGCGGCTGCGCGGCGGCGGGACCGGCGGCCGGCATCGGTCCGGTCGGGGGCTCGGCGGGCAGCCGGTCGGCGGGGGCGGAGAAGGGCGATGGTCCGGAGGGGGACCGATCGCCGACGGGGGAGGAAGGCGACGGCCTGGCCGCGTCGCCGAACCCGGTGTCGGAGAACGGGGCGTCCGACGATGGCTGCTGCCAGGGTGACGGCTCCTCCGGACGCCGGGACCGCGGCGAGGCGTCGGTCTCGCCTCGCCGCCACGCGGAGGCGTCCGTGGAGCGTTCCGCCGCCGACTCGGACGCGAGCGGTTCCCAAGAGGACGAGGGCTCGGTCGGCCGAGGCTCCCAGGGGGTCGGCCGCTCGGTCGATCGAGGTTCCCACGGCGAGGAGGGTTCGTCCGAGCGTGGCTCCCAGGGGGAGGGGCCTGAGGGCCGGCCCTGCCGCGGGGAGCGACCGGTCGAGCGCGGTTGCCACGGGTCGGCCTCGGCGGGTGAGGCGACGGCGACCGCTGCGAGGGTCTCCTCCTCCTCGGCGGCCCGGTCGGCGGCGAGACGCCGGCGGCGCTGCCGCCAGCCCAGGATGAGACTGAGAACGAGCAGAGTGCCGCCGCCGCTCAGGACGGCGACGAGCATGAGATCGGGCCCGCCCTTCGCCGAGGACCCGGTTGGTGCGGGCGTGGTGGACGAGTCCGGCTGCTTCACGCCGGCGCCACCGTGCTCGGCCTTGTTGATGCGGGCTGCCGTGCGCAGCGAGCCCAGCGCGTCGGCCACGCCGGTGCCGATCGCGGCGTTGCGGCCCTCGGCCGGACGGTGCGTCGTGCCCTCCTCGAGCGTCTGCTTGACCTCGTCCGGCGTGAGGCGGGGGAAACGGGCCTTGACCAGGGCGCTCATGCCGGCCACGAGAGCCGCGGACGAACTGGTCCCGGTGCCGAGGACGTATCCGTGTCCCGCGACGTCGGCGCTGACGATCTCGACGCCGGGTGCCGCGATCGACACGTACGTGTGGCGGTTCGTGAACTTGGTCGGCTTGAAAGCGCGGTCGACCGCGCCGACGGCGATCACTCCGGGGTAGGCGGCCGGATAGTTGCGCCGGTTTCCCGTGGCGCCGTCGTTGCCGGAAGAGGCCACGAGCACGACGCCCTTGCCGAGCGCGTACTTGATCGCCGCCTCTTCGAGCGGGTTGCCGTTGTAGAAGAGCTTGCCGCCGCCGAGCGACATGCTGATGACCTGCGCGCCGTGGTCGGCGGCGTACCGGATGCCCTTCGCGATGGCGTCGCGCGAGTGGGTGACCTGCGCGTGGTCGTCCCGCATCGGATCGTTCAGTTCCCACGTGACCCGGATGGAGAGGATCTTCGCCTCCGGCGCCACGCCCATGATCCCCGCGCTGCCGCCGGCGCCGTGCCCGTGGCCCGCGATGAGACTGGCCATCTCGGTGCCGTGGCGGCCCCAATAGCGGTTGCCCGGTTTGCGTGCGTGCCCCGTGAAGTCGGGGCCGTCGACGACGCGGCCGGTGAGGTCCGGCTGGTGGCCGTCCACACCGGTGTCGAGCACGGCCACGGTCACGCCGTCGCCCCGTGAGTACTTCCACGCACGCGGAAGGTGAAGAGCGCCCAGTGTCCACTGTTGGCCGCGGTACAGGTCCACCGCGGCCGTACGGCCTGCTGGGCGGGCCGGTCGGCCCGGCACGGCGGACTGGGCCGCCGGGACGGACAACACCGCGACGGCGGCGCTGACCAGCAGCGCGGAGACGAGGCGAGGAAAGGTGCGGCGGGGCTCGGATACGGGCACCGGTTTCCTCCCCGGTATCGGCGGCGGGCGTCATTCTGCCACGGAGGAATGCGGAACGCCCTCACGATCGACGCCATTTCGGTGCGCTTGGGACTCGACGCGTCACGGAGCGTGGCGGAAGTGCCAGGTACGGGGCGCGCGCCGGCCGTCTGCTCCACCCGGCGTACGACGGAAGCCTCCCGCCGTATGACGACCATCGGGGAGACCCGGGCGCACGATCGGGGCATGGAAACGATGATCCTCGCCGGGCACGGTCCCTGGCACCACGAAGGCGGCCCTGGTTGGTGGCCCGTCATCCCTCTCGCGTTCGGGCTCTTCTGGCTGCTTCTCCTCGGCGGAGGCGGCTACCTGCTCTGGCGGCGTACGAAGTCGCCGGCGAAAGCGGAGTCCGTCCTCGCCGAGCGCTACGCGCGGGGCGAGATCGACGAGGAGGAGTACCGCGAGCGGCTGACCGTCCTGCGCTCCTGACTCCCGTCAGAACCCTGCGGCGGCTCGGCTCACCGGGGTGTGGTCTCGTGGGGCCGTTCGGTGCCTGGAGCCGTGGGGGCGTCCTCGGGCCGGTCGGCGGGCGGGCCGGCCGCCTCGAGGAGCCTGCCGGCTCCGGTCTGGTCGATGGGGATGCTCGCCGCGGCGTCGCTGAAACGCCGCAGAAGGCGGGCGAACTGGGTGCGCTCCTCCGGGGCCCAGTCGGCGACGAGCTGGCGAATGAAGTTTCGCCGGAACTCATCGGCCATCTGCTTGATCCGCCGGCCGGCGTCGGTCAGCTGAAGGTGGGCGCGCCGGGCGTCGACGGGGGACGCCTGGCGGGAGACGAACCCCCCGTCGATGGCGTGGCCGACGAGCCGGCTGGCGGTTGACGGGTCGACATCGAGGTGCTCGGCGACGGCACCGACGGTGACATCACCGTGCTCCTCGCTCTGTCGGCAGATGGCGTAGATCACCATCAGGTTGGACAGCTGGATGCCCTGTCCCTGCTCGCATTCCTCACGGAGCCGCCGTAGCAGCTGCGGTTTGATCCACAGCCTGCGCAGCTGGAAGGCGGCCTGCTCGATCTCCGCGACGCTCGCGTCGATGTCGGTACCCACACCGTCACAGTAATTGAGCCCGTGCGCCGAGCCCGCATCCAACGAGATCATCCCCACCAGAACGCCGTGGCGATGATTCCGTACAGCACCATCAGCGTCGCGCCCTCAAGCCAGTTCGACTCGCCGTCGAGCACCACCAGAACGGTGATCACCACGGCCATGATCAGGACCGCGATCAGCAGCGGCGAGAGCACCAGGGTGAACGACGCGCCGACCAGCGGGGAGAGCAGGACGAGCGCGGGGGCGACGACCAGGGCGATCTGCAGCGGGCTCTGGAGGATGACCGACAGTGCGTAGTCGGACTGGTTCTTGAGGGCGAGCTGGATGCCGACGACGTTCTCGACGGCGTTTCCGGCGATCGCCACGATGACGAGACCGGCGAACGCCTGAGAGATGCCGAGGGAGTCCATGGCGGGCTCCAGAGCGGCCACGAACCAGTCGGAGACGAACGCCGCGCCGACTCCGGTGACCGCCAGCATGATCAGGGCGACGGCCAAGGGCCACGACGGCCCGTGGGGGGCGCCCTCCCCGTCGCCCGCCTTGTCCGCAACGGAGGCGGTCACGGCCGCGTCGGCCTTCTCCGCGGTGCTCTCGCCGGTGCCGGCGGCGGCCGTGGCCGCCTCTCCGGCCCCCGCGGTGACCGGAGCCGTCTCTCCGGCCCCGGCGTGCGCCTCACCGGCCTTCTGCCGCTTGATCGCGCTGGGCAGCGAGGCCACGAACAGGCCCAGCAGCAGGACCGACACCACGACGGACAGGTTCCGTTCGTGCAGGGCCGCCTTTGTGGCATGCGAGCCGAGCGCCGCGGTGAGGGAGGGGACCAGCAGCGCCGCCACCGACAGCACGAGCAGCATCGAGAGGGTACGGGCGGCGTCGCTGCCGAACTTCTGCGGCCCGTGCTTGATGCCTCCGAGCAGGAACGCCAGGCCCAGCACGAGCAGGACGTTCGCGAGGATGGAACCGACGATCGTGGCGGTCGCGACGTCGTACAACTTCTTCTGCAGCGCGAACAGGACGACGAACAACTCGGGGAGGTTCCCCAGCGCGCTCTGGACGACCCCGGTCGCACCCGCGCCGAGGCGGTCGCCGAGAGCCTCGACGCTACGCCCGACCAGGCTGGCCAGGAGCGCCAGCGCGAGCGCCGCGACGACGAAGGGGATGACAGTGCCGCCGATCTTTCCAAAGTGCGTGACGCCGGCCGCGACGGTCGCTACCACCGTGGCGATCATCAGGCGCCAGTCCGAGCGGGAGAAAACCATGGTGGAGATCATGCCGCATTCGGACCTGCGGTTTTGACGGTTCGTTGACCTTCAGCGCATCGATGGTGCGGCGACGGAGACGCGGACGTGCGCCCCCGGCGGCAGGCCCAGGCGCTGAGCGGCGTTTCCGGAGTTCACCGCGAGAGCCAGGCATCCCACGGAGTCGACGTAGGCCACCAGCTCGCCGGGCGCCGCCGAGGCGAACGTCTCGCCGTACGGCACGGTGAGGGTGCGGCGCCCGAGCGTCATGGTCAACGAGGTGCCGCTCACCGCTCCGATCCGGTGAAGGTCGTCGGCGGTCACGGAGAGCTGGACGTTCCCGAACCGGTCGACGGTCAGCACCTCGCCGTCGGCGGTGCCCTCCTGGACGCGGCGCGTCGGCCGGGGAAGCATCACGAGGTCGGCGGCGTCGAACTCCGTGCCGACCGCCGCGACGTCCAGTCCCGCCGCGAGGTGGGCCGCCACCGGCGAGAACATGTCCCGGCCGTGGAACGTGGCCGACAGGGGCTCGAGCCACAGCTTGGAGTTGGTCAGCTCGAAGGCCCGCGCTCCGCTGTCGGGCAGCGACCACGACAGCAGTCCGTTGTCCGGCCCGACGAAGATCCGGTCGCCCGCGGCGACCGCGACCGCCCGCCGCGACGTGCCCACGCCGGGATCGACGACCGCCACGTGCACGCCCTCCGGGAGGTACGGCACGGTCTGGGCGAGGATCGCCGCACCACGGCGCACGTCACCGGGAGGGACGAGGTGGGTGATGTCGACGATGCGAGTGCTCGGCGAGATGCGTGAGATGACTCCGTGACAGGCGGCGACGAAGCCGTCCTCCAGCCCGTAGTCGGTCAGCAGCGTTACGCAGTTGGTGAGCGCCACGGTTGAAGAGTACGTCGAGGCCGGTCCCGGAGAACACCGCCAACCAGCCGCCGATCACGCGTAGCATGACAGCCCCCCGACCCGTAAAGAGGGGACCTGATGCAACCGGCGAACGCCCGGGGCGATGGCCCTGACAAAGACAAGGACGGCCGCCTGACCCAGCGCGACCGGGAGATCCTCGACTTCGAACGACAATGGTGGAAGCACGCGGGCGCGAAGGAACAGGCGATCCGCGAGCTGTTCGACATGTCGTCGACCCGCTACTACCAGATCCTCAACCAGCTGATCGATCGGCCGGAGGCCCTGGAGCACGACCCCATGCTCGTGAAGCGGCTCCGGCGGCAGCGATCCGCGCGGCAGCGCCAGCGGGCCGCGCGCCGGCTCGGCATCCGGACCTGACCCGCCCCAGGCCTCGGCGGCCGGGTCGGCGTGGATTGAGCCGCGACCGGGACGGCCGTACGGGCTGCGGCCATCGGTGGCGCGTCGTAAAGTGGCGTGACCGGTCGATGACGGACCGTACGCCGCCGTTACCGGCCGCGACGGGCTCGTCAACCGAACGAGAGGGACGATCGATGAGCGCCGCCGCCCTGGAAGCCCAGACGACCGCCGGAGCCGAGGGACTGTCCGCGATCCGTGCCCGCCCGCGGCAGGCGCTGATCGGCTTCGATTTCGACGGGACACTCTCGCCCATCGTCGACGACCCGGCGGAGGCGCGCGCCCATCCCGGTGTCGCGCCGGCGCTGCGCCGGCTGGCGCCGTTCGTCGGCACGATCGCCGTCATCACCGGCCGTCCGGCCGCGACCGCCGTCGAGCGCGGCGGGTTCGAGGGTATTGAGAACCTCCTGGTCCTCGGTCAGTACGGCCGGGAGCGCTGGGAGAACGGCGTCCTGCAGGTCCCGGAGCCGCCGCCCGGGGTCGCGGAGGTCCGCGCCAAGCTCCCTCAGATCCTCCAGAACGCCCCGGAAGGCGTCACGATCGAGGACAAGGGGCTCGCGCTGGCGGTGCACACCCGGCGCGCCGCCGAGCCGCAGGTCGCCCTGGACCGGCTGCGCAGCATCGTCGAGGCCCTGGCCGAGCGCACCGGCCTCGCCGTCGAGCCGGGCCGCTTCGTGCTCGAGCTGCGCCCGCCCGGCATGGACAAGGGCGGGGCGCTGCGCGCGCTGGTCGCCGAGCGCGGCGCTTCGTCCGTGCTGTTCGGCGGCGACGACCTCGGGGACCTCGCGGCGTACGACGCGATCGACGCGCTGCGCAAGGAGGGCATCCCCGGCGTGAAGGTGTGCAGCTCCTCGGACGAGGTCACCGTCGTGGCCGAGCGCGCGGATCTCGTGGTCGACGGCCCAGCGGGCGTGGTCACTGTGATCGAATCGCTCGCGAGCGAATTGGGGTAACGGTAGAGTCGTCGCCCCAACCGTCCAACAACGGACGAAATGCCCGATTCCGGGTATAGGTGACGACCGAAAGGGTAGCCCGGTGGCCATTCGCAAGGAGACCATCAAACAGCAGGCCAATGAAATGGTGGTCCAGGCCATGCAGCCCGGCGACCAGATCGTCAGCGGCGTGTACGCCATCACCGGCCCGAGCCCGTGGCTGATGAACCAGCTCGGCCTGCTCGGCCAGTTCTTCATCGACTACTACTTCGTCGCCGTCACCCGTCAGCAGGTCATCTTCGTCAAGATGAACCGCATGACGAACCGGCCCAAGGAGATCTCCTACGCCGTTCCGCTCCAGGCCGTCCAGATCTCCGACTACAAGCGCAGCGCGCTGTGGAGCTCGTTCCGCTACGCCGTGCCGAACGCGCCCAAGCCGATCCGGCTCAACGTCCACCGGATCTGGCGGCAGGAGCTCGACGCCCTGGTCAGCGCGTTCGGCGTGCCCGCCGCCTGACCTCGCGAGCGCAGGTGGGCGCCTCCGGCCAGGCAGGCGATCACCCGATGAGAACGCCTTCGGATGGCCCCGTGGCCGACCGGAGGCGTTTTCTGCTGTGTGCTGCCGGGATCAGTCCCCGTCGTCGGCGAGGATGCCGTACAGGCGGCGCCGCGCGTCGTTGATGACGTCGAGGGCGCGTTCGCGCTGGTCCTCGTTGCCGGCGTGCATGACCTGCCGGATCGCCATCATCAGCTGGCCCATCGCGGTGTGGACGTGCGTGGCGGCGGCCCCGGCGTCCTCGGTGACCTCCGCCCACGGCGGCGTCCGCCCGGCCGACTCGGCCTCACCGCGGCCCTCGTCCGTCAGCGCGAACAGCTTTTTGCCGGACGACTCCTGCCCGGAGATGAGCCCTTCGTCCTCCAGCAGCTGCAGCGTCGGGTACACGGACCCCGGGCTGGGCCGCCAGATCCCGCCCGTGCGGTTCGCCAGCTCCTGGATCATCTCGTAGCCGTGCATGGGGCGCTCGGCGAGCAGCGCGAGGATCGCGGCCCGCACGTTGCCGCGTTTCATCCGGCGTCCGCCCCGCCCGCCGCGGCCGCGCGGACCGAACCCAGGCCCGAAACCCGGCCCCCAGTCACCGAACGCCGCGCGTTCCTCGCGGTGCCGTGATCCTCTGCGCATGACCTCTCCCGACGATGTTCGACGATATATCGTACGGTCGGTCAGCCCTTGATCTGGATGCTGTCCAGGATCTTCTTGGTCAGGTCGGGCGGTCCGGCCAGCTTCACGCGCACCCACATCGCGTACTTCCCGCTCGCGTCCCGCAGGCCCACCTCGTTGATCGTGATCGTGCCGCAGTGCCACGGGTTGATCTGCCCGCTCAGCGTGCCGTGATGGTACGGCTGCGCGGTGCCGGCGGTGCACTTGAGGCGATGCCGCCCCAGACCCGGTGGCGGCAGAGTGGCGTTCAGGTCGTGGGTGAGCCCCGCGAAGACGCCCGGCGTCGGGACGTCGTCCTTGACGAACTGGGCGTAGTCGGGGGTGGCGCGCAGCGCGGGCGCCTTCGCTCGGTCCGTCACCGCGATCGGCCAGGTGGTGTGCTCGGTCTGCAGCTTCCAGGTCGGCGGCACGCGGATGCTCAGGCGGCCCGTCACGTCGGTCACCGCGACGAGGCCGTCCCCGGGCTTGCCGTGCGACTTCGAGGAACCGGTGAGCTTGCCGATCGCGAAGGCGCCCCCACCGCCGATGACCAGTACCGCGGCGAGGCCGGCGACGACGATCAACCGCTTGCGGCTCGGCGAACCGGCGAGTGATCTGCCGCCCGTGTCACCGGAGCGGTGCGACCCGGGCGTCTTGGGGCCGGCGCCGCGAGGACCCCCGATCGGCAGGTCGACGACCGTGTCGTTGCCGACGTCGGCCGGAGGCGGCGTGTTGATCGTCCGGTCCCGCGCGTTCTCGTACGGCGGCGCCGAACCCGGATCGTCCACCGGCGGGACCCGGACCGTACGGTCCGACGGCAATCCGCCGCCCGTGGAACCGGGGCCGTCCGGGATCGGGTGGACGTGGAGCGTACCCCCCGGCACTGGACCGCCCTCCGGGTGGCCCGTGGAGGCGTCGCCCGGGGCCGGGAGGACATCGAACGTACGGTCCGGGGAGGCGTCCGGGATCGGGGGGACGTCGAACGTACGGTCCGGCGGTGGCCCGCCCTCCGGGTGGTCCGTGGGGCCGGGGTCGTCCGGGATCGGGTGGACGCGGAGCGTACCCCCCGCCGGGCCGCCGGGCGACACGCCCGGGGCCCATCCGCCACCCGATCCGGAGTCCGCCGTCGTCGCCATGTCGCCGGTCTCGGGGCCGTCGTACAGCGTCGCGTCATCGTTGACGGACATCAGCGGGACGCTCAGGGCGGCCGCGAACGCCTCGGCGGAGGGCCAGCGGCGCTCCCGATCGCCTTCCAGGGCCCGCATCACGATCTCGTCGACGGCCGGGGGGAGGCCCGGCCGCGCCGCGCTCGGCGGAGCGTCCACCGGCGCCGGACCCGGGGGATCACCGGTGAGGAGGTGGTAAGTCAGCGCGCCCAGCCCGTACACGTCGGCCCGGACGTCGAGGCCGCCGCCGAACCGCGCCTGCTCGGGCGACATGTAGCCCGGGGTGCCCACCGGCATCGTGAACGCCCCGGAGGCGTGCGCGAGCGCCTTGGCGAGCCCGAGGTCGGCGATGAGCAGGCGTTCGCCGCCATCGGTGGTCGACTGGAAGAGGACGTTCGACGGCTTGAGATCACGGTGGATCACGCCGAGCCGGTTGATGACCTCCACCCCGTGGGAGATCTCGATGGCCAGCCGCAGCGCCTCGGAGACCGAAATCCTCCGCTCCCGCATCCGGTCCGCGAGCGTGCCGCGGTCGGCGTACGACATGACGAAGTAGGGCCGGCCGTCCTCCAACTCCCCGATGTCGTGCACGCGCACCAGGCGTTCGGAGTCCGCGCGGCGCAGGATCTTGGCCTCTTCCAGAAAGCGACTTCGTACGTCGAGGTCGTCGATGAGCCCCCCGGCCAGCACCTTCACGGCCACGGGGGCATCGAGCAGCTCGTCTCGGGCCAGCCAAACGGAAGCGAAAGCTCCGGACCCAAGAACACGATCGATTCGGTAACGGCCGACGGCGGAAGGCATGGACACCCCCGTATCATGCCCAATATCGGGGCTATAGCGAGGGCGAGGCGGCTTCATGGCGTACGACGAGCGGACCGAAGAGCTGGCGGAGCGGGCCGCTAAAGGTGACTCGGCGGCGTTGAACGAACTACTCAGAGTCATCGAATCTGACGTTTTGCGTCATTGCTCCCGATTCCTCCCGTGCCGGCAGGACGCCGAGGAGGCGTGCCAGGACGCGCTCATGCAGGTCGCGCGCAACATCGGGCGGTTCGAGGGCCGTTCGCGGTTCAGCACGTGGCTGCACGTGGTCGTGGCCAACTCCGCGCGCTCGACGTACCGGTCGCTCAAGCGCCGGTCGGTGGAGCAGGCGGGCGAGCTGCCCCAGCAGCGCCCGGACCCGCACCGTACGAGCGTCATCGCCGGTTCGCGCGTGGACATCCTCGAGGCGATGGAGGATCTGGAGCGTCGCAAGCCGGACCTCATCGAGGCCCTGGTGCTGCGCGACGTGTCCCAGCTGGAGTACAGCGAGATCGCCCAGCAGCTCAACCTGCCCCTGGGCACGGTGAAGTCCCGGATCCACGAGGCGCGCAAGCAGTTCCGGCAAACGCTCGGCGACGACTACAGCTGACCGTCCAGGGCGGCGAGCTGGGCGCCGAGCCACTCCTGGGGAGGCAGGGTCGTCGCGGCGGCGGTCAGACGGGCGCAGCGCTCGGCGCGCTCGTCGGGCGGCATGAGCAGCGCCTGGTTCAGCGCCTCGGCGGTCTGCGATATGTCGAACGGGTTGATCATCAGGGCGTCGTCGTCCATCTCGGCGGCGGCCCCCGCCTCCCGGGACAGCACGAGGGCGCAGCCCCGCTCCGACAGCACCGGCCCTTCCTTGGCGACGAGGTTCATGCCGTCCCGGATCGGGTTGACCAGGAGGACGTCGGCCAGGCCGTACGCCGCCAGCGAGCGCGGATAGTCGTCGTTGACCTGCAGGATCAGCGGCTCCCACGTGGCGTCCCCGAACTCGTCGGAGATCTCGGCCGCGATCCGCTGCACGGCGGCGGTGTACTCGCGGTACTCCGGCAGGTCGTGGCGGGAGGGGTAGGCGAAGGCCAGGTGCACCACCCGGCCGTGCCACTCCGGGTGCTTGGCGAGCAGCTCACGGTAGGCGGCGAGCCCCCGCACGATGTTCTTGGACAGCTCCGTACGGTCGATCCGCACGATGAGCCGGCGGTCGCCGACCTGCTCGCGCAGGGCCTTCTTGCGGGCCTGTACGTCGGGTTCGGCGGCGCGCGCTCGGAGGGATTCGCCGTCGATCCCCAGCCCGTGCACGCCGACGCGCGTGACGCGGCCGGCGTGGGTGACGGTGCCCGCGACCGGGTCGACCTTCGCCTGCAGGACGGCGGCGCAGCAGTCGATGAACGCGTCGGCCCAGCGCTGGGCGTGGAAACCGGCGTGGTCGGCGCCGAGGATGCCCTCGAGGACCTGCCGCCCGATGTCGTCCGGCAGCAGCCGGTAGTACTCCGGCGGCGCCCACGGCGTGTGCGAGAAGTGGGCGATCTTCAGGTCGGGTCGGCGCTCGCGCAGCATCCCGGGGGCGAGCGTCAGGTGGTAGTCCTGGATCGCCACCTTCGCGCCCGGCCGCGCGTCCCGGGCCAGCGCGTCGGCGAACGCCGCGTTGTACGCCTCGTAGGACTGCCAGTCCCGCCGGGACCGCGCGTCGAAGTGCGGCGTGTTCGGGCTGTCGTACAGCATGTGGTGGACGAACCACAGTGTGGAGTTCGCCACGGCGTTGTAGGCGCGGTGGAAGGTGCCGGCCGGGATGTCCAGCATGCGGACGGCGCCGGCGCCGTAGGCGTCCAGCCGGCCGTCCTCCGCGCGGCGGGCCGCGGCGCGGTCGGCGTCCGACAGCGCCGTGCAGATCCACAGGATGTCGCCGCCCAGACCGGCCAGGGCCGAGACGAGACCGCCGCCGCCGCGCCGCATGGACAGCGTGCCGTCGTCGGCGAGCGCGAAGGACACCGGACCGCGGTTGGAAGCGACGAGGACCTGCGAGTCACCCATGGAGGGAGCGTAACCGGCCGACGTTAAGGAGGGTCGAAGAAGGTCGAATGGCGGGCGGTTCGGGACGTCATCCCGCAGATACGTCATCCCGCGACCGGGCCCCACGTGGCGCTTCGCGACCCGGCGTACGGCCCCGGCGGTGTCTCGCGACCTGAGACGCGCTTGGCGGCGAACCGGTCAGTCACGTATACAGGTCAACAGACAACTTCATAAAGCTCATCCAGAGGGGTGGAGGGACCGGCCCGTTGAAGCCCCGGCAACCCTCCCGGAGATGCGGTTCACCGCGTGCTTCGCACGCGACCAACTCGCGCTGACAGCGAGGCCGCCCGGGACAGGTGCCAACTCCGGCTCGTGACCAAGGTGGCACGGGAAAGATGAGGAGAGAGGCCTCGCTCCATGTCGCAGTCCGCCGCCCGAAACCTCGGCCCCGCGACCGCACTGACGTGCCGTGAATGCGGTGAATCCTACGATCTGGGCCCTCGCTACGCCTGTGAGCTCTGTTTCGGGCCCCTGGAAGTCTCCTACGACCTCGCCGGCGTGACCCGGGAGCAGATCGAGTCCGGCCCGCGCAACATCTGGCGCTACCGCGGCCTGCTGCCCGTTCCGTCGAACGTCGTCGACACGCCCAACACCGAGCCCGGCTTCACCCGCCTCGTACGCGCGGACAACCTCGCCGAGTCGCTGGGGCTGCGGTCGCTGTGGGTCAAGGACGACAGTGGCAACCCGACCCACTCGTTCAAGGACCGGGTCGTGGCGGTCGCGCTGGCCGCCGCCCGCGAGCTCGGGTTCAAGGTCCTGGCCTGCCCGTCCACCGGCAACCTCGCCAACGCGGTCGCCGCCGCGGCGGCGCGCGCCGGCATCCGCAGCGCCGTGTTCGTGCCGTCCGACCTCGAACGCCAGAAGATCGTCACGACGGCGGTGTACGGCGGGACGTTCGTCACCGTCGACGGCAACTACGACGACGTCAACCGGCTGGCCTCGGAGCTCGCGGGCGAGCAGGAGGACTGGGCGTTCGTCAACGTCAACGTGCGGCCGTACTACGCCGAGGGCTCGAAGACCATCGGGTACGAGATCGCCGAGCAGCTCGGCTGGCGGCTGCCCGAGCAGATCGTCATCCCGATCGCGTCCGGCTCCCAGCTCACGAAGATCGACAAGGCCTTCCAGGAGTTCATCAAGCTGGGCCTGGTCGAGGACCGGCCGTACAAGATCTTCGGAGCGCAGGCGACCGGCTGCTCGCCCGTCTCGGCGGCCTTCAAGGCGGGGCTCGACGTCGTCCAGCCCGTCAAGCCGGCCACGATCGCCAAGTCCCTCGCGATCGGCAACCCCGCCGACGGGCCGTACGTCCTCGACGCCGTGCGCCGCACCGGCGGGGCCATCGAGGACGTCTCCGACGAAGAGGTCGTCGACAGCATCGCGCTGCTCGCCCGCACCGAGGGCATCTTCGGCGAGACGGCGGGCGGTGTCACGCTGGGCGCCCTCCGCAAGCTGCTGGCCGGCGGCGCACTCGACCCCGACGCCGAGACCGTCTTCATCAACTCCGGCGACGGTCTCAAGACCCTTGACGCGGTGGCCCCGGTGGCCGTGCCGTCCGCGAACATCGCTCCGACCATCGAGGCATTCCGAAAGGCAGGTCTGGCGTGAGCTCGATCAGTGTCCGCATCCCGACGATCCTCCGGAGCTACACCGGAGGTGAGGCCGAGGTGAAGGCGACGGGCTCGACCGTGCGCGAGGTCGTCGCCGACCTGGAGGCCAGCTACTCCGGCATCGCGGCGCGCATCCTCGACGACAACGGCAAGATCCGGCGGTTCGTCAACGTCTACGTGGGCGAGGAGGACGTGCGGTTCGCCGACGGGCTCGACACGCCGACGCCGGACGGCGTCCAGATCTCCATCATCCCGGCCGTCGCCGGCGGCTGAGCCCTCCTCGGGGGTGACCCCCCGTGATCAGGACGTACCCGCGATCCCCGGTGGTCGCCGAGTCTACGGACCCGGTGACCACCGGGGATCGTGCGTTCGGCAGCCGAAACGACCGAGGCAGAGGCTCCCACTCCGCTCTCCCGCGCGGTAATTCGGGCCCGCGTATACGGATTTATCGGTAGACGTCGCTAGTTCCGCCTGAGGGATTCTCTTTTTGACCGACATCGGCCGCGCGCACTTCTCGGGTAAAGGCTGTTCCACGGACGGTAGCCGTGTGTAGGGTCGGCGATGGCCGCCGCAGCCGAGTCGGCGGGCGATCGGCGGGTTCCGCAGTGGTCCGGCGGGCTCGAATCAGTGGCCGTGGCCAATGGTCACGGGAATTGCCCTGGTGGGAGTTGTTAGGAATGGCGCAAGGCACCGTCAAATGGTTCAACGCGGACAAAGGCTACGGCTTCATCGCGGTCGACGGTGGCAGGGATGTGTTCGTGCACTACTCGGCCATCCAGTCGGATGGCTACCGCAGCCTCGAGCAGGGGCAGCGGGTGGAGTTCGAGATCACGCAGAGCGACCGGGGTCCCCAGGCGGACGCGGTCCGGGCACTCTGAGTCCCATAGCCCGACGGAGGCCCGGCGCTTCGGCGCCGGGCCTCCGGCCGTCCGAACGCCTCCCCCGCTCGGCCCGCTGACCGTGAACGGCCCCTCTGGCCGTCGCCGTGCGGGTTTCTGGGCTCCCGGTCGTACGCGGTCAGGGCCCTGGCGTAACCCCGCAGACCTGGCGTTATAGCGTGCTGGGGAGGGCGCCGGCGCGAGATGGCGAGAAGTTCACCCTGGTGAGAGCGGACCGCGCTTGCACTCTCGGGGGCAGAGTGCTAAACAAGCGGTTGGCACTCTACTATTGAGAGTGCCAACGAAGTGATCGAGGCGATGAGGCCTCGCGCCCGGCGACGGCATGGAAGTCGCCGGACGGGGTCGTCCGTCGCGGGCGTCGACTCGATCCAGTGATAGCCACCCCGTTCCGGGAGGATCTGGAGCTTATGGCTGCAAAGATGATCGCGTTCGACGAGGACGCGCGACGCGGCCTCGAGCGCGGCATGAACCAGCTTGCCGACGCCGTGAAGGTGACCCTCGGTCCCAAGGGCCGCAACGTCGTTCTGGAGAAGAAGTGGGGCGCCCCCACGATCACCAACGACGGTGTATCCATCGCCAAGGAGATCGAGCTCGAGGACCCGTGGGAGAAGATCGGGGCCGAGCTCGTCAAAGAGGTCGCGAAGAAGACCGACGACGTAGCCGGTGACGGCACCACCACGGCCACCGTGCTGGCCCAGGCGCTGGTCCGCGAGGGCCTGCGCAACGTGGCCGCCGGCGCCAACCCGATGTCCCTGAAGCGGGGCATCGAGTCCGCCGTGGAGCGCGTCAGCGAGGAGCTCTCCAAGATCGCGAAGGACGTGGAGACCAAGGAGCAGATCGCTTCCACGGCCTCCATCTCCGCGGGCGACCCCTCGATCGGCGAGATGATCGCCGAGGCGATGGACAAGGTCGGCAAGGAAGGCGTCATCACGGTCGAGGAGAGCCAGACCTTCGGTCTGGAGCTCGAGCTGACCGAGGGCATGCGCTTCGACAAGGGCTACGTGTCGCACTACTTCGTGACCGACCCCGAGCGCATGGAGGCCGTCTTCGACGACCCCTACATCCTCATCGTCAGCTCGAAGATCTCGGCCAACAAGGACCTCGTGCCGGTTCTCGAGCAGGTCATGCAGAGCGGCAAGCCGCTCATCCTCCTCGCTGAGGACGTCGAGGGCGAGGCCCTGGCCACGCTGGTCGTCAACAAGATCCGCGGTGTCTTCAAGTCCGTCGCCGTCAAGGCCCCGGGCTTCGGCGACCGCCGCAAGGCCATGCTGCAGGACATCGCGATCCTGACCGGTGGCCAGGTCATCAGCGAGGACATCGGCCTCAAGCTGGAGAACACCACGCTCGACATGCTCGGCCAGGCCAAGCGCATCGTGGTGACCAAGGACGAGACCACCATCGTCGATGGCGCCGGCAACCCCGACGACATCGCGGGCCGCGTCAACGAGATCCGCGCGGAGATCGAGAACTCCGACTCCGACTACGACCGCGAGAAGCTCCAGGAGCGCCTCGCCAAGCTGGCCGGCGGCGTCGCCGTCATCAAGGCCGGCGCGGCCACCGAGGTCGAGCTCAAGGAGCGCAAGCACCGCATCGAGGACGCCGTTCGCAACGCGAAGGCAGCCGTCGAGGAGGGCATCGTGCCCGGCGGTGGTGTCGCGCTGCTGCAGGCGAGCGCCAGGGCGTTCGACAAGATCGAGCTCGAAGGCGACGAGGCGACCGGTGCGGCGATCGTCAAGCGCGCCCTCGAGGAGCCGCTGAAGCAGATCGCGATCAACGCCGGCCTCGAGGGCGGCGTGGTGGCCGAGAAGGTCCGCAACCTCGAGCCGGGTCAGGGCCTCAACGCCGCGACCGGCGAGTACGTCAACATGTTCGACGCGGGCATCATCGACCCCGCGAAGGTGACGCGCTCGGCGCTGCAGAACGCCGCGTCCATCGCGGCGCTGTTCCTCACCACCGAGGCGGTCATCGCCGAGAAGCCGGAGAAGGAGAAGGCTCCGGCCGGCGACCCCTCCGGTGGCATGGGCGGCATGGACTTCTGAGTCCACTCGCTTAGGGGGCGGTCCGCGGTGCTGGGACCGCCCCTTTCGCATGCCCGCCCATCCCTGTTCAGACCCAGTCGAAGAAGAACGACGGTCAGCGTTTCAGAAGTCTGCCGTCGAATTCGGCGTCCACGAGCCGGTCGTCGGCGCGTGCGCCTGTAGCCAGGTGATGATCCGGTCCCAGGAGGACGCCACGTTCGCCGTCACGGCCGGAACGCTAGCGACGCCCTCCGACAGAGACCGCGCGGGCGGCGGCGACAGCGAGGGGAGCGCAGGCAAGGACGCCGAGCGCGACCGGCATCGTGCGGCGCAGACCGCGCCGGGAGATCGCGCCCTCCCGTACGGCGCTCCGCAGCACCGCGGCCCCGATCGGCAGGTTGAGGCCCAGGGCGGTGACCAGACCGGGCGCATAGCCGCGCGCGGCCACGGCGGCGGGCACGTGGGGGAGTGCCACGTTCAGCAGCATCACCCCGGCCATGCCCGCGGGCAGGTACGGCTTCCAGGCGGCGGGCCGGCCCGTCGTCCCGACGGCGACCGCCACCACGCCGAGCCCGGAGATCGCCGCCATGAGCCCGTTGAGGGCGCCCTGGTCGAGCCGGCCCGCTTGGTCGAGCCAGCCCGCGAGGCTCGGGAAACGGCGCATGGTGAGCGCCTCCTCGGTGTTGTGCAGCGCGAACGCGCCCGCCAGCGCCCAGGACCACCGCTTCCATCCGACCATGATCATCTCCATAACGAAACTACGAGTAGCGTAAATAGCGTTCGGCATAATACGCAACTGTGAGTATCGGAAGGCCGCGGGACGCGGCTCGTGACCGCGCGATCCTGTCGGCGACCCTGGAACTCCTGGCCGAGGGCGGCTACCCCGCCCTCCGCGTCGACGACGTCGCCCGGCGCGCGGGAGTGGCCAAGACGACGATCTACCGTCGCTGGCCCTCCAAGGGCGAGATGGTACTCGACGCCATCGCCGCGCAGCTCGGGGACCGGTCGGTCGAGGAGAGCGGCGACCCCCTCGAAGACCTGCGGCGACTGCTCGAGGTGACGTACGAGCGGCTCGCCGAGACCGTCGCCGGCCGGGCCCTTCCGGCCCTCTCCGCCGAGCTCATGGCCGATCGTGCCCTCGCCGAGGAGTACCGGCGGCGCTTCGTCCACCCGCTGCGGGACCGGGCGCGGACGCTCATCCGCCGGGCGGTCGACCAGGGGAGGCTGCGCGGCGATGTGGATCCGGAGCTGCTGATGGACGCCATCGTCGGGCCGGCGCTGTACCGGCCGATCGTCCTTGGTGTTCCGGCCCCGGCCGCGTCGGCGTCGGCGATTTTCGACCTGGTGATCAGCGGAGCCGGCCATACGTAAGCGTAGGTAGGGTAAAAAACGTAAACTTCTGCCTGTGGATCTCTTCAACTCTCCCGTTCTGCTCGTTGAGCAGCCCAAAAAAGTGTTCGCGGTCGAGTCGAAATACACCGTCTTCAACGCCCAGGGGCAACCGGTCGCGATCGTCGGCGAGCCGAACCTGTCCGGGGGCAAGAAGGCGATGCGCTTCATGTTCTCGGATCTTTCGAACAACACGCGGCACACCCTGCACGTGATGCGCCCCGACGGCGCGCCGATGCTGATCATCGACAAGCCGTTCGCCTTGGCGACGCCGAAGGTGAAGATCACTTGGCCGAACGGCCAGCCGATCGGCGCCATCCAATGCCATTTCGGGCTCAAGCCGCGCTTCACGATGCTGGACCCGCAGGACCGCCAGATCGGCGAGATTCGCGGTGACTTCTTCGCCTGGGACTTCCGGGTCACCGACTGGCAGGGCGTCGAGGTCGCTCAGGTCAACAAGCAGTGGGAGGGCCTCGCCGCCGCCTGGTTCACGACGGCCGACCGCTACGCCGTCCAGATCCCGTACCAGCTCCCCGACCCGCTCCGCACCCTCGTCATCTCCACGGCCATCACCATCGACGTGGTCCTGAGGGAGAACAAGAAGTAAGCCCCCTCATGATCGTCGGCGGTCGCTGCCGATAGAACGCGGCAACCGCCGATGATCACCTGGCGACCTCGACCTTGTTCATGTCGCCGTGCTCGATCGCGGACACCCGCGGGCCGACACCCCCATGGCCACAGCCACTTCTCGCTGGGTCGCCGACCGCCGACACAGTGCCTTCGGTTACGGAAGGCCGAGTAGGCGGGCCATGCGGGCGACGGTGTGGTCGAAGAAGGCGTCGGCGGGGTCGAGGGTGTTGGCGTACTGGCCGAACAGTTCGAACGTGACCATGCCGAACAGTTGCGTCCAGGCCACGGCGCCTCGAACGAGCAGGTGGCCGGGGACGTCCGGTCCGATGAACGCGGCGATGCGGGCGGTCTGCTCGGTGAGGACCGGCGGCATCGCGTCCTCGTCGCGCGGGGCGGCCAATGCGCCGGCCTCGTGGGCGTCGCGGATGATGGACATGATGGCGATGGGCACGCGGGTCGCCGAGGCGATCGTCGTCTCGGGCGCCTGGTATCCCGGCACCGGTGAGCCGTAGACCAGTGCGTACTCGTGGGGATGCGCGGTCGCCCAGGCGCGCACCGTCCGGCAGATCGCCTGCCAGCGGGCGCGGAAGCCGGCCGTGGCCGCAGCCCGGTCGGCGGCCTCAACCTCGTCGGCGAGTGCCGAGTACGCGTCGATGATCAGTGCGGTGAGCAGGTCGTCGCGGCTGGCGAAGTAGCGGTACAGCGCCGAGGAGACCATGCCGAGCTCGCGGGCCACGGCGCGCAGCGACAGCCCTTGGGCGCCGGAGACCGCCAACTGGCGGCGCGCCTCGTCCTTGATCTCCTGGGTCAGTTCGGCCCTCGCTCGCTCGCGGGCGGTACGACTCGCGTTCATGGGCACAGTCTGACAGGGATGAGATCGGCGCACAAATTCGAGAGCAGTGCTCTTGCTTCGCCGACATCCTCTGGTGCACACTGCTCTTAAGAGAGAGCACTGCTCACAAAGGAGTCGAGATGACCGCCACCACCGAGCCCCGTTACGTCCAGGGCGCCGGGATCGAGATCTACTTCAACAAGTTCGTGCACTTCCTGACCCGGAAGGGGGTCAGCCTCTTCGGGACGCGGGTCCTCGCCGTCCGGGGCCGTACCAGCGGGGAGTGGCGCACCACCCCGGTCAACCTGCTGACCCACGAGGGCACGCGCTATCTGGTCGCCCCGCGCGGCCACACCCAGTGGGTGCGCAACATCCGTGTCGCCGGCGGGGGTGAGCTGCGCCTGGGCCGCCGGGTCGAGTCGTTCACCATCACGGAACTACCGGACGACCAGAAGCCCCTGCTGCTGCGCCACTACTTCAAGCGGTGGGGCTGGGAGGTCGCCCGGTTCTTCGACGTGGACATCAAGAACGCCGACGACGAGCTGCTCGTGGCCGTCGCGCCGACCGTCCCGGTGTTCCGGATCGACTAGGTCAGATCTCCTCGTCGGAGGAGTAGACGGCGTCGGCGTCGACGATGCGGTAGGCGTAGCCCTGCTCGGCGAGGAAGCGCTGCCGGTGGGCGGCGTAGTCCTGGTCGAGGGTGTCGCGGGCGACGACCGAGTAGAACCGCGCGCCCTTGCCCGACGCCTTCGGGCGCAGGACGCGGCCGAGCCGCTGTGCCTCCTCCTGCCGCGACCCGAACGTCCCCGAGACCTGGATGGCCACCGAGGCCTCGGGCAGGTCGATGGAGAAGTTTGCGACCTTCGAGACGATCAGGACGGACAGCTCGCCGCTGCGGAAGGCGTCGAACAGCCGCTCCCGCTCCTTGATCTTCGTCTCGCCCTTGATCACCGGTGCGTCGAGTCGCTCGCCGAGCTCGTCGAGCTGGTCGATGTACTGGCCGATGACGAGCAACTGCTCGCCGCGGTGGCGCTCGACGAGGGCCTCGACGACCGAGGTCTTGGTCGCCGTCGTCGAGCAGAAACGGTAGCGCTCCTCCTGCTCGGCGGTGGCGTAGGCGAGGCGCTCGGAGTCGGTGAGCGTCACCCGGACCTCGACGCAGTCGGCCGGGGCGATCCAGCCCTGGGCCTCCATCTCCTTCCACGGCGCGTCGTACCGCTTCGGGCCGATGAGGGAGAACACGTCGCCCTCGCGGCCGTCCTCGCGGACGAGCGTCGCGGTCAGGCCGAGCCTCCGGCGGGTCTGCAGGTCGGCGGTCATCCGGAAGATCGGCGCGGGCAGCAGGTGCACCTCGTCGTACAGGACGAGGCCCCAGTCGCGGGCGTCGAACAGCTCCAGGTGGGAGTAGACGCCCTTCCGGCGGGTGGTCATGACCTGGTACGTCGCGATCGTCACCGGCCGGATCTCCTTCTTGGTGCCGGTGTACTCCCCGATCTCGTCCTCGGTCAGCGACGTGCGGCGCAGCAGCTCCTGCTTCCACTGGTGCGCCGAGACGGTGTTGGTGACGAGGATCAGCGTGGTGGCGGACGCGTGGGCCATCGCTGCGGCGCCCACGATCGTCTTGCCCGCGCCGCAGGGCAGTACGACGACGCCCGATCCGCCGTGCCAGAACGACTCGGCGGCGTCACGCTGGTACGACCGCAGCTCCCAGCCGTTCTCCTGCAGAGCGATCGGGTGGGCCTCGCCGTCGACGTACCCGGCGAGGTCCTCGGCCGGCCAGCCCAGCTTGAGCAGGGCCTGCTTGAGCGTGCCCCGCTCGCTGGGGTGCACGGCCACGGTGTCGTCGTCGACGCGCTGGCCGAACATCGCCTTGAGCTTCTTGGCCCGCAGCACCTCTTCGAGCACGGCGCGGTCCGACGAGGCCAGCACCAGCCCGTACGTCGGGTGTTTCTCCAGCCGCAGCCGGCCGTACCGGCCCATCGTGTCGGTGACGTCGACGAGCAGCGCGTGCGGCACGGGGTAGCGCGCGTAGGTGATGAGCGCGTCGATCACCTGCTCGGCGTCGTGGCCCGCGGCACGGGCGTTCCACAGCGCGAGCGGGGTGATCCGGTACGTGTGGATGTGCTCGGGCGCGCGCTCCAGTTCGGCGAACGGCGCGATCGCCTTGCGGCATTCGTTCGCCAGGTCGTGGTCGACCTCGAGCAGCAGGGTCTTGTCGGACTGGACGATGAGCGGGCCGTCGGTCACGGGGTGCCTTTCTGGGGTGGAACCTCAGTGTCCAACAGTCGGGACCCCCGTGAAGCTTCCCGCGCCCGATCGGTCAGTACGTACCGCTGGTGCTCGACGAGTGGTTGGCGAACGTGCCGATGCTGTACAGCACCACGAACAGGATGATGACGAGCACGATGTTGAGGACGACGCAGACCCACGACCACAGGGTCAGCTGCTTGGCGGACTCCGGGTCGGTGTTGTTCCGGTTCATCGCCATCGCGGCGAGGATGATGCCGGGCAGCCAGGCGATTCCGCCGCAGCAGAGCAGCGCGGAGATGATGTTGACGACGAGCGCCGCGACCGCGCTCCCGTTGGAGCCGCCGGCCGGTGCGCCCGGCGGCCCGTAGTAGCCGTAACCCTGCTGCTGCCCGTAGGCGTTCTGCTGGGCGTACGGGTCCTGCCAGCCCTGCTGGGTGTTCTGCCAGCCCTGCTGGCCATAGGGGTCCTGACCGTACGGGTTCTGGCCACCTTGACCGTACTGCCCATACGGGTCCTGCCATGTCACGGTGAGCCCCCAGGTCGACAATCCAAGGATGTAAACGGCACGCCAAGCATGACGGATAAGTACGACTCATCCGATCACCGTTTGGTTCCATCTTGCCGTCCCGAAAGTCGATTGTCCGGGGGACCTTCCGGTTCGACGAGGAACAGGCCCAGCACGAGGGCGGCGACGGGGACCGCGCCCAGGATCAGGAAGACGCCCCGCGGGCCGTACGCCTCGGCGATGAGGCCGAACACCGGGGAGATCAGGCCGCCGACGCTGACTCCCAGGCCCAGCGTGACTCCGGCCGCCGTTCCCGGCCGCGTCGGCAGGTAGTCCTGGCCGAGCTTGACGAGCACCGCGAACGGGATGTTCAGCGCGACGCCGCTGAACACGGCGAACAGCAGCGGAACGACCGGACCCGGGGCCAGGCGGAGCCCGACCAGCGCGGGGATCGCCAGCGCGCCGCCGATCTGCACGGTGCGGACCAGGCCGATCCGGTCGGCGACGCGGCCGCCGAGCAGGGTGCCGGCGACGCCCCCGACGAGGAAGCACGCCAGCGCGGCGCCCGCGAGCACGCGTGAGGAGTGCAGGTTCCGGATCCAGTACAGCTCGATGAAGGTGTTGACACCGAAGAAGGCCACGGACCGCACGATCTCGATGCCGGTCAGCACGAGGAACGGCGGCCACCGGTCCGTTCCCGTCCGTGCCACCGCGGACGCGGTCCCGGCCCTTCGCCGCCCGTGCCGGAGGAGGACGAAGGCGATCAGCAGGGCGGGCGGGATGAACAGCGCGCTCGCCCCGACGCCCATCGACACCAGCGCGGGCGTCGCCAGGACCGGAGCGAGGAAGAATCCGACGCTGCCGCCCGCGGCGAACAGGCTCATCGCGGTCGTGCTGTCGCCGGCCGTCTCCCGAGCCCACTTCCCGGCGGCCGGATGGAACATCGCCACGCCCAGCCCGGAGATCAGGATCAGGCTCCAGACGAGGGCGTAGGAGTTCACCAGGCCGGACAGCCCGAACCCGAGCCCGGCGACCGCCACGCCTACGGCGGCCAGCCGGCCGAGCCCCTTCCGGTCCACGGCCACGCCGATGAACGGCTGAGGCACCGAACTGCCCAGCGTGGCGGCGAGGGTCAGCCCGGAGGCGGCCACGTAGCCGTAGTGACGGTCCAGCACGAAGTACGGCACGCTCGCGGGGACCAGCCCCTGATACAGGTCGTCGACCGCGTGCGCGACCGCCCACACCCACATCCGCCGCAACGCCGAGGACGGCACGGCCGGCTTGGTCGGCCCGGGGGCGTCGGCCGCTTCGCTCGCGGTCTCCGTACGGGGCGCTCCGTCGCCGACACGGGTCCCTTCGGCGGTCATGATCGAGGTCCTGAGTGACACATGTGCTCAGGATCGGGCCCGGTACAGGGAGCGGGCTTCCGGTACTCTGCCAACAAATGTCGGTAACCCGCCAACATCTCACCGGCCCGACGCGCAAGTCGTTGCAGCACGGCGCCTGGATCGATTGGCACGACCACGCCCGGCACCAGCTCGTCCATCCGAGCCGGGGCGTGCTGCAGGTCTCCACGAGCGCGGGCTCATGGGTCGTCCCTCCGCACCGCGCCGTGTGGATCCCCGCCGCCGTGGCCCACTCCCACCAGGCGTACGGTCCGACGCAGATGCGGACCCTCGTCTTCGACACCCGGGTCAACCCGCTCGGGCTCGACACGCCCACCGTCCTGGCGGTGACCCCGCTGATGCGCGAAGTGATCATCGCGCTCAGCGACGACGACGGACTGACCACCCGCCAGCGGCGCAACCTCGAGGCGGTCGCCCTCGACCAGCTGCGCCGGGTCGAGGCACTCCCGCTGTGCCTGCCGACACCGGTCGACCCCCGGCTCCGCGACGTGGCGGGAATCCTGACCGCCGACCCCACCGACCAGCGCTCCCTCGCCGAACTCGGGCGGGCCGTCGGCGCGGGCGAACGCACGCTCAGCCGTCTCTTCCGGGAACAGACGGGGATGACCTTCCCGCAGTGGCGCACCCAGCTGCGGCTGCACCACTCCCTCACACTCCTCGCCACCGGAGCGTCGGTCACCACCGTCGCGGCCACCAGCGGCTTCCGCAGCCCCAGCGCGTACATCGAGTCGTTCCGCCACGCCTTCGGCGTCACCCCGGGCCGGTACGCGGGCGGCGCCGACCCGCGCTGACTCTTTGCCGGCCTACGGGTTGGCGATGGGCGCGGCCCGGTTACGCATCACGGCGTGACGCAGGTGATGAGTGTCGGGGAGCGCGAGGCGTTCCTCGCGGGAGTACGGCTCGGCGTGCTGAGTGTGACCGAGAGCGGCGGAGACCGGGCACCGGTGACCGTGCCGATGTGGTTCGCCTACGAGCCTGGTGGCGAGTTGTACTTCATCACCGGCGCGAAGAGCCGTAAGGCCGAGCTGATCCGGGAGGCCGGCCGGGTCACGCTGTGCGTGCACAACGACGACCCGCCCTACCGGTACGTCACCGTGGAGGGCCCGGTCACCGCCGTCGACGAACCGGCCGGGGAGGCCGAGCGCGCCGCGCTGGCCCACCGTTATCTCGGGCCGGAACTCGGCGAGCGGTATCTCCAGAGCACCAGCGGAGAGGGCCTCGTGCTGATCCGGATGCATCCCGCGCACTGGTCCAGCGCCGACTTCGGCAAGCGCGGGGGATGACCGCCGCGCGGTTCTTCGCCGCGAAGATATGGGCGTGAAATGGGAAGGGTCGAGGGGCCGTTTTCGGGGCCGATGACCCCTCGACCCATTTCGGCGTGGTGAGCTGATGGATTCCGGCATCAGCCTGCCCCAGCTGCGCTAACGGACGTTCTTGTAACGGCGCGCCGAGAAGGTGGCCGCGTAGGAAGCTGTCCAGGTGTGCTGGCCCGCCTTGGTGCCGGGGTGGGACTCCTCCCACACGATCGGGCGGCCCTTACTCGCCCATCCCATGAAGATCGCGACGTGGCCCTTCGACGTGCTCTGGGGGTCGTGGGTCAGCACGTCACCGTACCGGAGCGATTTCTTGGAGATGCCATAGGAATAGCTGAGGAGACTTCCGGTCCATTGGGACGTGTGCAGCCCCCAGGCCATCGAGACGTAGCCGGAGCAGTCCTGCCGGTAACGGCCGTAGCCGTTGCAGTAGTAGCTGCTCCGAGAGTACGAGACCTTGCCGAGCCAGGTGCGGGCGCGGGTCTTGATCTGGGCTCGGGTCAGGTGCAGGTTGCTGCTGGGGTTGCCCTTGCACGCCTGGGCCGTGACGTCCGTGACCTTCACGGCGGCCGGGGCTTTCGCGGTGGCCGGGGCGGCGACGGCGGCGTGTGCGGTCGCCATTCCGGTCAGGGTAAGGCCGGCCGTCATCGTCGTCGCTGCCAGGGTCTTTGCGGTAATGCGCATCTGAACTCCCGTTGTGGAGAGATGACCATGGGCATTACGGTCGGCCGACCGATGCGAACCCTGCCTTCTGTGATACGTGAGTCGCAAGGGCAAAAGAGTTACATTTGTGTGCATTCGGTGACATTCGTAGATTGATCATGGAATATCAGCACTGAATGCCGGTGACCGGAAACGGCCAGGGCGACCGGGTTTCGGAGCAGAATAAGCCGTTGACCTCGGCGCGGGCGGTGCTGTGAGCCAGGATGAGCTGCCGAGCTCGACGACGTCGGTGCTGTGGATCAGGGCGAGCCGTCGACCTCGGCGACGCCGGTGATGCGGTGCAGGGCGAAGCGCTGTACGGCGGCCCGCGTCGCGTCGTACGCGGTGAGGAAACCGCCCTCCACACGGGCCGGTTCGATGATGCGGCTGGACGCCTGCCCCTGCTGGTCGAGGTAGCCGATCCACACGCGGGCGCCTCGATCGGCCGCCTGCCGGAGCTGCTTGACCATGGCCATGGCAGGGGAGCGCGGCGGCGCGCCGCTCGGGACGGCGGCCCGCGCGGCGCTCTCGCCCGCCCGGAGCGCGCGGACGGCCGCCGTCACGACCGACGGGTCCGGGCCGGCCACGCCGATCTGGGAGTGGTGCGCCGGTTCGTACATGCCGTGCGTGGTCTCGGCTCGGCGCGCGTCGAGGCGGGTGACGACGACGGAGCCCTCCGGCGACTCGGCCACCGGCGCGTACCCCAGCGCGCGCAGGGACTCCAGCAGCTCGCCGCGGGAGATCCGGGAGGCCAGGACCGTCGGTGCGAGCCGGTGCAGCCGCAGCTGGTCCGAGCGCCGGTCCGCGAGGATCTCGTCGAGGACGGCAGGGTCGTCGCAGCGGACGTACGCCGAGGCGACGCCGACCCGCAACCGGCCGTGCCGGCGGGCGACGTCCTCGATGAGGTAGGTCAGCGGCTGCGGCAGGTCGGTCGTCGAATGCCGTTTGAGCAGGTCGATCAGCTCGGCTGCGCCGCGACCCGCGTCGAGGGCCCGGCGTACCGACTCCGGGGTGAAGCGGTAGACGGTGGCGCCGCCGGTGGACTCGACGTCGGCGGCGAGCGCGAGCTCGCGGGCCAGGTCGCTGACGAGCGGGCCCGGGGCGACCGCCGTCAGGTCGGCCTGGATGAGCACGTGGTCGACCGGCTCGGGCAGTACGGCGGCGAGCGCCTTGGTCGCGTCGCCGCCCGAGAGGAGCACCCGGGCGTGGCCGGACAGGGCGCCGAGCCCGGTGACACCGAGCACCTCGGCCTCGCGAAGGCTCCAGCCGACGAGTCGCTCGCGCAGGGTGCCGCCGCGGCGCGGCTGCTGCCACGTGAGGTAGGCGAAGACGTCCTCCGCCCTGGGCACGGTCCCGGGCTCGGCGTCGCCGAGCGCGCCGAGCACCGAGCGCCGCACCTGCGGGGCGCTCACCCGTACGGCCTCGTCGGACAGCGCGTTGATGAGCCGGTCGCGGTCGTCGCGCTCGCCCGCTAGGCCGGATGCCCGGTCGGTCAGCAGCCAGGCGTTGGCCAGGTCGGTCCAGCGGCGCTCGATGTCCCGCAGCCGCCACAGGTCGTACGCCTGGGTCGGCAGCCATTCCGCGCCCGCCGGGCCGTCGTGGTCGCCGTCGCGGGCGAGCAGCCCGGCGGCGTACGCCACCTCGATGAGCAGCGCGGCCGTCCACTCGGGCACGTCGAGCCGGCCGGCGGTGGCGCGCAGGTCGCGGATGCCGAGGCCGCCACCGCGCAGCACGCCGGGTGGCTCGACGCCCCAGTGGTCGAGCAGGTCCTCGATCGTGCGCACGAACGTGAACGCCTGGCCGCCGGCGGTGCGGTCGACGAGCGATCGCGGTCGCGCCTTGCCGTCGAGGGGCGGCGGTGTCGTCCGCAACTCGGCGAAGACCCGGCCGCCGCGCAGATGGAGGCCGACCTCGCGGGGCAGCGTCACGGTGCGGTCGTCGGTCGCGGCCAGCAGGCCACGCGCGAGAAGGCGCTCGATGGGGGAGGCGGCCGTGGCGAGGCTGACGGGCCGGCGGGCGCCGTCGACCCGGCCGACGGGCGGCCCCCAGGCGAGCCGGTCCAGCGCGGCCCTCGCCTCTGGACCCGCGTCCTCGATCAAAGTGGCGATCCGGCCCGGGATGTCGTCGACCGACTCCAGACCGAGGTCGCCGAGCAGCTCCGCCAACCGGTCGGAGGGATACGAGGCGAACGCCTCCCGGAGCGTCGGGCCGAGTCCGGCCGGGTGCGGAATGACCTGCCGCCCACCCGGCACCACCCGGAGGGCCTCGTCCTCGCCCCACACCAGGGCCAGGGTGCGCAGCCGGTCCACGGTCTCTCGGATCCGGGCGCCGGCCTCCGCGGCCGGCTCGGCGGAGACGGCCGTCAAGAGGTCGTCGTAGGCGATGGGCGTGGGGAGGACCAGCAGCGCCTCGAAGACGTTCAGCGCGAGCCGGTCAAGGCGGTCGAGCGCCCGCGACACGGCCGATGCCGCGGACGCTCGGGCGGCCAGCGCTCCCATGTCGGCGGGCACGGGAGTGATCAACTCGGGGCGAGCCGCGAACAGGGCGCGCAGACCGTCGTCGTCGCGCGCCCGCAGCCAATCGGCGTAGGTCTCCGTGCTCACGACGACAACGGTATTCGCGGATGGCGACCTGATGGTCCCGCGCGGGTACGGAATCGACGCCGCGCGTGATCGCGGCTAGGGCGCCGTCCCGACCCCTGCCTCGGCCAGGCGGCCCGCGGGGAGCCGGCCGCTTCGGTTCACGAAGGTCAGCGCGGTCGCCGAGAAAAGGCCGAGGAACAGCAGCACGAGCCACGGCAGGCCCGCCACGTTCAGGGTGCGCGACAGGCCCATCGCGGCGGCGCTGAGCAGGTTGCCGAAGACGGAGCCGACTCCGGACAGCAGGTTGTTGACGCTGTAGTACGTCCCGATCCCGCGGTCGCCGGCGAGGTCGGCGATGGTGGCCATCTCGAATGGGAAGACCATCATCATGCCGACGGTCAGGATCGCCGCGCACAGCATGATGGGGAGCAGGCGGATGAGCGGCCCGCCGTGCGCGGGCGGCAACATCAACGGGACGAACGCGACACCCATGATGATCAGGCCGCGCACCATGACCTGGCCGGGTGTCCAGCGCCGCTCGCACCACCGCGTGAGGCGTACCTGTCCCGCGAGACCGAGCAGGGCCGACAGGACGAACAGGGCCGTGATCCCGGCGCGTCCTCCGGACACGTGGCGTACCTCGATCGGCAGGCCGAACGAGAGCTGGTAGACGAGCGAGTACGACGCGAACATCGTCGCGGCGAAGGCGAGGAACACGCGGTCACCGAGCGCCTCCCGCCACTCGGCCCAGAGCGGACGCGCCGAGCCCGCGTGGACGCCGGCGCAGGGCGGCAGCAGCCACCACTGGGCCAGCGTGAGGGCGACGAAGACCCCGGCCGCCGCCGTGCACAGCGTTTCGAACCCCGCGTCGATCAGCAGGATTCCGGCGATAGGGCCGATGAGCAGCCCGACCCGGCGGCAGACGCTCGCCAGGGCGAACGCCTCGACCTTCCGGTCGCCTTCCACCTGGGCGAGGTACGCGCGCCTGGCGGGGATGAACAGCGCGCGGGCGAGCCCGCTGAACAGCGCTGCCCCGATCAGCCACGGCACGGCGGTGGACAGGCCGAACAGCACGCAGCCCAGGGCCTCGAGCGCGCATCCGACCACGAGCACCGGCTTGTAGCCGATACGGTCGCCCAGCGTGCCGGCGACGGCGAACAGGCCCTCGCTGAAGTGGCGCAGCCCCAGAAGGATGCCGACGAGCCAGACCGCCAGCCCGATCCGGTGCGTCAGGTGGTCGGCGAGGTACGGCGCGAGCATGAGGAGCCCGGCCGTCTCACCGCTCTCGTTGATCAGCAGCACCTTGGCGGGGCGGCCCATGGACATGAACCCCCGCACCGTGGCGATCACCGTTCTTCCCCTCGTACGGACATGGTGCTCCGTTCGGACTGCGCGGGCGGGCCGTCGGGGGGACGGAACTGCGGCGTGGGCTCCTCGGCACGCGTGATGACCACCACACTATGGAGCAACTTCTTTACCGTCCGTGACGAGTGGCGAAGTGGAGGGAGGGCCCTTCCCCGGCCGCCAATCCTCACTGGCCACTACAGCCACGTCGGTCCCAGGGGAAATGATTACCTCTGCTTAAGAGGTAATATCCGGACTTATGGGCAGCGATGGCGTTCGCCTGGGCGGCGATCTCATGGACGTGACCATGGCGATGCGCCGCCTCGTACGGCGCAGGCTGCGCGGTGTGACACCACCGCCGGACCTGCGCCCGGCCCAGGTCGAGCTGATGCTCGTCGTCGACCGCAACCCCGGGGTGAGCGTGGCGGCGGCCGCGCGCGAGCTCCGGCTGGCCGACAACACGGTGAGCACCCTGGTCAACCAGCTGATCCGCGCCGGCATGCTGCGCCGGGAGACTGACCCTGACGACCGGCGGGCCGCCCGGCTGGAGCTCACGGCCGCAGCGCGCCGCCGCATCGCCGACTGGCGGGACCGCCGGGCCCACCTTGTCGGGGCACGACTCGACGAACTGTCCGACGAGGACCAGGCTTCGATCGCCGCGGCGCTGCCCGCCCTGCGCCGGCTGCTCGCCCGGCTGGCGGAGCCGACAGGCGACGCAGCCGACGGTCCGCCCAGCCCGTCCACGGAGCCGGTCAGCGCCGGTCGCCCGGCGACATTCGTGCAGCCGTCCGACGACGCCGCCGACCGCCCGGCCAGCCCATCCACAGAGCCGGCCGACATCGGTCGCCCGGCAGCGTCATCCGTGCACGCGTCTTCCGACGGGGGTGAATCATGAGCGACGGGAGCGAACCGGCGGACCGGCTCGCGGTGATGTGCCGGGGGCTGCGGCACGCGTTCGGTGGCAACGTCGCGGTCGACGGCGTCGACCTGGAGGTGGCCGAGGGCGAGGTCTTCGGCCTGCTCGGCCCGAACGGGGCGGGCAAGACCACGACGATCCGGCTGATCACCACCCTGCTGCCCGCCACGCCGGGCATGGTGGAGGTGTTCGGGCTCGACGTGGCACGCCATCGGATGGCCGTGCGCCGGGCGATCGGCTACCTGCCCCAGCAGTTGTCCGCGGACGCCGCGCTGACCGGCCGGGAGAACGTCGAACTCTTCGCCCGCCTGTTCGACGTGCCGCGCCGCCATCGCCGGGAACGTGTCGAGGAGGTCCTGTCCGCGGTCGGGCTCGCCGACGCCGCCGACCGGCGCGCGCAGACGTACTCCGGGGGAATGATCCGGCGCCTCGAACTCGCGCAGGCCCTCGTCAGCGCCCCGCGCCTGCTCATTCTCGACGAGCCGACCATCGGCCTGGACCCGGTCGCGCGCGACGGGGTCTGGGAGCGCATCCAGGAGGTCCGGCACGCCACCGGGATGACCGTCCTGGTGACCACCCACTACATGGACGAGGCCGACCAGCACTGCGGCCGGATCGCGCTCATGCACCGGGGCCGGATCCAGGCCCTCGGCACCCCGACCGAACTCAAGTCCGGGCTGGAACCCGGCGCCACCCTCGAGGAGGTGTTCCGTGCCTACACCGGAGACCGGCTCGACGAGCCGGGACACGGATTCCGCGACGTGCGCCGCACCCGGCGCACCGCCGGCCGACTCGGCTGAGTCCGCGACCTCGGGACCGCCCGTCGGCACGGCCGAGTCTGTGATCTCTCGGCCGCCGGTCGACCCCACTGACCCTGCGACCTCCCGGCCGCCGGTCGGCTCGGTCGAGCCGTCGGCCCGCCGGGCCGCCTGGCGCCTGCCGCTCGCGCGGGTGACCGCGATGTGCATCGTCGAGCTGCAGAAGATGCGGCACGACCGGACGGAGCTCTACACCCGCGCGATCCAGCCCGCGCTGTGGATGCTGATCTTCGGGGAGACGTTCTCCCGGATCCGGGCCATCCCCACCGGGCGGGTGCCGTACCTGGACTACCTGGCGCCGGGCATCCTCGCTCAGTCCGCCCTGTTCATCGCGATCTTCTACGGCATCCAGATCATCTGGGAGCGCGATGCGGGCGTGCTGGCCAAGCTGCTCGTCACGCCGACCCCGCGGGCGGCGCTGGTCACCGGAAAGGCGTTCGCCGCGGGAGTGCGCTCCCTCGCTCAGGCCGTGGCCATCATGGTGCTGTCCGCGCTGCTCGGCGTGGTGCTGACCGTCAACCCCGTGCGCTGGCTCGGGGTCGTGGTCGTGGTGATGCTCGGCACCGCGTTCTTCTCGTGCCTGTCAATGACCATCGCCGGTCTCGCCATGTCCCGGGACCGGCTCATGGGCATCGGGCAGGCGATCACGATGCCGTTGTTCTTCGGGTCGAACGCGCTGTACCCGGTGAGCATCATGCCGGGATGGCTGCGCGTCATCAGCCATGTCAACCCGCTGAGCTACGAGGTCGACGCCCTGCGTAACCTGCTGATCGGCACGCCGGGGCATCTTCCTCTCGACATCGCGGTGCTCGTGGTGGCCGCGGCGGCCGGGATCACGGCCGCGTCGGCGTTGCTGGGCCGGCTCGTCCGCTGAGCCGGTCCCGGCGGCAGCGGGCCGACCGGCGGCTGAGCGGATCGCTTGGCCGGCGGTCGGTCCGCCGCGGCCGATTCGGGGATCTGCCTGGCCGCTATCGGCCGACGACCACTGCCGAACCCACCGGGCCGGCTACTGGACGGCTTCGGCGGCCGTGCCGACCAGGCCCATGGCGAGGCGGGACCAGCCGTTGATGAAGCGTTCTTCGTCGATGCGGTTGGGCGCCGCGTAGAGGGCGTCCTGGGCGAGCCAGTAGTTGACGATCGCCCCGCCGAGGGTCAGGGCGACGGCGTCCCAGTCCTCGTCGATTCCGGCCATCTCCGGCTGGCCGGCCAGCCACTTGCCGAACAGGTCGTAGAGGGGGTTGGCGATGCCCTCGCGCATCTCGGCGACGAGGTTGGGGAACTTGTCCAGGTCGCGGAAGAGGACCCGGATGAGGTCGGCCTCCTCCCGCATCTTGGCCAGGCCCGCCGACGCGGCCGCGCTCAGCCGGTCGGCCAGCGGCTGGTCCTGGATCCCGGCCGACCGCTTGAAGATCGTGGCGATCTGCTCGGAGGTGCGGGCGATGTGCTCGCGCACGGCGGCGGCCAGGACCTCCTCTTTGGAGCGGAAGTGGCGGTAGAGCCCACCGGCCCCTGGGGACAGGCCGGCCGCGGCCTCGATCTCCGCCACGGATGTCGCGGCGTAGCCCCGCTCGGCGAACAGCCGGAGCGCCTCGGCGACGATCCGTTCTCGGGTAGATCTTTGCATTTTCGTGTGCTCCTCCGAGAAAGAGCGTAAGCCATGGAACGGTCGCGCGATGTCGTACGGATTCGTCATCTCACAGGGTGTGACAGTGCGCGTACGGAGGCGACGGTCAGCGAATCCTCCGGATCAGCCCGGCTGCCACCCTTCCGGCGATGAGGTACACGACGGCGGCGATCCCGTAGTTGACGAGCACCGCCACGCGTTCGTCCTTGGGTGTGAACATGTCCCGGAACTCCCACGCGAATCCCTGTGCCCGATCGTTCACCGTCCGGACGATCGGGTTGGCGGGATTGGCGGAGAACACGACGAAGGCGATGTGCAGGGCCAACACCACCGTGACGACCGTCGCGGCGACCGCGACCACGGTGGCCGCGATGCCTGCGGCTCTGGCCAGGCCGCTTCGGAGTGGATCGCCGTTCGGCCGGTGTCGTCCGGCCTGCGGAACGGTCCGGTCGGAGGAGGACTCGTCTCGGCCGGAATCCTGGGCGACATTTCCCGACTTAGTGCGCCATCTCGCCATTTTCTTTTCTTACTCTCGAGATCGATTTGCCGTCTGTACGGTTCGAGGGGTGGCCGCTGGGTATATCCGCATCACGTAACCGCAGTTATGGGCCTGCAAATAATGCGAGCCCGGCCGGTGACCAGATCAATAGATCCAGATTTCGCGCAGACTCCGCGCCCTCCCACTCGGATCCCGTCGCATCGCCACTACCGGGAGGGCGCGGGCACGCGTGAGTCGGCATGGTACGTACCCTAAGGCGCGTGCTCGCTGTGGGATTCGATCTGGACATGACACTTGCCGACACCCGTACGGGGATCGCCGCTGCCTTCGAGAGGCTGTCGGCGGAGACCGGGGTGCCCATCGACACGGCCGCCGTGACCTCGCGCCTCGGCCCGCCGCTGGAGACCGAACTCGCCTACTGGTTCCCGCCCGAGGACGTCGTGGAGGTGGCCGCGCGTTACCGCGCCTTCTACGGCGAGGTCGCCGTTCCCCGTACGTCCCCGATGCCCGGTGCGGGCGCGGCCGTCGACGCCGTACGGGCCCGGGGCGGGCGCGTCATCGTCGTCACCGCCAAGAACCAGCGCGACGCCGAGGCGACCGTCCGGTTCCTCGGCCTGAACGTCAACGCCGTCGCGGGCGGGCTCTTCGGCACGGGGAAGGGCTCGGCGCTGAAGGAGTTCGGTGCGACGGCGTACGCCGGGGACCACGTCGCCGACATCGACGCCGCCCGGGCTGCGGGCGCCCGCAGCGTCGCGATCGCCACCGGCCCGTACGATTCGGAGGCGCTGCGGGCCTACGGAGCCGATATCGTGTTGCCCGATTTGCGGCGTTTCCCCGACACTTTGAACGAACTGATCAACCCTGGTTCCCCGTCGAGGCAATAGCCTTGATGTGACCCGCCCGGACAAGAGCTAGCAACGAGGTCCCCTGTGCCCACTGGCAAGGTCAAGTGGTACGACGCCGACAAGGGATTCGGCTTCCTCACCCGCGATGACGGTGGTGAGGTGTTCGTTCATTCCTCCGCGCTGCCCGGCGGCGTGACCTCGCTCAAACCCGGGCAGCGCGTCGAGTTCGGGGTCGTCGAGGGCCGCAAGGGACAGCAGGCGCTGAGCGTCCGCACGCTCGACAACCCGCCGTCCGTGGTCAAGGGCAAGCGCAAGAAGCCCGACGAGATGGTGGAGATCGTCGAGGACCTCATCAAGCTCCTCGACGGCATCTCCACCACCTATCGTCGGGGCAAGCACCCCGAGGGCAAGATCGCCAAGAAGATCGGTGAGGTGCTGCGCGCGGTCGCGGACGACCTCGATCCGCAGTAGTCACGCGGTGGTGTCGGCGACGCTCGGCTCACCCTCGGCGGCGCGCTCGCGGCGTCGTACGGCACGGCGGCTCCTGGACCGGGACGCCAGCGTGAGCAGGGACAGCGCGAGCGCGCCGGCCACCGCGGCGAGGGCGAGGTGGCCGTTCGAGGCGACGATCGACATGCCGAGTCCGGTCAGCCCGCCGACCACCCAGACGAGCTGGTGCACCGTCTCCGTCACCGCGAACGTCGACGACCGGACCTCCTCGCCGATCTCCCGCTGCACGATCGCGTCCAGGCCGAGCTTGCCCAGCGACTGACCGAGCGCGCCGACGAACGCCACCACGAGCGCGGCGATGAGGCCGAAGAACGCCGCGCACACCGCCGCCGTCACCGTCGCGGTCGCCAGCGTGCCGAACACGATCGCGCGCGGAGCCCGCGCCTTGACCAGTGCGCCCAGGCCGGTTCCGGCCAAGCCGCCCGCGCCGGCGGAGGCCGCCAGCAGACCCAGTGCGATGTTGGGCGAGACCGGCTGGACGAACCCCTTGGTCCGCAGCAGGAACGCCAGATAGAGGATCAAGAACCCGGCGAACGCCCGAAGGGCCGCGTTGACGAGCATCGCCTCCCCGACCACCGGCCCGACCCGCAGCAGGGTCCGCCAGCGGCCCCGGTCGTCCGTACGGGCTCCCTCCGGGGCACCCGCGTCGGTGGTGTCGGGCGTGTCGACGTGGGACGGCAGCCGCATGGCGGAGATCGCGCCGACCATGAAGACGACCGTCGCGACGCGCAGGGCCCAGCCGGCGTTCGTGACGGCGACCAGACCCGCCCCGAGCGGCGCCATGATCGACGCGGCGACCAGGCCGGTGAACGACGCGCGGGCGTTCGCGGTGACCAGGGCGAGGCCGTCGGGCAGCACCCGCGGCGTGACGGCACTGCGCGACACCCCGAACGCCTTCGACAGCACGAGCGCCCCGAACGCCGCGGGCATCAGCGTCACCGGATCCTTGTGCAGGACCGCCCCGGCCATCCCCCAGCACAGCAGGCCGCGCGCCAGCATCGTGCCCGCGATCGCGATGCGCCGCGCGTGGCGCATGTGGTCGAGCACCGGCCCGATCAGGGGCGCGACCAGCGCGAACGGCGCCATCGTCACCAAAAGGTAAAGGGCGACCTGGCCACGCGCCTGCTGAACGTCAAGGCTGAAGAACATCGTGCCCGCCAGCGCCACCGCGATCAGCGCGTCCCCGGCGCTGTTCAGCGCGCCCAGCTCGATCAGGGCGCCCAGCCCGCTGCCGCCCGCGCCCCCGGCGTGCGTGGCCCGGCGGGTCGCCCGGCCGGCCTTTTGGGCCACCCCGCGCATCGACCGCCCCATGGCGCGCGTACGTGACCACAAACTCATGCCGTCAAGTCTGCCTCTTTGCGGCGAACCCATGCCCATTGATGAGCGACAATCGTGTATGTGAGTCCTGTGCGTTCCACCAGTCCGGCCGCCACCAGGCGGAGCCGTACCCCTGTGATCGACGCCATCGCCGCCGAGGCCGTCGATCTGGCACGCGCGGCGGCCGAGGAGACGTCCCGGCCGGAGTTCGTCGGCGAGCACCTGGGCATGCTCCCCGAGGCGGAACGGGTCGTCACCCACTACTTCGCCTGCCAAGACCCGGCCTACCGTGGCTGGCGCTGGGCCGTCTCGGTCGTCCGCGCCTCCCGCGCCAAACACGCCACCGTCAGCGAGAGCGTGCTGCTGCCCGGCGAGGACGCCATGCTCTCTCCCGAGTGGGTCCCGTGGAGCGACCGGCTGCGCCCCGGCGACCTCGGCCCCGGCGACCTGCTGCCGACACAGGCCGACGACCCGCGCCTGGCGCCCGGATTCACGAGTACGGAGGAGATCGACGTCGAGCTCGGCTGGGAGCTGGGCCTCGGCAAGGCCCGCGTGCTGTCCGTCGAGGGCCGCGACGATGCCGCCGGCCGGTGGTACGGCGGGGAGTCCGGCCCGGAGGCGCCGGTCGCCCGTTCCGCGCCGGCACAGTGCGCGACCTGCGGCTTCTTCGTGCCGCTCGCGGGCTCACTGCGGCAGGTGTTCGGCGTGTGCGCCAACGAGTACGCCCCCGACGACGGCAAGGTCGTCTCCGTCGACCACGGATGCGGCGCCCACTCCGAGGCCGTGGTGGCGCCGCCCTCGGCCGAGGTCGCGCCCCCTATCGTCGACGAGATGGGCTACGACGTGGTGCCGTCGGCGACACTGACCGACGAGGAGGCCCTCGGCCACAGCTGACCGTCCCGCGAGGTCGGTCGGGCGCGGGCCGAGAGTTCGGTCGGACGCAGGCCGAGAGTTCGGTTGGGTGCAGGTTGGTCGGGAAAGCTCGCGGGGCCGGCCTGCGCACCGCAACCCCGGTCGGTCGCCGCGTTCGACGCGGAGGCGGGTTCGCGAGCGCGGCCGACCGGCCGCGCGCAGGCCGATCGGGAAGGCCCGGGAGGTCGGTCGGGCGCGGGTTGGTCGGGAAGGCCCGGGAGGTCGGTCGGGCGCGGGTAGGACGGGAATGGACGGGAG